>NZ_JABCPZ010000524.1 GCF_013283785.1 Nonomuraea antri
CAGAAACAGGTTGGTGGCGTCGGGGGTGGTGGTTCCGGTCGGGCTGGCGATTTTGCGGGCGTATCAGAACCCGATCCAGCCGATCGCCCCGGCCACCGTACTTCGGATGGTGGTCGGCTACGGGGTGCTGACCGCGGCCGCAGCCGTGCTGGCCGTGGGCCTGGCCGCGCTGGTCAAGCGGGCGACGGTCGCCATCGGGCTGAGTATCGCCGTGGTCGTCGTGCCCCATCTGCTGGCGGTCGCGGGACTGGTGCCGTGGCTGCTGACGGTCACTCCGGCCGCCGGGTTCGCGATCATCCAGAGCGTCCCGGTGTTCGCGCACGTGGACGTGGATCAGTCGCTGATCGGCGGCCACTACCCGCTCCCGCCACCGGCAGGACTGGCCGTGACGTGCGTATACGCGGCCCTCGCCCTCGGCGTGGCGATCAGAAGAACACGGCGGACGGTCAGCGGGTGAGCCAGTCGGCGACGTCGGCCACGACGACCAGGTCCACGTGCTGCGGACGTCCGTAGTCGGCCGGCGTCGACGGGCCCGTGCCAGGGAAGAACAGGTGGTCGTCGGCGTCGTAGACGCAGATCGTCACGTCTCGCAGGTGCGCCAGCCCGGTACGCCAGCGCGGCAGGTCGTCGGCGACGGTCACCTGGTAGTCGCGCCCGCCCTGCAGGATGAGCATCGGCTTGCCGAGCGCCGCAGCTGCGGCGACCGGGTCGTAGTCGCGCTGGTCCAGCCAGTACGAACCGGACAGGCCGAACGGCAGCGACGAGGCGGGCGTGTCCGGTGACAGGCCGGGATCGTCCACCGCGGCGGCCTGCTCGCTGATCGCGTCGAGTGCGGCCGCCGCCTCCGGGCTCGGGTCCGGCCCGGCGAGATGGCGCAGCACGCGGACGGCAGCCCGGTGCATGGGCTGGGTGTCACCGGCCAGGACCACCAACCCGGCGACGGACGGCTCGGCGGCCGCCACCCGGGGCGCGACTTTGCCGCCCATGCTGTGGCCCAGGACGAACACCCGCGACGGGTCCACCTCGGGCAGGCTCCGCAGCAGGCGGACGGCGGCGACCGCGTGCGGCACGTACTCGTCGGT
Source organism: Nonomuraea antri (assembly GCF_013283785.1). GTDB lineage: Bacteria > Actinomycetota > Actinomycetes > Streptosporangiales > Streptosporangiaceae > Nonomuraea > Nonomuraea antri. Next base: position 1,083 of record NZ_JABCPZ010000524.1, read on the forward strand.
CATCGTGAAGCCGGGGTCGGCGGCGACCTGGGCGGCGTGGGCGTGCGTCACCTTGTCGAACCGCAGCACCGCCACGCCCTGGGCGGCCAGGCCCCAGGCGAGGTCCTTCAGCGGTTTGTTCGGGCCGGCGGTCCCATCACGATCGAACGGGCCGCCCCCGGCCAGCAGCACCACACCGGGCACCGGCCCGCTAGGCGTCGGTTCGGCAGGTGCTGGTACGGCGAGTGCCGATCCCTCGGGCACCGGTTCACCAGGCCTACGCGGTCCACTGGGCGTCGGTGCGGCGATCGTGGCCTGCTCGCCGGACGGTGCCCCTCCGTGCATGGAGGTCTCGCCGGGGGCGAGGAGCCCGCCAGGGGTGAGGGGAGCGTCAGGTGGCGGCTGGTCAGGTGCGGGTGCGGCTGGTGGG
>NZ_JABCPZ010000525.1 GCF_013283785.1 Nonomuraea antri
GCCCAGCCCGCCCGCCGCGCCGACCAGCCCGGTCACCGCGCCCACCTTGTCGGCCGGGACCACCTGGGCGACCAGCGCGAACGTGGCGCCGCTGCCGGCGCCGAGCGCGGCGGCCATGGTCAGGAACGCGATCGTGCCCACCGGCATCAGCGCGGGTGTGAGCGCCTGCACCGCCGCCGCGACGGCGACGACGGCGAACACGCCGCCCAGCACCGGCACCGAGCCGACCCGGTCGCACAGCCAGCCGCCGAGCGGGCGCATCACGACCGCCAGGACGACGAACCCGGCCATGCGGTCGGCGGCGTCGCCCTGCTCCAGGCCGTACCCGGTCTGCAGGTAGGCGGGCAGGTACACGGAGAAGGCGACGTAGCCGCCGAACGCCACCGCGTACAGCACGCTCGCCTGCCAGGTGATCGGCAGCTTCGCGGTGGCCGCGAGCCGGGCCAGGATCGGCTGCGTGGCGACCGTGCGGCCGGGCGCGTCGCGCAGCAGCAGCCAGGCCGCGACGGCGTAGCCGGCCAGCACGATCGCGGTGATCGTGAACGGGGTCGCCGCGCCGCCGGCCTTGACCAGCTTCACCGTGGTCAGCGCGCTGATCGCGGTGCCCGCCATGCCGGCACCGAAGATCCCGATGGCCAGGCCGCGGCGGCGCGGCGGGAACCAGGCGTTGACGAAGGGCACGCCCACGGCGAACACGGTGCCGCCGATGCCCAGGAAGAACCCGCCGGCCAGCAGCGCCGGCAGCGAGCTCTGCCCGGCCACGCCGATGAACAGCACGGGCACGATGGTGGCCGCCGAGATCAGCGGGAACATCACCCGGCCGCCGAACCTGTCGGTCAGCGCGCCCACCGGGATCCGTCCCAGCGAGCCCACGATCACCGGGACGGCGACCAGCAGCGCCTGCTCGGCGGCCGACAGGCTCAGCAGTTCCCGGTAGCGCGGCCCGAGCGGGCTGAGCAGCGCCCACGCCCAGAAGTTCACCGCGAAGCCGAGTGTGGCCAGGGCGAGCATCGACGCGGGCCGCGCCGGCCGCGGGTGGGGAGTCGTCATCTTTCCTCGCTGTGATCAGTGGTTGTTCCGTTCCACTGGCATCCCAGCTCAGCGCGGGTGCCCGGCGGTATGGACCAAGGTCCTCTGCGCCAGGGACTTCGGGGCCGTCTCTCGCGGGACCCCGGTGGCGCCCAGGCCCAGCCGGGCGTGGAAGTCCTCGACGGCGGCCATGACGCTGTTGATCGTGCGGGTGGCGTACCGGCCGGCCAGGTGGCGGCGGTAGGCGTGCGCGGCGGCGACGGCCGCGCCCATGTCGCGCAGCCCGGGGCCGTCCTGGAGCGCCAGCCAGGCCAGGTAGTGGCCGGCCCGGCGCCGGTAGGCGGCCCTGGTGGAGGCGGCCAGCCGGGAGCCGGCCAGCGCGGCGGCGTAGGCGGAGTCCATGGCGTCGTAGGGAGCGGGCAAACCGTCGGAGGGGGCGGGCAGGCCGTCCGAGGG
>NZ_JABCPZ010000526.1 GCF_013283785.1 Nonomuraea antri
AGCAGACACCATGGGTGTCTGGGAGGGTGGTCGCTGTTTGTTGTTTGAGATTTGCATAGTGGACGCGAGCATCTTTGTGGCCAAGTTTTTTAGGGCACACGGTGGATGCCTTGGCATCAGGAGCCGATGAAGGACGTGGGAGGCTGCGTTAAGCCTCGGGGAGTCGCCAACCAGACGTTGATCCGGGGATGTCCGAATGGGGAAACCTAGCACCAGTCATGTGGTGTTGCCTCCGCCTGAATGTATAGGGCGGTTGGTGGTAACGCGGGGAAGTGAAACATCTCAGTACCCGTAGGAAGAGAAAACAAGAGTGATTCCGTGAGTAGTGGTGAGCGAAAGCGGATGAGGCCAAACCGGGCGTGTGTGATAGCCGGCAGGCGTTGCATGTCCGGGGTTGTGGGACCCTCTGGTGGTTTCTGCCGAGACCACAAGAAGTGATAAACCTTCGAGATAGTCGAAGCCTCTGGGAAGGGGCGCCGTAGACCGTGAGAGCCGGGTAGGCGAAATCTTGAGGGCTTCTTGAGGGGATCCCAAGTAGCACGGGGCCCGAGAAATCCTGTGTGAATCTGCCAGGACCACCTGGTAAGCCTAAATACTCCCTGGTGACCGATAGTGCACTAGTACCGTGAGGGAAAGGTGAAAAGTGCCCCGGTGAGGGGTCGTGAAATAGTACCTGAAACCGTGTGCCTACAAGCCGTAGGAGCTTAGAAGGGCTTGCTCTTCTGTGATGTGACTGCGTGCCTTTTGAAGAATGAGCCTGCGAGTTATGGTGTGTGGCGAGGTTAACCCGTGTGGGGGAGCCGTAGCGAAAGCGAGTCTGAAGAGGGCGTTTGAGTCGCATGCTGTAGACCCGAAGCGGAGTGATCTACGCATGGGCAGGTTGAAGCTCAGGTAAGACTGGGTGGAGGACCGAACCCACCAGGGTTGAAAACCTGGGGGATGACCTGTGTGTAGGGGTGAAAGGCCAATCAAACTCCGTGATAGCTGGTTCTCCCCGAAATGCATTTAGGTGCAGCGTCGCGTGTTTCTTGCCGGAGGTAGAGCACTGGATGGCCGATGGGCCCGACAAGGTTACTGACGTCAGCCAAACTCCGAATGCCGGTAAGTGAGAGCGTGGCAGTGAGACTGCGGGCGATAAGGTTCGTAGTCGAGAGGGAAACAGCCCAGATCACCGACTAAGGCCCCTAAGCGTGTGCTAAGTGGGAAAGGATGTGGAGTCGCAGAGACAACCAGGAGGTTGGCTTAGAAGCAGCCACCCTTGAAAGAGTGCGTAATAGCTCACTGGTCAAGTGATTCCGCGCCGACAATGTAGCGGGGCTCAAGTACACCGCCGAAGTCGTGGCACTGACAGCTATGCGCTGTTGGTGGGTAGGGGAGCGTCGTGCAGCCGGTGAAGCAGCAGAGTGATCTAGTTGTGGAGGCTGTGCGAGTGAGAATGCAGGCATGAGTAGCGAATGCAGGGTGAGAAACCCTGCCGCCGG
>NZ_JABCPZ010000527.1 GCF_013283785.1 Nonomuraea antri
CCCTGACCTCGCACCCACGCCACCCGGCAACGGGACCGACTGGCGGGCCGCCGCTGGATGGCAGGCGTCCCAGCCGCTGCCGCTTTGTCGGCCGCACCGCTGCTGCCGCCCCTTCCGCTGCCCTGCCACCCCGGCAAGGGGACCGGCCCGGGATCGCTGCTGCCGTTTGCCGCTGCACTGCACTGCCGCTGCCCCGCCACCCTGGCAATGGGGCCGGCCTGGGATCGCCGCCGCCGGTTTGCGTCGCGCTGGGCACCCCGGATGCTGCCGCTCCTGCTGCTGCCATCCCAGTTGCCATGCTGTTGCCTCTGTCGCTGCTGGGTGGTAGGCGCTCCATCGGCCAGCCACCGTCTCCTCGCCGCTTCCTGAGGTGAGGAGGTAGCGAGGAGGGAGGGACGGCCAGTGCTCTCTCAAGCCGTATGGCCCACACGCGCCCCTCGGTTGTTCGGGACAGTTCGGCGCCTACTCGCCCGCTTGCCGCACTCTCGGGGAAGGCGTGGCCAGGCGCTCGCTCGAGCCGCATGGTCCGCCGCGCTTCCTCGGCTGTTCGGGGCGGTCCGGTGCCCCCTTGCGCGCTCGCCGCCCTCTCGGGGGCCAGGCGCTTCCTCGGGTTGCATGGGCCACCGTGCCGCCTCGGCTGTTGGGCCTGGCCCGCACTCGGCCGTGCTCGGCCATCGGCACCGACTGGGCGGTTCGCTGAGGTCCGGCGCGCCTCAGGCCAGGTCTTGGGTAGCGAGGGAAGGGCTTCTCCGGTTGGGTCGTTCCGGTGGTGGCGGGTTGTCGACGCGGTGCGTGTCGTGTCCCGGCGTTCTATTGGCGTTTCGGGGGTAACCCAAAGCCCTCTGGGACGGTCGCTGGCGCCGGTGGTGATGTGGTGTGATCTGGCCGGTGTGGTCGTCTCAGCGAAGGCTGGGGGGTTACGGCTCGTTCAGCTGTCAATGCGGCGCCGGTCATACTCGGTGTCGGGTCTAGGAGGCTGTTCGCTCTGCCTGTGACCTGCCGATACGCTCGCGGGGCCACGTACAGCAACTGTTCCCAACCCAATGCGGACGCTCGCCTGCCGGAGCCGGGGAACCCGGCCAGGGCGGGGCCGGGGGAGGTGATCAGGTGGGTGAACCAGGTCTCGCCCTGGCCGATCGCCCACTGGACGAAACGCTGGAACCTGTCGTCCGAGCAGCGGCCCAGGACCCGGTCGGCCTCGGCCCGGAGGGTGCTCGCGCGTTCGCTCAGTGTGAGCCGGTGCAGGTGGAAGTCCACCACCTCGTCGGCGGACCGGGCGGCCAGTTGCCCGACCAGCCAGTTGGCGCGCTCGGCGGGATCGTCGGAGGCCAGGGCGGAGGCCTCGACCAGATCCCAGAACCCCGTCATCTCCATGGCCGCAACTGTGCCAGAGCCCACCGACAGAACTGCCGAAGGAGCCGCCCCCAAGCCTCCCCTTGAACCGCCGAAGGATCCGCCCCCGGAGCC
>NZ_JABCPZ010000528.1 GCF_013283785.1 Nonomuraea antri
AGACCGCCTCTACCTACCCGGCGCCTTCCACCCGCCGAACCTCTTCCACCCGCCCGGCCACTTCATCCACCCGGCGCCTCCACCCTCCATCCTCTTCCGCTCTCCGGACCTCCTCCACCCACCAAGCCGCCTCTACCTATCCGGCGTCTTCTACCGGCCGGGCCGCTTCGCCCACCCAGGGCCTCCACGCTCCGGACCTCTTCCGTCCGTCCCGCCGATTCACCCACCCGATCGCACTGCCAGCCGACCGCCCCTCGATGCCCGTCCACCTGACTTGCAACGCGCGGTTCTCCGCGTCAGGAGTGCTTAAGCGCCTCACGCCGAAGAGCCGGAAACGGTGGACTCCGCACCGGAGACCTCTCCCTCCGACAAAGTGCATCGCGGGATGAACCGCCTCCCGTACCCCCCTAACCCCTGACGCCGGTACGGTTGGACAGCGTGCGATCAGCGGAGGAGATGTGATGAGCGATCTGGGCCATGTGCTCGTACTGGCCGGCGGCCTCTCCTACGAGCGTGAGGTGTCCCTGCGCTCCGGTCGCCGGGTGAGCGAGGTGCTGCGGGCGGCCGGCATCGATGTGGAGGCGCGCGACACCGACGCGTCTCTGGTGCCGTCGATCCTGGCCGATCCGCCGGACGCGGTGTTCGTGACGCTCCACGGCGGCGCCGGCGAGGACGGCGCCATCCGCTCAGTCCTCGAACTGCTGAACGTCCCGTACGTCGGTGCCGACCCCGACGCCTGCCGGGTGGCGTTCGACAAGCCGACCGCCAAGGCCGTCGTCCGATCGGTCGGCGTGCTGACGCCCGAGTCGGTCACGCTGCCCAAGGAGACGTTCCACGACCTCGGTGCCACCGCCGTGCTCGGACGTATCGTCGAACAGCTCGGTCTCCCCCTCTTCGTCAAGCCAGCCCGTGGCGGTTCCGCGCTGGGCGCTTCGATCGTCCGTACCGCGGAGGAGTTGCCCGCCGCCATGGTCGGCTGCTTCGCCTACGGCGACACGGCGCTGATCGAGCGCTACATCGACGGTGTGGAGGTGTCCGTCTCCGTGGTGGACCTCGGTCACGGTCCCGTCGCGCTCCCGGCCGTGGAGATCGTGCCGGACGAAGGCGTGTACGACTACGCCGCCCGCTACACCGCCGGCCACACCGAGTTCTTCGCCCCGGCTCGGCTGTCCCCCGAGGCGGCCGCCGCATGTGCCCAGACCGCGGTCACCGCCCATACGGCGCTCGGTCTGCGTGACGTCTCCCGTACCGATCTCATCGTCGACCGCTCAGGGAATCCGTACTTCCTGGAGGTGAACGTCGCGCCGGGCATGACCGAGACCTCGCTGCTCCCGATGGCCGCGGAGGCGGCGGGCCAGGATCTCGGTGACCTCTGCCGAGCACTCCTGCAGAACGCCGCCGCCCGCTCCCACCCCTCACCCGGCCAGGCGTAAACCGACACATCAGCAGGAG
>NZ_JABCPZ010000529.1 GCF_013283785.1 Nonomuraea antri
CCGGAAGGCGGGCCACCGGGAGGCGGGCCACCGGGAGGCGGGCTACCGGGAGGCGGATCGCCGGGAGGCGGCCACCGGAAGGCGGGCCATCAGGGAGGCAGGCCACCGGGAGGCGGCGGCCTGTGAGGGAAAGCCGCTGAAGCCAGGGTCAGGGGCTGAGGTGGTGGGCGGGTGTAAGTGGTGGGGACGGAGCCCCGGGTGGTGGGATGCGGGCCTCGATCTGGGCGTTGGCGTGGGGGCAGGTGTCGAAGGGGTTCGGGCAGGCCAACGCGTGCTCGATCATCGTCTTGGCCGCCTGCGCATCGGCGATCCGGCGTTCCAGCACCTCCAGGTGCTCCCTGAGCACCCCGTCGTGGTCCATCGGGTTCCCCGACGAGAACAGCTCGCGTATCGCCGGCAGCCCCAGCCCCGCGTCCTTGCCCATCAGGATCATGGCGATGCGCCGCAGGTCCGCCGGGCCGTAGCGGCGGTGGCCGCTCTCGTGGCGGTCGGGGTTCAGCAGGCCGACGCTCTCCCAGTGCCGCAGCACGTGCGTGGGCAGCCCGAACCGCCCGGCCAGTTCGCCGATGGTCATGCCACTTGACTTCATGTGCACATTAACCTTCATCGTGGCCGGCATGAGCAACAGCTACCGATCACCGGCCGGCACGGCCGCCCAGGATTCACCCGCACGTCCGCCCCGGACGGAGGTGGCGCGATGAGCCTGTTGGATCTGATCATGGTCACCGGCACGGTCGAGGAGGTCGAGCAGGTCGCCCCGCGCGTGCGCCGCATCGCGATCTCGGGCGTGCCGGGTCTGCCGTGGCGACCCGGGCAGCACGTCCGCGTGCTGGTGACGGACCTGATGGCGCTGCGTACCTGGCTGAGCGGCTTCAAGGACGTCCTGCGCACCTACTCCGTCTGGGACTACGACCCGCGCGGACGGCTCGACCTGTGTGTGCTCGACCACCCCCAGGCCGGCCCGGGCGCGCTCTGGGCCAGGACGGCGAGCATCGGGCAGCAGGTGGCGTTCACCAGGCCCGAGGGACGGCTCCTGCCGCGTGACGAAGCGCCGTACCACCTCTTCGCGGGCGACGAGACGGCGGCGCCGGCGTTCGGCGCCATGTTGCGGGCGCTGCCGCCCGCGGCCCGGGTGTTCGGCGCGGTCGCCACCGCGGGGCTGCCGCTCCCGAGAGCCGGGGAACTGGCCGCGGTGGAGACCACCCCGGAGGCCGGGGGGCTGGCGGGCCGGGTGCGGGAGCTGGAGCTGCCGGAGCGTCCCGGGGTGGCCTATGTGGCGGGTGAGGCGCGCGACTGCCAGGCGGTACGCCACCACCTCATGCGCGAACGCGGCTGGCCCCGCGACGCGATCAAGGTGAAGGCCTTCTGGGCGCCGGGCAAACGGGGGCTCGACTAGAACGGGGGCTCGACCAGGAGGCCCGGGGATCAGCCACTGGGAGTGGCCTGGGCG
>NZ_JABCPZ010000052.1 GCF_013283785.1 Nonomuraea antri
CTGGTGGTGACGGTGTTGATTGTGGTGATCCACCCGTCTACCAGGGGTTCTTTGCGTCTTCAGGCGAACGCCGGACTCGCGATCATGCTGTGATCAGCAGATGCCCGCCGAGGATGAAAACAGCTCAGTGGCGAGCCCATGGTTCGTGACTGCTCCAAGCATGATCGTAGAGATCCTCCCAGAGGTTGGCATGGGCGGTGGTGAGGCAGTTCAGACGCAGGATGCGGAGAAGAAGAGCAGGGGCGAGAGGATGAGCGAGTTGTGGAACTGGCATTGAGTGCGCTCCTGCAACCCGAAGATCGTCTCGGCCAGTTGTGCGCAGGAAATAGTCCAGCGGAAGTGACGCCCAGAAACCAGCCAATAGCGCGGTCTCTCTTGGAGTAGGCATTGTCAAGCTATGGACACTGTCAACATGAGTTGGACCCGGAGGGATAATTGCTGCAAACAGGGCGCGCTCAGTGTCAGGGGCAATCTTTCGCCGCCAGGCCAAGCGGTAAAACTCTGTGTACGGTCTCGTTGCTATTCTGGCAAAGGACTCCTCCATTTTTTCGCTTGTGATCTCCTTCTCTGGACAGTTTAGCTGTTCTGCCAATATCGACCGAATTGCGGAGATCTTCTGCGGTGAGGTGCGCAGCTCCTCTAGTCGTACCCGATCCAGCCATCGATCTTGTGCGGCACGATACGTAGCTTCGTCTGCCGCGGGACGATACTCGGATTCAGGTACAGCATTCGATGGGATTTCCTCATGATTGAGTCCGCGCACTTCGCCAGCACCTTGGCTAGGCTGCTTGAAAAGTGGATTTGCCACCCCGAGTTGCGGACCCTTGAGAATGACTTCATCCCATGAATCAGCCTGGTAGTCCTTACGGCTCTCTCGGTTCCTGTTGTAGTCGATGAGCGGAGCGTCTTTGTCTGGGCCATATTTAGACTTCTTTGCGCCACTCTCGTCGTAGCCACGACTGATTGGTGGATCGATTGCACCAAGTCGTATTGAGTACGCTGCTAGTGCGTCGATCGCGGGGTCTTCCGCCGTGCTTACCGGTGTGAGTAAGGGAGCTTGCTCTACCGGCACATCCTGTTCGCCTGACATCTGCTGCCACCGGGCCAAGGTGTGCGGTGTGACATGGATGATGCGCTGCTTGTGCGGGCGTTCGTCCCAGGTGCCCTGGAACTTGACACCGGGTGCGTCGCCGCTGCCATCGTGGGCGGCCGATAGGCGTAGTGAGTCAATGGAGAAGATCCAAGACAGATGGCTGAAGGAGATCTCGCCGCTCCCCCCGTAGATATGGACACCGAAGTGGCTGGATCGACCGACAGGGGGCGGGAAGAAGCGGTTGCCGGCGTTGACGAAGTCCGCATGCACGCGGAGCCGTCGATACGCTGCTTCTCTGAGGGCGGCCTCCTTTTCGCCGTTGAAGTGTGTGTCCGGGTGGATGAGCCCGACGCTCCCATGGGGTGCGGTATGATCCCACGTCTGGCACATGAAGGCACGATAGAGGTCTGGTTGGCTGCCTGCGATGAGTGGATACACGTGGGGAGCCGATAGATAGTCGGCGTTGGTGATAGTCGACGTCATCTCAGCCAACAAGTAGGAAGCCACTTCAGGCTTCGCGAGCTCGGCGTTGCGCCGCCGTTTTTTCTCTGCAGCCGATGGCTTTTCGGTGAGCATGAACCATGGCTCGTACTCGGCGAGGACTGAGTCCTCCTTCCACTCTGGCCTCACCCAGGGCGGGTTTCCCACCTGGAGGTCGAAGCCGCCGTTACGTGCGAAGACGAGGGCGAACTCCAGCTCCCAATGTAGGAAGCCCTGCTCTTCCGCGATGTCACGCACCGTCCGGAGCCATGGGAATCGGTCCTCCGGGTTCCCAAGGTCCATTCCCATGAAGTGGGGAAGTGCCTCTTCGAACTCCTTCAGTTCATCGAGGCTCTTGGAGGTGTCGAGGAGGGTGCCTTCCGGCACATCGGAAGTGCCCAGCATGGCTTCCAGGAACTCAAGCCAGTCGTCTAGGCCCTTGAGCGGCACTATCCGTCGTCTTGGCGGCGCCTTCGGTCTCATCGCTTTCTTCGTCGCCGTCGATCCAACCTTTTTCAACTCCACAACCGCGTCGGCATCCGCGGTGGATTCCAGATCCCAGATGGTAGATTGTTCAGGCCCCACTGCGAATAGGGCCATCGCCTCAACGAATTGCGGTGGGGGCGTCGGCGCCGGAATGGTCTGTGGCTCGGGAGTCTCCTCGACGTGTACTTTCTCCCCTGCTAAGGACATCCCACCGAGCGCATCGCGAAGAGCCTCCGCGTCACCTACCACTGTGCCTACCGCGTACTCGCTGTCGGTCCCGTCCAGCAGACCGGTTTTGTGGACTGGCCAGAACCACAGGGCACACCAGGCGTCCATGACCGTCTTTAGACGCCAGTACGGGGTGTCGACGGCGTTGAAGAGATCCTCCAGGACCTTTTCCTTTGGAACCACCTGGCTGGGGTACTGAAGGAACGCGTACTCGGGATCCGCAGGATTAGCCTGCCATACATCAATCCGGCGCGCGATTTCCTTCTCGGAGAGTTCCATGCGCTTGACGACAGCCGACCAGAGGAATTCGACCCGCCGGGCAGCGTCCCGAAACCGTGTGAACTGTGAGCGCGCTTCCTGCTTTGGCTGCTTGGTCTTGGCGTCAAGCTTGGGACTGCCGTCCTTGTTGAGGTGTGCAGTGCTGCGCTGGGGGCGATGGAGGATCCCCTTCTTCCAGGCGGCAAGTTGCTCCACGCCTTTCTTGGCGAATTCCTTTGCCTCCGTCGAGCCTGCGACCGCCGCCCACCCGGGGCTTGGCAGCAGAAACTGGTGCACGGCATTGTCTGGCACTTGCTGTGACTCGCCACCCTTGAGGAGGGGGAGTGGGGTTGGTGCGAGGGTGCCCTTGGACTTCAGCCAAGCCTTCTCGTTGCTCGCAACGTCGTCTCCCTCATAAACGGCGCGGCGCGCACCGATGAGCGAGTTGCCGCGGCGCAGGTGCAGACCAAACCAAGGAGCGCGCATGCCAGGGTGCATGGTGTTGAGCCACAGCGAAATCTCGGCCAACTCGACACCAGTTGCGTTGAGGTCGACGCCATAGGCGTTGTGCAAGGCGATGTACGCTTTGACCTTCTGCTTTTCAATGATTGCGTCGGTCGTCGAGATGGTGATGCCAAGCTCCTCCTGACGGCGACGCAGATACTCGTCAGCAACCTGATTGATGGCTTCGTTAAGGAATGCGCCGGAACCGAGCGCCGGTTCGCAGATCTTGTACTTCAGCAGCTCGGAAGCTCGTGTCCTGATAACGTCGCCGTTCTCGTCTCGCTCCTGGTCCAGGCGGTTCTTGAGGGTGAGCTCTACCGTGACCTTGGTCAGCGATTCGGGGGTGTAGTACGAGGCAGAGATTTGTCGGTCGCGGCCAGCAAGCCGGTAGACGAAGGAGTCCTTGTCGTACTTCCTAGGGCCGCGCAAGCCCTTGCGGGCGTCCTCTTCGCCGTAGTGGACGAGGGTCTTGTCGGGGTACTGGTCCTGGTGGTGCGATGGGATGAGCCAGGAACCCTTATCAGGGTCACCGCCCTTGGCCACCTCGCACAGCTCTTGGTCAGCGATGATGCCGGTATAGGACATCAACCCCTCGTAGACAGCGCCCAGCTGATTGATGCCAAGGTTCCGGTAGGAGACAAAGCCGCCGCGTTCGCCGCGCTTGCCCTTCTTCATGGTGAGCAGGCGCAGCACCTCGTGGAGGGCTTCATTGCGCAAGCGCAGGTCGAGCCAGCGCGGTTCGTTGTCCTCGTCGGAGTGCGGGTCCAGGAGGCTGGTGCCGATCAGCCGGATGGCGGTCGGCTCGAAGAGTTCGCTGCGGAGCGGTTCGAAACGCAGGCCGCGGTCGTCGCTGCGGCGGGCGGCCTTGGCCTGGCGGGTCTCCTCGTCATCACCGGGCTGATTGTCGTCGGGCTCCGAGCCGTACGGGCGGTGACCGAAGTTGACCTTGTTGAACAGGACATCGAGGGACGCGTATAGGTGGAAGCCGGTCTTGGCCTGCTCTTCGACTAGTACCTCATCACGCGCCACTAGCTCCCGCAGGCGGGCCATGGAGTAGCCAGCTTCGTACGATCCATCGTCGGCGGGGAGGATGCCCAGTTCGGGACGAGCTTCCGCGTACAGCAGGAACAGGATGCGGTACAGGTAGCGCAGCGCTTCGCGGGTGAGTTCCTTGGCGAAGGGAATCTTGGGGCTTTCGAGGTCGGCGGGGGTGACGTTGTTTCCCGGCTCTGCCATCCGCCGCAGGACTTCGTTGGCGATGATCTCAACTGAGCGCTGCAGGCCATAGCGCAGTTCGCCGGAGACGCCGACCGCGTTGTCGCCGGAGGCCTTGAGCAGGGCATCGATCCCGCGGCTTTGGTCGTTCTCGCCAGGGCGCAGCATGTCGAGGCTGAACAGGGCGGCAATGGTGGAAAGCTCGCCGAGTTGGCTGCGGTCGTTGCGTTCCAGCGCGCCGTCGAGGTTGACGGCGAGATAACGGCCTTCGTTCCAGGCATGACGGTCGGCGAGCAGGATCACTCCGCCGCACAGCAGCAGGATGAATCGCGGGTGCGGACCGCCTTCTTTCCCGAGCTCGCTCTGGAACAGCCACGAGGTCAGAGCCGCACCAGATGTGTACGAGTCGCCGGCGGAGACGTGCAGGGGTGACAGCAGGCGCCCGGCGCCGTCAGCGTCGAGGGCGGCATCGTTGTCAGCGGACCAGCCGCAGTCAAGGGCGATGATTCCGTGACCGTGATAGGCGGCGGTGAGGGTGTGCTTGCGGCCGGCACGGTGAACGGTGAGCTCGGTCGGGGAGGTTTCGTATCCGAGGGCTTGCAGGACCGTTTGGTGCCACTCGGCCAGCCGCTTTGACCACTCAGGGTTGTTGTAGGTGGCGGCGCGGGTTTCGTCTTCGGCGTCGGCCTCGCTGGCTTCGGCGAAGTAGCTTCGGAGCTTCTCTGTGAGATAGGGGGTGCGCAAGGTGCGCAGCAGCTCTCGCGGAGTCTTGTACGGGTAGTTCTTGTCGCCTTCGCGCGCTGCCCAGGTGGCGAACAAGCCCTTCTTCAGGTCGGCGCCGAGCTGCTCGGCGAAGTAGTGCGCGGAGAAGTACTCGCCGCGGTTGGTGAAGGAGTCGAAGTCGGTGCTCATCGTGCGGCGTCTCCTTCAGCGACGGTGTGGGGTTCGAGGACGGCGATCAGGCGCAGCATCGGTTCGCCTGCCGTCTCCAGTGACTTGACCAGCTTCAGCCTTCGTTCGGCGGTCTGGTCGAGTTCCGATTTCTTCGGGCGGTTGCTGGCGAATAGCGCCTCTTGCCGCCACTGGGAAACCCGCTTGCGGTAGGGGGCGAGTGTGTCGGCGATCTGCCGGTCGTATGTGTCTTTGAGGGAGATGAGATACCGCTGCGCGGCATCGATCGCCTCGGGCACAAGCGCATTGAGGCCGGGCAAATCTCGGGGCGTGGCGCGGCCGGGCATGTTCGGGCCGACGCCGTAGCGTTGCAGTACGTCGGCGGTCAGCGTCTCCACGATGGCGGCATCAGGAAGGTGGGAGACGGCCATCCATTCGACGATGGTGGGCTTGCCCAGCGCGTTGGAGTAGATGCCCTGCACGAGGTAGGTCGGGCTATCCACGTTGGCGGCGAGCACGGGGGCTTGGTGCCGGCCGATCTCGACTAGGACCTTGTCGGTGAGCCAGTCCAGGACGGGGTGCACGTCGGTGACATAGGAAACGTTCGGCCATTGGGAAGCGGTGGTTTCACGTGCCGCCTTCAAACGTTTGCCGGCCAGTTCCTTGGAAAAGGTGATGCGCACCCGCCCGGGGATGTCGGGCTTGCGGGGCATGATCTGCTGCTCGTCAAGGTAGGACTTGGGGAGCGCCTTGAGCCGATACAGCAGGTCCGATGGTGGCTGGAAGGCGATGGTTCCGTCGTCGTCGCGTCGTAGCTTCAGCACGTCCTCGGGATTGGGACGGAAGACCTGTCGTAGCGCCTCCTCGAAGTAGTCCTCGGTGGACCGGAAGAGCTTGGGCACCACGGCACGGGGCACTTCAGGATGTTCGTGAGTTGCGCCCACCTGGCCCAGCAGCCCTGCCAGGAAGGCCGTCCCGCCTTGCCTGGACTCCTTGATGGACTGCTCGACCGTACGGCCCGCGATCAGGTCCAAGGTGAGGCGGGTCTCTTCCTCCTTGGCCCGATATAGCCCGGTGACCGCCTCGGCAGATCCCTCGATCTTGTGAGCCTCCTCCTCTCGCTTGAGAAGCTTTTCGCCCACGAGACGGTCATCCAGAGTGCGCGGCTGCTCGGTCTCCTCGTCCGTGCGCCATGGGATGTCACTCGTGAGGATCAGCGCACGGAACTCAGGCGGCTGCTCCTGCCCGTAGCGGTCGATACGGCCATTGCGCTGCTCAATTCGGATCAGCGACCAGGGCAGGTCATAGTGCATCAGCAGGTGACACTGCTGATGCAGGTTGACGCCCTCGGAGGCGACGTCGCCGGTGAACAGAATCCGTACGGGATCGTCGCGGAGCCCGAACTTCTCGACTATGGCCTGCTGCTCCTGATCGGTGGACAGCTCGCCGTGCATGACCAGTACCGCTCCACCGAATGCCAGCCAGGGCTTCTTCTCGTCAGGGCTGGCGGTCCGGGGGAACCCCAGGGCGGCGGGTACGGTCTCAGCCAGCCACTTCGAGGTGGGGATGCTCTCCGAGAACACCACCACACGGGTGTCGGACCCCGGCCCGATCCCCATGCGGCGCAGTTCCTCCACCAGTGCTGCCAGCTTCGCCGAATCGTGGTCTTCGATTTGCTCGGCCAGGTGCTGCAACTCAACCAGTGCGGTCCGCTCTGCCTTTCGTGCCGCTTCGCGTGTCGCGTCGTACCGTAGTTGCCGCTTCTCACCGCTCGGTTTCATGCCGGGCGGGGAATCGAGGGTCCCAATGCGGGTCTTGATCGTCTCGAGCAGAGCCTTGTGTGAGGACAGGAACGACTTCAATAACCGGTACGGAACGAGTCGACTCTCGCTCACCGATGGGGTCAGCACATCAGCGGGTATCCAGCGCGTGGCCAGTTGCTCGAAGACCGCCTTCTCCTTCTCGGTGGCCGCCGCATAGATGGGCTTCGACGGACCACGATCAGCCCAGGCTCCATGGAGCGATTCCCGAACCTCGGAGGAGGTCTTCGTACGACGGATGTAGAGATGGCTGAGGTTTTCAACTTCGTACTGGCGTGGATCCGCGATGGCCGCCTCGTCCAGCATCCTGATCAGTTCTGCGAACGAGGGCGCGTCGCCGTTGTGCGGGGTTGCCGAAGCCAGCACGAGCGCGTCCGTCTTGCGTGCCAGCAGGCGGGCCAGCGCGTTGTTTTTCGTGCCCCGGTTGACGAGGTTGTGGGACTCGTCGATGACCACGACGTCCCACTCGGTGTGCTCCAAGTGGTGCGCGTACACGTCCCCCTTCAGCGTGTCCATGGAAATGATCACGCGCTTGAAATACGCGAACGGATTGCGCCCTGCGGGGATCTCCTGCTGCACCCGTTGAATACCGGTGGAGTCCAGGCGTACCAGTGGGATCCCGAACCTGGTCCACAGCTCACGCTGGAACTGCTCCAGCACATGCTGCGGAGTCACCACTAAGATTCGCTCGCCACGTCCCCGTCGGATTAGCTCCGCCAGGAGTACCCCGATCTCCAGGGTCTTGCCGAGGCCCACCACGTCGGCGATCAGGATGCGCGGCTGCGGGTTCTTCATCGAGAGCGCCAACTCCGCCGGCCGCAGCTGGTGCACCTGGTGGTCCATCAGGAAGTTGTCCGTCAGCGCCAGCCCGTGCTCGGTCTGTGGGAGGAACGTCTTCCTGATGATCGCTTCGAGGAAGAGCCGCGACCGGCGGTGATTCGGCGAGTCGTCAGGCACCAGCTTGGTCTCGCGAGGATCAAGCTCCTGGATGGCATCCAGTCGGTCGTAGAAGACCGCGTCCATGCCACGGACGAACGGTGAGATCCCCGAGACTTCGACCATCCACCCGTCGTGATCAGTGCCGGTGCATTGACGCACCAGCCACAATTCGTCACGAATCTGCACTTGAGTCCCCGGAGCGTATCCGCCCGTGGCAGGCAGCTTCGTCTCCGACGAGATTCCGTCAGGCTCTTTGGCATCTCCTGCCGCGCTCCGCCTGTCTACGGTTCCCGCCTCAATGCTCAACGCCTGCTCCGAATCCTTACCCACAGGGTCACGACACGCCGCTCGATGTCACCTGGCGTACGGACCGCTCCAAGCCCGTTTAATGCACTTTGTCTGTCAAATGCCCTATTTGGAACTACCGACGGCCGTTATAGTGCGGCATCCACGGCGTACTCCGCCCGCAATTCGCTCGCCACCCGCTTTGAGGCTGGTAGACGCCTATTTGTTGAGCCGGGTCTCGCGTTCGCTTTCGTGGAGACGGACGGCTCCGTGGTCTTAGGCGTCTGTTCGCTCTGCGCCACTTTTACCGCTTCCGGCTCATCAGCCTCAGTGGCTAGGCGAAGGCCATCGAGGGGCGAGCCGGGACCGGATCCAAAGGTCTTGCCCGGGTTGTCGAGGAGTTTCTCGAAAGATGGAGACAACGGCTCTCGCGCCGCGTCGGGCACTTCGCCGGCTGTCGTACGCGCGATGAGGGCGAGCCGTGCATCGGCTGGTCTCAATCCGGCTGACTTCAGCAACGCCTGGCATTCGGCGGCCACGGTGGCGAGCGGAGGTCGATGCTCTGGGGCATGGGCCAGCATGGAGGAAATCAACGGTTTGAGATCCTCTGGCACATCGTTCAGGTTGGGCCGGATGTCGGGATTCGTCACCTGCATGGCGATCGCTTCCCAGGCCGCGCCGTCATACGGATAGTGGCGGGTTGCCGCGTACAGCAGGACAGTGCCGAGCGCGTACACATCCGCTGCGGCCGTTACCTTCGGGTTGCCGCCCGCCTGCTCCGCCGGCATGCAGCGCACCGTTCCGATGATCATGCCGCTGTGTGACAGGGACTCGTGTGCGGCGTCCATGAAGGCGCTGAGGCCGAAGTCAATGATCATGGGACCCTCTTTGCCCATGATGATGTTCTGGGGTTTGAGGTCCCGATGCAGCAGCCCAGCGGCATGCACTGCGGCCAGTCCTTCGGTGAGCAGCACGCCAAGGCTGGCCACCAGCGGCGAGGGGAGGACACCGTCCTGGTTAACGCATGCCAGGAGCGTGCGCCCGGCCACGTACTCCATGGCCAGCCACGGTCTATCGGCGAACGGTTCGGCGTCCAGGAAGCGCGCCACCCTGTTCGTGCCGATCACGGTACGTGCGATCAGGGCTTCCTTCTCGAAGCGTGCCCTCGTGTGGGGATCGAGCTTGTCGCTACGGATGAGCTTCACTGCCACCGGATCGCCGCCGGGAGTGTACGCGAGGTAGACCTCTCCCATGCCTCCCGAGCCCAGTTCCTTGGCTACGGTGTATCGACCGATCCGCTCAGGTCTCCCCGTCATTCGCGACTCCGTGCTCCTCCTATGCCTGCGCGATCATGATGCGGGCAACCCGGCAAGCTTAACGGCTTTGATAGAAAGTTCATAGACTTCAGATCCTTCTAGGCTGAGCACCATTGACCATGAGCATGCTGTTCATGGGGGGTGGTGTAGGCATCTCATATATCGCGCTTCTCGTCGCTCAGCGTTACACCACTCAACGGTTTGAGTGACGCTCCTATTTGTCTGGTTTGATGATTTCCGTGCTGGTCTGCGCGTTATCTTTGCGCGTGATGTCATACAGGCCGGGAGCTCGATTTGGATGTGGCGCAGATTCTCCGAACAGGTGCTCTAAATCTTGCCTGCCGTGCGGGCCTTCAGGTCGTATTCGCGGGCGATGGAGTACCACATCTTGACGAAGGCCTTCTTGTGGCGGGTCGCCTCGTTGGAGTGGGCCAGGGCTGACCTGTAGGACGGTTCGGAGTTGTTGGTCTCCTGGCAGCCGGCATGGATATACCAGCGTGCCCACAGGGCGTAGTGGACACTGGCCGTGTACGAGGCGTTGAGTGCCTCGTAGAGGCGTAGGCGAAGCTCTTCGCCGTTCGGCAGCGCGTCGACCTCAAGGGGAGAGCCGCCAGCTGGGGCGACGAGCATGGATTCTGTTTGGCGTTCGTCGCTCGCTTCTTGCAGGGATTGGAACGACGCGTCGGCTTTCTTGCAGCTGGAGATCCGGTTGACGGAGGTACTGACCTTCTTACGAGTCTTCTCGCTCGCGTCCAGCAACTCGTCGATGGCCAGGGCCTGCCGGTACCCGGGTGAGTCCTCCACGGTGTCGGCTGGAGTATCTGGTGGGGCGAAGGAGCCGATGGCCGCGTCCACGTCTTTCTTGGGCACGTTGAACGCCCTGATCAGGTGGTCGGCGTCGGGGAAGTAGGCGACGAAGACAGTGAATTCCGGTTGGTGCGCGCACGTGACGCGGAAGCTCCGGTACTCATACTTGTATGCCGCGTTCTGCCGCAGCTCACGTTCGTCCATGCCCGCATACGCGCCTTCCTCGGCGGGGCAGAACCAGCGAACGACGAGGTTGGTGTCATCGAGGCTGAAGTGCTCGTCTGGTTCGACTCCGTAGGAGATGCGGATCCCGCCGGACTCGCAGCCCTTGGAGTCGGCGGGGAACGCACAGGTCTCGCCGCCGGATGCGCCAAACTCGTTGGTGGTCTTCCAGTCACTGGGGAGGCGAAAGGCGTAACCTTCTCCGGTTTGCGCCAGTTTCTCGGTGACGGATCGTTCGGGCGTCAGTGCGGCGGTAGCGGGTGTGACGGCGACCGTAGGACTGACGCTGGAGAACGGGGCGGCTTCGGGTAAAGATCCGTTTCGTACGCCGACCGGTGTTTGGGCCGCGCTTACCACTATGGCGCCGCCTGCGATCACCAAGGCCAGGACGACGCTGACGACGGCGGGCACAAGGAGGCGGCGGGTGTGAGGTGGTGCAGGCACAACCCACTGAGGCTCCACTGGGTTAGGCATGATCCAGGTGCGTTCTAGGAGACGGGTGACCTCCTCTGTGACGATGTCCTTGTCTGTGCCTGTTTTGGTTAGTTCACGCAGAATGGCGGCGACTTGCGGGCGTTCATCGGGGTTCTTGCTGAGTGCCTGTGTGACCAGGCCGCGTAAGAACTTGGGAAGGCCCTGAAGGTGGGCGGGGTCCTCGGAGAGGACTCGAAAGGCCAGTACCTCCGGCCGTCCGGTGCCGTAGGGGAGGCGACCGGTGGCGGCATGCAGGACGAGCAGCCCCCAGCCGTAGACATCGGTGGCCGGGCCGAGCCGTTCGCCTCGGAATTCGTCGGGACTAATCCAGCCTGGAGAGCCGACCACCACACCGGTGCGGGTGACACTGGTCTCATCCAACGCCCGCGCGATGCCCATGTCGATCAACTGAGGGCCGGTCGGGGACAGGATGACGTTAGAGGGCTTCAGATCCCGATGCACCACGTTGACGGCGTGCAGTGCACGCAACGCCTCGGCCAGTCCCGCGGCCAGCCCCATGAGCTCCTGCTCAGGCAGTGACCCAGTGTCGGCGATGTGCTGTGCCAAGGTGGGGCCAGGCACGTATTCGGTGGCCGCCCAGGGCTGAGCGGCATGCGGGTCGGTGGCCAGTAGTCGGGCCGTGAAGGCGCCGTCCACCCGGTCGAGCATGGCGATCTCGCGAGCGAACCGGGCGCGGAACTCCGGATCTTGCGCGAGTTCACGGTGGATCAGTTTGACGGCGACGCGCCGTCCCCGTTCGTCGAGGGCGCCGTACACCGTCCCCATACCGCCGGCGCCCAGCCGATACACGAGGCGGTAGGGGCCGATGGCCTGCGGGTCGTCAGCTCGGAGAGGCTCGATCATGACTTGCCAGGAAAGGTGAAGGAGCGCAGGATGCCCTCGACCTGCGCGCGGCGCTGGGCAGAGAGTTTGTCGATGACGATGGTCAGACCAGTTACCGGCAGATGCAGGTACTCCGTTTCCACTCTGGTGCCGTCCCTGCAGTAGCTACGTGCCTTGCGATGGTGGGCCCGGAGGCTGCCGATGTTATGCAGCCCGTTGGCGAGCATCTTGCCCTTCCGGCTCAGGCCGACGTCGCCGCACGGCGGCTCCCCATCGGAGGCTCGGTTGAGCTCGTCCGGATCGGCCCACTCGCGGGGATCGAAGCTTCCATCGGGCTGCTCCCAGGGCAGGATGGACATTCCGAACTGGTGGCAGTACCAGTAGTCGGCTTTCTCCTTGTCTCGCGGACGGAGGCACATGTTGTCGGGGTTGACCGTGGGATCGGGGAAGTACAGCCACTCGGCGGGCAGGACGAAGGAGAAGCCGGTCGTCATCGTGACACGTCTCCCCTTCTGCGTGCGTTTGGGCTGTGACGCGCTGGGCGTAGTCGCCGGCTGCTCAGAGGGCGCGGCTGAAGGCGTGGCTGGCGCGGCCGCTGGGGCCGTCGCAATGGTAGTGGCCCGAACAGGGGCGTTTGGGGGCGAGGGCTGGAGAAGTTTCGGTGCGACGATCGCGGTCCCGACGGCGACTGCTGTCAGGCAGAGACCCGCGATCAGCAACGGCGCGACACGGAGCCGACGGGCCGACGACGTCCATGGTTCATCGTCGCTGGGCATGAGCCAGGTCCGCTCCAGGAGCCAAGTGACCTCCTCCGCCAGCCCGGTCTCCTTACCGTTCGTCTCGATCAGCGCGCACAGGATGGCCTCAGGCCGGGGGCGTTCGCCTGCCATCTTGGCCACCGCTTGCGTGACCAGACCTCGCAGCGGCTCAGAAAGTTCGGCGAGGCCGGCCGGATCCTCGGACAAGATGCGATGAGCCAGTACCTCAGGTCGTCCGTTGCCGTAAGGCAAGCGACCGGTCGCGGCGTGCAGAATGAGTACCCCCCAGCCGTGAACATCGGCGGCCGGTCCGATCTCTTCCCCCCGATACTCTTCCGGGCTGATCCAGCCGGCCGAACCGATGACCATGCCGGTGCGGGTGATGCTGGTCTCGCCCAGCGCGCGGGCGATGCCCATGTCGACGAGCTTGGGGCCGGCCGGCGACAGGATGACATTGGAGGGCTTCAGGTCTCGATGCACGACGTTCACCGCATGCAGGACACGTAATGCTTCGGCCAGCCCGGCGGCCAGTCCGAGCAGGTCATCTCCTGCCAGTGGACCGTTGTCCGCCAGGCGCTGGGCCAGCGTCGGGCCCGGCGCATATTCGGTGGCGAGCCATGGCCGGGTCGCGTCCGCATCCGCTGCCAGTACCCGTACTGTGCAGCGCCCGTTCACTCTGCGCAGCAGGGTGATCTCGCGCGCGAATCGGCTACGGAAATCTGGGTCATGCGCCAATTCCCGATGGACCACCTTGACCGCAGCGCGCTGTCCCGAAGGGTCGACGCCTGCGTAGACCACGCCCATGCCACCGGCGCCGAGACGATGGGCCAGTCGATATGGGCCGATCCGACGAGGATCATCGGGCTTCAGCGGATCGCCGGGCGGGCTCATCTGACTCTGGAACGTTCCCGCTCTCTTCTGTGCAGGCATGAAAACCCCTGAAGTCTGGCCCTGATACAAGCACCCCGATGATTTGCGATCGTCCTTGTTGGCACGGGAAACATCTAGGTTGGCGTGAAATTAGCAGATCATGTTCGTTTGTTGCGAGACCTGACCGGCGCTGAAGATTTGAGCATCGCGAGTGTGGCTGCCCTCGGCCATGCCTTACGCGACACGGGCATCCGCCCTCAACGACCAACCAGCAGGTCGTGACGGAGGTGAGGGCGCTCGTGGTGCTACAGCAGGCGCTCGCGCTCGCTGGCTGCTGCTTCCCGGACTTCCGCGAAGAACGATGCGGTGCGGCGCTTCTGCCATTCCTCATCCTCGAGGTCTTCCGCCTGGTCGAGTTCGGCCGCGTACTCGACGTAGAGCAGCCAGCAACCACGGATCCCGCTGAGAAGGTCCTCCAGAAGGTCGAGGGCTGGACGGGCGGGGGCCAGCGGTGTGATTCGCAGGCCGAGATCGTCCAGGCTCGACTCGGGCTGGCCCTCACACCGGTCGCCGAGCAGCCGCTCAGCGGCAGCAAGGCGCTGCTGGAGAGCTGCGATGTGCGGAATCTCGCCTTCCGCGACCCGTAGAGCATCACGGATCAAGGACATCACCGCCTGACGAGGTGAGGCGCCCTCGGCCATCAACTCCAGCACGAGGGTGGGTGTTTCGTGGGGGAGCGCCTCGATGTTGTCGGCTTCGACCACGATCTGCGTGGCGGGTAGCCCGGCGTACTCGGCGGTGATGGTGGCGGCTGCGCCCAGCCAGTGTGCGGCGGCGACGGCGGCCGCGGCTGGGTCGATCTCGGTGAAGAGCGCTTCTGAGCCGAAGGGGTGCTCGTGCAGCATGTTGTTGGCTTGGGCAACCTGGACTGGTGAGGCGTCTTCGCGGGTGAGGGCAACCGCCTGGCGGGAGCGCTCGGAAAGGTTGCCAAGCTCGGCCTGCTCGATGGCGGCCAGTTCAGCGGAGACGTCGAGGGCGACGGCCGTGGTCAACCCCGAAGCGTTGAGCGTATGCAGGGTGCGACCGACCTGATGGGCGGCTTCTTCGACCCGGATGAAGGACTGGATCATGTAGCCGTCGGAGGGCAGATTGGGGCTAGTCAACGCCGTGAGGACGTTGGTGAAGGCGTCGCGTTCTTCCTGCCGGCGCGAGCCTTCGGAATTGGGCTTGTGGCTGTCGGCGGCGCTGGCCGGATGGGTGTAGCAGCGCCAGCAGGCTTCGGAGAGCTGGGTCAGCGCCTTGGCGAGATGCAGGGGATCATGGCTGGAGATCCAGGTAGGGAAATCGGCCACGTCCACCGCGGTGTCCCCCGACCCGGTGCTCCAGGAGGCGATCAGGGTGTTACGACGCTGATCGACGGCGTACCGGGTCAAGAGGGCTCCTATCGGATGAGGGAGAGCGCTGGACACGCTCAGCATGCAGCAGCAGGGTCGCGCGCACGGATGTGTCAGAGACCTGAGCTTGGACCGCAAGGACGTCTGAGAAACCTGGGGGATTGACCACCTGCGGCAGGCCCTGCGCGAGGATGAGGAGATCTGCAACGAACATCCGGCCCATCAGGGATGGCCCGGAGACGGCTCCCACTATGCGCCACCCACGGGTCGATCATAGATCCAACCAGGATCGTTGACCTGAACGTTGGCTGACGAGACCGGCTCGGCGGATTCTTCCGCATGAGTACTCACATGCGGCTTGAACTGCATGGATCTGATTTCGTGGCAACGCCACGCCGTTGATCTTTGCTGGAGAGTGGGACTGATTTGCCCCAATTCCAGCGGCGGTCCATGTCTTGTATTCCTTGATACCGAGGTTGCACCTGGTCCCGGACTAGCGTTCACATTCCTTCAAGTCCTGCTCGTGTAGCCAAGTGCTCGCTGAGTCTTCATTTGACACGCTCCGGAGAAGCAGGGGCGCTCGACGGGTCACCCCCACGTAGAACTTCGTGTGACGGCTCGATGTCTTGGCTGATCCAGCTAGTGAAGGTTCTGCCCGTGAGTACCTCGAAGGCATGGTCGACAGCCTGGGTCCGCGCCCGATGCGCTGCTGACAGGAAAGCGACAACGGAACGGAGAAGACCGTGCGCATGAGCTGGTAGGCATTGCCTCAGGTCTAGCGCTTCGACGAGAGGAATCACTGCTTCCTCATGCCGGCGTGCGCAGCTCAACGTCTGCCCGTGGACCGTAAGCGCGTGAGCAAAGCCGAGCAGATGAGCGTCGCGATCAAGCTGCAGCAGTTCTCTGTGAAGCTGGACTCCTTCCGTAGCAGAAGTCACCGCATCGCCCGCCCGCCCATTGTTCACCAGCAGGGTTGCGTTTCGAATCAGCGCGATTGCCAGGCCAGGCAGGTGGACATTGCGGTTGTGCTTCACGAGTTCCCGATGTCGGAGGAGAACCTGTCCGGAGAGATCGACAGATTCGGCCCACTTTCCGATCTCTGCCAGCACGAAGGTCCGCTGGTGCAGCGACTCCAATAGTTCTGGCATGTGCGCATCGGGGTTGCGATCAGCGAGTTTGCGTCGTATCCGGATAGCTTCGTCGTTGAGTACAAGGGCCTCACCCCAGCGCCCTACCTGTCCTCGGAGGACTGCGTGGCCGTGCAGCGACTTCGCCAGATCGGGCAGGTAAGCGTCTCGTATGACCTTGACCAGTTCTCGGCGGGCGCGGAGGGCCTCTGCAGAAGCCTTCATCGCCCCGGCCACGCTGCCCAGCGTCCTGAGTAGAGCGGCATGGTTGGCCAGAGAATCGGCGAGATCGGATAGGTGCGCATCGCGGTGCAGGGTGGTTAACTCCCGGCGAAGCCGGAGAGCCTCCTCGGAGGGCTCGACCGCTTCGGCTGGCCTCCCTACTTCCATTAATCGGAGGGCATGATTGTTCAACGAGGTAGCCAGACGCGGCAGGAACGCATCCCGGTACGATTCAGTCAGTTCGCGGTATAGCCGTAGGGTCTCCTCCGAGATGGGCACCGCCTCAGACGGTTTTCCGATCCGAGCCAGCCGGGCAGCATACGTCCCGAGGGAAGCAGCCAGCTCAGGCGCATGAGCTTCGAAATCGACTGAGGCCATCTCCCGGTATAGCTGAACGGCCTCAGCTGAGGCGAATACCGCCTTCTCGAGCCGCCCCACGTCTGCGAGCGTGGTGGCGTGGTTCGACAAGGATCCGGCCAAGGCGCGGAGGTGCGCGTCACGGTTTGCCTCCGCCAGCTCACGCCGTAGGTCGACGGCTCGCTCGGAGACATCAATCGCCTCGTCCCTCAGTCCTACCTTCTGCAAGCGAACGGCATGGTTGGCCAGCGCCAAGGCCAGATCCGGCAAATGAGCGTCGCGGTTATCGTCGGCCATCTCCTGATAGAGACAAAGGGCTTCGTCGGAGAATTCGACGGCTTCGGCTCGCCGGCCTATGTCCGCCAGTCGGCTGGCATGATTGGAGAGGGCTCTGGCCAGATCCGGCCTGTGGCTGTCGCGGTTTCGGGAGACCAAATGCCGGGCAACCTGAAGGGCCTCGGTGGAGATCTCGATAGCGTCGGCTCGCTGGCCTATGTCCGCTAGGCGGTTGGCGTGATTGGTCAGAGCCAAGGCTAGGAGGGAGAGGTGGGTGTCTTGGGTTGGTTGAGCCACCTCCCGAAGAAGTTCGACTGCCTGCCCGGAGATGAGTAGAGCATCCGTCCGCCGACCTACCTCCGCCAGCCGTACGGCGTGGTTGTTCAGAGATCCGACTAAGAACGGCAGATGGGCATCCCGGTCAACTCGCACCAGATCACCGCACAGGTCGACAGCCTGCTGGCTCACTTCTAGCGCGGCTTGATACTGGCCGGCGTTGCCGAGACGGAAAGCATGTTCAAGGAGAACGGCGGCCTTATGGGCGGGCTCGGCGGCGCCTTCCATGCGATGAGGAAGCAAACGGCTAGAGAGCGCGGCCAGGCCCGGGTCCAGATCGAAGTGGCGTTCAGAGGGCAGCTTGGCTTCGACTGCTTTCAGTACTTCGACGTCGATGTGCGGCAAGTCGGCCAGGCGTATCAGGGCGCTACGCCCGGCGTGCAGCATCAAGTCGGGATGTGCGGTGAGAAGGGGAGCGAGTTGGTTGGTGGTCACATGGGGCCACCGGTGGGCCGCGTCGATCAGGACGGTCAGGACTGAGCGAGTCCACGGAGGTGGGTCCTGCTGGCCGCCGGTAGCCGCTACGAGGGGGAGCAGTGCAGTTTCCGACCAGGCATCTACCGCGCTGTTGTCGGTGCTGAAAGTCGGATTGCCGGGGGTGAATAGGGCGACGAAGTCCTCGCCGAGCCGATCGGGGTAAAGCGGTTCTAGGACGGCTGCTGCGTCCATGGACGGATAATTACGCTGATGATCGGCGAGGATCCGGCTGACGTTCTCGGGAAGAACGGCGATCCCGGTTCGTTCGAGCACCGCGCTTGCGTCGGCGTAGCGCAAAGGCCCGGCCAAAGTCGCCACCCATGCAACCCGTGCCATCACCTCCGGCGGCGTAGAAAGCCGGTCCTCCGAGCGGCCGTGCCACTGCTGCCAATGCGCGCGTTCACGCTTCAGCAGGTAAGCCGATATCCGCTGCGGATCTGTCGGTGCATCTTGATCGTGTTGACGGGCATCGACGGCGGCAAGTGCAGCCATCTGCACGGTTAGCACTTGGTCGAATCGCTGGTCATCGAGTCCATCTGGCGGGCCGATACTTTGACAGTCGGCGACACTCAACAAGGCAGAAAATCGGTCGCGGGCCGAATTGAACAGTTCGAGGCGGTCTACTTCGCCGCCCAGCGGGAGCAGGGGTATGTCTTCGGCCGGCACGTCGAGCTCGGCATCCAGCCAATGGTGAAGTCCTTGCCACCACCCTCCAGTCGAGCGCGCCAGCAGGAGCACACGCACCGGCAGAGCCGCAGGCAACTGCATGGCCATCGTGTGTAGATCGCTGAGCAGAGCCTGCAGGTCCCTGAACGCCCACTGGTCCGCATAGTCCACCAGAACCAGTACTCCTGCAACGGTGGTCAGCAGCCTCAGCCGGAATGGGGAGGTAGCAGACGGCAGTGGCTGCTGCGCTTGCCACACCTGCCACGCTCGCTCCGCGCTGGCGTGCTCGCGGGCCAGCTGATTGGCCAGCCGCGTTTTGCCCTGCCCGCCCGATCCGTGTACGAGTCGCACTGACACCAGCACGCTCGGGTCGCTTAACCAATCGGCCAGCTCTTGCAGCAGCCCCGCGCGACCAACGAACGGCACCACCTCATAGCGAGCCATGAGCAGTCGAGAAGGGTGCGCTCGCGCCTGCTCCGGCCCGGGCCAGCTCCGCGCCGCGGGGAAAGTCTTCATCCGGTACGCGGGTCGGCTCAGGTTGATGGTCACGTTGCCGCCTACATCGCGGACCTGTACTACCTCTCCGAGCACCACGCTGTGGTTCACCATCTGGCCCATGTCTCGCTGGTCTTGCGCCCAGAGCCTCCCGGCAAGCGGGTCAATGCCGGTCATCCGTCGATCTCAACGTCGCCGCCAACTTCGCTGACCTGTACTACGCGGTCGCCGACCTGGGAGTGGGCCACTGACTGCGCGCTCTCCGGTGGCGAAGGCACGGCCTCTGATACTGCGGCAACTGGGCTTACTGAAGCGGGCTCCGATGTGGATAGGTGAGGTACGGAGGGCGAAGGCGCTCCCAGACGTAGGTTGCCTTGAACCCCTTTGACCTGAGTAACGTCCGAACCAACGGTGGAGTCGGTGACCAACTGATCCACGAGCGATGCCGGTCGAGGCGCTTGCGGTTTGAGGGTCAGAACGTGGGTGACCCAAACGCAAGCTGCTGACAAGGCGATCGCGATTGGCGCCCACCACCAGGTCCACTCGCCGTCATTGAGGATCTGATTCCCGGCTACCGCACCCCCTACTGGCAGCACCACTGACGCTGCCAGTAACAGTGGCCTACGCACCGGGGTCCCTGTTCGTGCCATGGAGCAACTATGAACGAAAAGCTACTCACAGGCCCAACTAACGCAGCGCACAGCTGAGCTTCCCCGAGATCTCGGAACACTGGACTGCGTACGCGCGGAGCCGGTTGCCAGACTGCTGGGCTCCGTGGTCTGCTGACCGCAGCCGAGTTGGTCAACGGCAAGATCTTGCCGAGGCCCAGTGAAACCTTCGCCGGGATCTCCTTCTCGTGCGGTGGCTGGGCCTTGTCGCGCGGCTGTCATCTGTGGGCGAAGTCGGCGGAGATGAGCTCGGCAGTCCCGTTGGCGTGTTCCTGGGCGTCCGCGGCTCGGGGACGTTCCTCGATCATTCAAATTCACAATTATCTCTGCTCGCGCCCTTTTGTTTCCCTCTCGACATCATCAGCTGAGTGGGATAGAACCACCTCTGTACTTTCCGCATCATGGCCGGTATCCGCCATGCTTCGCCCTCGAACGGAGACCGGTGGCCTCTCACGTCCAGCCCACCCCAGCGCTGCTTCCGCTCACGGGGGAAGACCCACACCAGATCGGCCCCTATCGTCTCGTGGGCCGCCTTGGGGTTGGCGGAATGGGAATCGTGTTCGCCGGGGTCGACTCCCGTGGAATTCGTACTGCAGTCAAATTAGTACATCCATCGCTCTCTTCTGACACGGAGTTCCGGACAAGATTCGCGCGGGAGATTTCGGTTTTGCGTCGAGTCGGAGGAGCGTGCGTTGCACGAATTCTCGCCTCGGATGCGAGCGCCGCGCAACCGTGGCTGGCTGCCGAGTACGTGCCCGGTCCGACGTTGGAGAGTCGCGTCAGGTCATACGGCCCCCTTCAGGGTGACGAACTGTACGGCTTAGCCGCCGGCCTGGCCGAGGCACTAGTCGCTGTGCACGCCCAGGGAGTCGTTCATCGTGATGTCAAACCTTCGAATGTGATTCTTTCGCCGACAGGCCCGAAGCTGGTCGACTTCGGGATCGCCCGTGCGCTCGATGCGACTGTCATGACTCGGACGGGAACTTTCGTCGGCTCGCCCGGCTGGGTAAGCCCCGAGGAGTACTCCGATGTTCCGGCGGGACCGGCTGCCGACGTTTACGGCTGGGGGCTGCTTGTTGTTTACGCGGCAACGGGGCTTCCGCCTTATGGCGTCGCCCGACCGGAAGTCCTTGCGCTCAAGGTTCTCCGCGATGATGTGAACACTTCGGCGGTACAGGGTCTGCTGCGTGGAATTGTCGACAGGGCGCTGGCGAAATCTCCCCCTCGGCGGCCATCCGCTCAGGAGGTGATGAGCGCAGTGGCCGCGGCATGGCGGAGCCAGCACGGAGAAGCGCCGACCCCACAAGCCGACGCAGCTGCCGATATCACTGCCCGGCTGGACAGAACGTGGGTGATGAACGCGTGGGATACGCCTTGGCCGACCGACCATGGCCCTGCTATCGCAGGCCGCAGCCGTAGGAAGATCATCGCGGCCATTGCCGTGACCGCTGTCGTAGGAGCCGGAACTGCGGTCGCGCTCAACCTTGTCCCCGCAAGGACTGATCCGTCCGTTCACGGGCTGAACCCGGTCACCACACCCACACATGCAGCGATGTCGGCGAAAGCGGCCGCGAGCCCGACTGCCGATCAGAGCGCAACTCCGCGGCCCGCTTCCTCACCCGCACAAGCACCACCGGCCACGAGCGCAGAGCTTGCCGCGGCTCTCGACTTGGCGCTTGCCAATACCCCCGCGGCAGCGTTCACGTTCGAAGGCGGGTTCACCCAGAGCAGTTCGGGCAGCAGGACGAGCGGGCGACTTCTCAATCACGAGAGTCAGGATGACTTCGACATGAGGGTCCGGCCCTACGACAGCCCTGAGGCACGCTACATCGTCTTGCGCAGTTCGTCCCTCTACCGGAACAAACCCCACGCCAACGCTGAAGATCTGCTGACGGTACAGCCGAGCGACCTCAATTGGTACCCCCTCATGGTCGCGGCTACGGCCGGACCGTCGATCGTTCGGGAAGTGGTCGCGCACGGTACGCGTATGAAGCGGAAGGGCCGTACCTACACCGGAACTCTCGCCGTTGAGAACACCAATGGGCTCCTGCGCTCTCTCTTTAGCTCATGGCTGGGCGGCGATGTCGCCGATGTGAGTCCCGATTCGTATATTACGTACAAGCTGACCATTGATCGTAATGATCGACCGATGAAGTTCAGTGTCGCATGGTCCGTGCCCGTGGGAAACGGTGGGATTTACAAGTCGGAATTCACCACTCTGTATCGGGACTGGACCTCGAGGGGAGCAATATCTAGGCCTTAAGGAATTCGGTCGTCCTGCGCTTGGGGCTAGAGCTGAGGCGAAGGCCGTTCCTCAATGCCAGGTTCCTTGAATGAGGCGTGCATCCTGGAAGCTGCCATCGGCGACGCGGCGTGAGACCTCCTCCCATTCGCGGATCACTCGCCGCTTGCCATCGGGGATGGTCGGCCAGTCTTCGCGAGTCACGGGCTTCCCGGCGTAGAGGGGGTCCCAGGTGATGGCGTGGAATGCCCCGATCTCCGGTACGAGGGTCTTCAGTACGTGGATCGTGCGGCGGTGGTACCACTTGCCCACGGCAGTGATGGTCAAGCCGGCTTTCAGGGCTTCGTGGAGGAACGGCAAGGAGAACTCGACGTTCTGCCAGGTGTTGGCAGACCGATCCTCGCACCGGATCGCGTCGTCGGGAACGCCTCGCTCGAGGAGGAGGCGGCGGAAGGTGCTTCCTTCGACGATGCCGTTGTGACGGTTGACGCCACCAGTGGCGATGATCAGCGGGGCGAGCCCACGGTGGTATTGCTCGGCTGCGATGTCTACGGGCGGGACCTGGTTGGTGCCGAAGAGGATGAGCGCGGTCGGCTGGTCCTGCGGTGGAGGGGCTGCGATGTCGACGAATGCGGTGATGGTGGCGATGTGGTCGGGGCTGAGATCGTCGGTCATCCATGGTCCTCAACGACGACGGGTCCGGGCAGTTGCGTGCGAGGCTCTCGCACAGCGGCGAGGGCTTGCAGGTAGCGCGTGTGATAGTCCGCTGCTTGGCGGGCGTGTGCGAAGTGCTGTGTGAGTGCCTGGTCGAGCTTGCCTGCGAGCACCATGGTCGGCCATGCGGGACGGGTTCCGGCCAGGGCGGCGTGGGCGGCGGCGGTCGATTCGTCCAGGTGTCCGAGCGCGGCCTGGGCGAGGGCGAGGATGAGCAGGGAGCGGGCGTAGCCGGACGGGTGTTCACCGCGGTGGCGTGCTTCTGGCTGGTAGACAGATTGGATGACGCGCTTGGTCGCGGTCACCGCTTCGCGGTGATGGCCGAGGAACAGCAGGGATGTGGCGGTGTAGGGCGGGTCTTCGGCCAAGGCGATCGAGAAGGCGCCGACCTCGGGGGTCCGCGGGGGAAGCGTTGCGATGGCCTGGCCTGCTTCACGTCGGGCGGCGGCCATGCCGGTGGCGTCGCCGGCCGTCGCTGCCGCACGCATCTCTTGTGAGGCCAGCTTGGCGTGGATGACGGTCCCTCGGGGTGCGCTCTGCCGGCCTTTCGCGGCGAGCACGGCTGACTGGCGTGGCTGCCCCTGGTACCAGGCGATCATGGCCTTGGTGAGGGCGGCCCACGCAGCCAGTTCGGGTTGTCCTGCTTCTTGGCCGCGGTGCTCGGCGTCGCAGCACCAGACGCGGGCGGCTGCGTGCTCGCCCAGGTCGCAGGCCGCTACGGACAGCAGGTGGGAGAGCCAGCCGTTCGCGATGACGAGCTCTGTGCGCAGCGGTGCGGAGCCGGCGGTGTCGAGGATGGCGCTGGCGTAGGTCCTGACCGTGAGGAGTTCGTCATAGACGTCCGCCGGAGGCTGGGAGCAGATCGTCAGCGCGTAATGGTCGATCAGTTCGCCGAGGCTGTCCACCACACTGCTGAGACGGTCATTGCCGATCACGTTGAGCGCTTGGACGACGCGGTGGTTCGCGTGCTGGTTCAAGGCGGGCATGGCGGCGGCCGCTGTGAGGCCATGTCTCAGGAGGGTCCGGCGTAGCACGTCGCTCACCTGCTCTGCGTCGTCTCTCGACGAGCCAGTGTAGGGAGCGGGAGGGAGCTTCTTCCTGTCCGGCGCGTTCTTCAGCGTCGTCACGTCCACGTGGAGGACGTCCGCCAGCGCGGGGAGCCATGAGGTCGGCCTGACGCGGCCTTGTTCCCATCGGCCGATCTCGTGCCGGGTGAGGGTGAATGTGCCGGTGATGGCGCACAACCCGTCCGCGACCTGCTGCTGCGTCATTCCGGCGGACTTGCGCAGGTGTTTGAGCAGGTCCGGAAGTGGGAGGTTCAGAGCTTCCACCTGGTGGTCCATTCCGGTCGGCGTGTGGGCATGGTGTGGGCACGCATCGTGTGCCCCTCCATCGTCTCCTCAGCCGGGGGGATGCTGCACAAGGATCGCCACGGCGAGCCCGAGCATCGGGTTCCGGGCAACGGAGACACCGCACCTATTGGACTAATTGAGGTACACGCCGATGAACGCCGTCACCGTTTCGCCGGGTAACGCCCTCGCCTCTATGGAGGGCATGTCATCGCTGATCGATGTTGGACGAGCCACCGTCCGGGACGTGTCGGGATTTCGTCTCGTCGAGAAGCAGTCTCCTCGAGGCCATATGCATCGCGTGGCAGTGACTTGCTCTGGTATGGCCCGTTCGTCCATGCGCAGCGCTGCCGCGCGATACGCGGTCGGCCCGGTGTCCGCTCCCCGCCGAACCGCATCAATGGGCGCAGGCCGGGCGCACCTGCTCGCGTTCGGCCTGCGCCCGCTGATGGCTGACGACTTCTTCCAAGGCAGTCCCCGGCGGGTTCGGGTGAGACGCGGCTTCTCATGGGCTGTTCTGCCCTCTACGCATTCGCCGACTGAGATCGCCCCGCCCTGAAGTTCAACCATCCGCATGCTGGCTCGCCGCTTCTGACCACCCTTTGCAAGGCCCGGGCGCCTTGCATCTCGCGCAAAGGTCATGCCGATGGATTCCGGGATCGTTCTCGCGCTCCTACAGGTCACCAAGATCCAAACAGGGTTCGTCCGCGGGTCGACGGGCGTCGCTTGCGGACCCGTTCCAGCTCCCCGCACGGTCTCCCGCCAGCAACCGCAGTGGGAAGGAGTCACCGATGACGAAAACCCGCCGCAGCTCGCGGCCGGCTGAGCTCGCGTCGATGTTCGAGTGGGAACCGCATGAGGGGTGGCGCGGGAGCGGCAGAGTGAGAGTCGTCGCCACCTCTTGCTGCGGGGTGTATGAGTTGGCGTCGCAAGGCGGGGAGTACTTCGTGCTGCGCCAGGACGGTAGGGGCGGCTACGAGGAGACCGGCCGGGGCCGCCACAGCCAGGCGGCAGCCGTCTACCGGAGCATGGTGCAGGAACATCGCCGAACCCATCATCCAGGGGAAACGCCAGAGTATGACCCCCTTGTGGACCACTAAGGCGTGGCCACGTGAACGAGAGGGTCAAGCTCAACGAGGTCCCTCGCCTTCCACGGCAGGCATAGGGCGATCAGGTGGATGGGACGCTATGCATCAAGGAGCGCGAGGACGCGGTCGGCCTGTCGCTGGAGTGCACCAGGTGGGTTGCGGGAGGCGAAGGGGCCGTCCGGGCCGAGCATGAGAAACCATCCGAGTGCGAGCAGCCGGCGGAAGTCGCGTACACGGATGGCTTCGAGCGGTGCCAGGCCAAGGAGGGCCAGGAGGTTGTCACTGTCGAAGTGGCCATCGATGTGGGAGATGTGCTCCGCTACTTCGGCCAGCTCGAAGGCGCGATCACTGCTTCCCGAGTCCTCCCAGTCGATGATGCGGACCTGGTCTGTGGCCGCATCCCAGAGGTAATTGGCGAGGTTCCCGTCCGCCAAACCGAGAACCGGGGGGAGCGGGTTGGTGATGAGTTCGTCGGGAGCGGTCGTGGCCAGCCACGCAGTTCCGCGGGCGAAGGCTTCCGACACGCGAGGGTCCTTGCCGAGGTCGGGCTTCTTGTCGGCCCACATGCGGACCTTGGCCACCGCGGCGGCGGGATGCCACGCGGCGGCCGGGAGCGCTTCGACGGCGTGGAAGGGGATGGCTTGGTGCAGGCGGGTCAGGGCGGTTGCCATCGCGGCGAGGTGCTCGGTCTTGGCACGCCGGCCCCGGAGCGGGACGCCGGGCAGGCGGCTCATCACGATGGTGGGTGGATCGGCCGTGAGGGCGGCCTGAACCGGTGTGGGGGCGAGGCCGGGGGCGTGTTCGGCCAGCAGCGTCAGTGCCGCCCACTCGCGTTCGGGCTCACGCCTGTCCCACGATCGGTATCGCTTGATGACGGTGTCGTCGCGCATGTCGATGTGGTGCGTGGTGGACTGCCCGACGCTCACACGATCGCCCCTTCTGCCGGCGTCTGTTTCATCCTGCCTGGTCGACCGGCGGGAATGGGGTCGAGGTTAGCGCAGGTCATGACCGGCGTCGCACGGGTTGGAACAACGGGTCATCGGTCTCGATGTGCCTCTTGGTACACGTCCTCGTAGCGGTCGGCGACCCGGGACCAGGCATATCGCTGACGGACGAGCTGGAGGGCGTTGGCCGCCCTGCGGGTGCGCTCGTCGCGGTGGGTGAGTGCGGTGAGGAGAGTCTGGGCGAGATCCTGGACGTCGTCCGGCTTGACCAGCCACCCGTTCGCCTGGGGTCCCTGGGCAGTGATCAGAGTCGCCGGTCCACCGGCCGCAGCGGCGATGGGGGCAACCCCGCAGGCGGCTGCTTCGATGTAGACCATGCCGAAGCTTTCGTTGACCGCGGGCGCTGCCATGAGGTCGGCGCAGTTGAGGCCGGTGGGGAGCTCGTCGTGCCCGCGCCAGCCGAGCAGGTAGACGTGCCGGTCCAAGCCGAGCCTGCGCACCGTGTCGTAGGGATGTTCGCCTTCGGCCTCGCCGGGGTACCCGCCCCACAGCAGCAGGGCAGGAGCTGGAGAGGTCTCCTTGATCACTGCGGCAAACGCTTCAAGCAGCAGAGGCAGCCGTTTGACCTGCTGGTAGCGGCCGACCCAGAGCACAAGAGGCCGCAGCCGGCCTTCGGTGGTGAGCAGGCTGCCGAGGTCTTCGTCGGTGTAGCGGATGCTGCCTGGCGGCTGTCCCGGTGTCCACCCTTGCGGATCTTCGACGAGCCAGTGGCGTAGCAGCGCCAGGCGTTGTCCCTCGGTGAGGTGCTGTGGGACGAAGCGGGTGATGTCCACGCCGTTCGGGATGACGGTGATGTCGTCGGCGGGAATGTCGAGAAGCCGGCTCGCCTCGCTGCGGTCGCTGGCGGAGACCACGACGAGACGGCCCGTCTGACGGGCATAGGCCTGCATGCACGCGGCCCAGACGTCGGCGTATGCCCAATGCCGCCAGTCCACTGCGTGAATCTTCGCGCCGAGTTCGGGATCGGCTGATGCGGGGAGCAGGACGGCGAGGGCGTCGTGGCGGGCAGTCGGGTCGGGGTGGCGGCAGGCCTGAGCCAGCGTGGCGAGCGGCACCTGTAGTTCGGCGGCCAGCCGGGCGTGCTGTTGTGCCTGGTCGAGCAGTTTGAGATCGGTGCCGTGCAGGGTGGTCACGCGGGCAGCGCTGGAGTAGGCACGCGTGACCACGGCCTGCAGTTGGCTGAGATGGTGGATGTGGACGACGTCCGCTCGCGAGCTTCGATGCGCGGTCAGATGCCTGGTCCAGGCACGGATCAGGTGTTGTGTCGTGTGCGGAGAGATGGCGGTGAACATGCGATCAGGGGCGTGCGGGCCTCGATCCTCGTAGGAGGGGTGGAAGGGAGAGGCCTGTCCGTCCATGCCGCTGCCGCCTTGAGCGTAGGTGGTGGCTGCGGGCGTGTAGTCCATGGCCGCCACGTCCAGCCCCTGATAGAAGCTGGCGGCGTGGCTGAGTTCGCCTGGTTGACCGAGGGAGCCGCATAGAACGCGACAGTTGTGCGCGCGGCGCACGAGTTCTCCGTTGAGGTAGCGGATCACTTGGGCTGAGCCGCCTCGGGGGAAGAACTGGACGACGGTGTCGATGGTGAATGTCACGAGCTGGTCCTTTCGGCGATGAGGAAGGCGGCGAGTCCGTGATCCCTGCCGGGCCAGGACACCGTGGCGCTGGTCCCGGTCCGGGCGGAGCTGAGGATCGCCTCGGTGGCGGCGACTGCAGCAACGCCTTCGCGCAAGGTGACCAACTGGGCGGGCAGCCCCAGAAGTGCGTCGCGAAAGGCGAGGTTCTGGACGTGAAACGGCTCGAGACCGGATACCTGGAATCGGGTGATGGAGCCGGCGTCCATGCCGGGGAAGCCGTTCCGCAGACCTCGGTCGCTGCCGAGGGCGGCATTGGTGGTGTGGTCGACCGTGCGTGTGATCGCGTCCACGGTGACGCAGCCGGCGCTGGTGAAGAGAGTGATGGTGCGCTCCTTGAACGGCGCGATCCTGCTCAGCTGGAGGGTGGCGAGCACGCCGTTGTCCAGCACGCAGGTGGCAGTGGCGAAGTCTTCATGGGGCCCGCCGCTGATGTGCGCGATGTGTGCCGTGACGGATCGGATGCGACGCCCGGTGAGCCAGGTGACCAGGTCGACGTCATGGATACCGATGTCGGTGACCACGCCGACGTCTCGGATCCGGTCGGGGAACGGGCTGTGCCGGCGCGTGGCGATGGCGTAGATGGAGCCGTAGTCTCCTGCGTGCAGGCGTCCTGCCAGGTCCCGGATGGCAGGATTGCGCCGTTCGGTGTGGCCGACGCAGGCCATGAGACCTTCATGGTCGAAGGCGTCGGCAAGGCGTACTGCGGCCGCCAGGTTGGAGGCGAGCGGCTTTTCGATGAGGGCGTTGATTCCGGCAGCAGCCAGCATCAGTCCGATCTCTTCGTGGGTCTCTGTCGGCGTGGCGACCACGCAGTAGTCCAGGCCGAGGTGGAGGAGCTGCTCCATGTGGGTGGCCTGGTGCAGGGACGGATAGCGCGCGAGCTGCTCAGGGTCGGAATCGGCGACCGCGACCAGGTCGATCCCTTCCATTCGGCTCAAGACGCGGGCATGGACGGTCCCGGCCCAGCCGAGGCCGATGACCGCAGTGCGAAGCGTTCTCTTCATCAGAGCGGATCACCTGTCCAGGGTGTTATCGAGCCGACTTCCAGGTGGCGACGCGGTCGCGCTCGCCGGGCAACCACGCGGGGATGGCGCCGGGAGTCGCGTGCAACCAGGACAGGTAACGGGTGACGCCTTCGGAGACCGTGATCGTGGGCTGCCAGCCCAGCGTCTCGGTCATGCGGGTGATATCGGCTCGGCCTCCGAGCGGGTCGTGAAGAGGCCGGGGGGCGGCTTCGAACTCCGTCCTTGGTAGGTGGTCGCGGACCAGCTCGGCGACGTGGCGGACACTGGTGGTCAGGCCGGTGCCGATGTTGAACGTGGCGCCGCTCGCTGCGGGGGCGACCAGTGCCAGGCAGATGCCGTGGGCCGCGTCGTCGACGTGGACGAAGTCACGCACCTGGCGGCCGCTGTTGTTGAGCGGCAGCCGTTGCCCGAGCGTGGCGTACATGCAGAATTGCGCCACCACCCATGACCAGGCGCCTGGTTTGGGGATCTGTCGTTCACCGTAGACGGAGAAGGGGCGGACGATGCTGTAGTCCGTGCCGGCTGCCTCCAGCAGGTGCCTGGTGTGGTACTCGCCCCACAACTTCGCCGATGCGTACGGATTGAGCGGGCTCATCGGCTGGTCTTCGACGAAGGTCTGCACTTGGTCGAGGCCCTCCGTGCCGTGGCCGTAGACCTGAGCTGAGGAAATGAAGACGAGTCGGCGGACGTTGCCCGCCGCGGCGGCTTGCAGGACGTGGTGGGTTCCGGCGGTGTTGGCGCGGAACGCGGCGTCAGGATCGCGGCTGCAGCCGGCCACGGTTGAATGGGCGGCGGCGTGGACGATGAAGTCGCTTCCCCGGGCGAGCCGCCGCAGAAGGGGCATATCGTTGATATCGCCAAGCGTCAGGCCGGGGCTGGTGGGGCTGATGCCCAAGGTGGCGTAGGTGGCCGGGTCGTAGCCGGACAGGTTGTCCAGCACGATGGCGATGGCTCCCAACGACTGCAGCTGACGAGCGATGGCCGCGCCGATCAGCCCCGCTCCACCGGTGATCAGAACTCGGGCGTCCCTGAGTCCGACCAGCATGGACGTGCTCATGTTCGGACCTCCCTTACTGGCAGACGAAGGAGCCGGTGAACTTGGTGACAGCGAAATAGCCGTCCCTGTCGATCGCCTGCTGGACGTATTCGCCAGCCCGTTCACGCAGTTCGGTGAAGAAGCCGGGCTCGAGGCCGTCGCCCGGCCGGGAGGCGGCGCAGCAGTAGTTGTGGGCGGCGTAGAAGTCGAGGAAGGGACCGACGGCGGTGAACCGCAGCTGGTCCTGCCAGGTGACGAGCTCGACGGTGGCGAAGTACGGAGCGAGCTGTTCGCGGCCGTTGTCCAGGGAGATCCGCGCCTTCGGCGTGGCCTTGAACAGATGAGCGGGCGCATCCATCTGCTTCATGGCAGCGAAGTGGACCCCGAACATCTCCACCATCGAGTCAGGTCGGTCGGTGGTGACGACGAACCGCCCGCCGGTGGCGAGAACTCGTCTCACTTCGCGGAAACAGGCGGCGATGTCGGGGACGTAATGCATCATGTAGATCGCTGTCACCCGATCGAACACGTTGTCGCTGAACATCGACAGGTCGTCGGCGCTGCCTTCGATCCAGTCGCACGGGGTGGCGACGCCGGCGAGACGCTGCCGGGCCGCGTCGAGTACGCCGGGGGCGATGTCGAGGCCGACGACCTGGCCCTGGGGCAGGTGCGGGCGGATCTGCTCGGCGATGAAGCCGTTACCGCAGCCGAGATCCAGCCACCGCTCGTTGCCCGTCAGAGCGAGCTGGTCGAGCAGATGGTCGACCAGGGTGCGCGGATTGGTGCGGAACCTGTTGTGGGCCAGCTGCTTGCCGTCGAGCATCCGGGTGTCGGCGAAGTATCGGTCGCGTGCGTCTTCCGCCGACAGTTCGAAGTACGCCTGGGGGACTGTCTCGGCGGCGAGCTTGTCCAGTTCGGGGGTACGAAAGTCCATCTCTCTTCCCTTCAGGAGCGCACGTGCGATGAGGCCCACTTGGACCCGACGTATTTGTGCGGAAGCAGGTGGGCCAGGGGCATGACCGAGCCGCCGCGCGGTCCGGGGACGACCACGGTCAAGTCGGGGGCATGGTCGAGCAGCAGTTCCCGGCACAGTCCGCAGGGCGGGACGAGCCGGGCGGGTGCCGTCTCGCTGGGCTTGGGGTGGCGTACCGCGGCGACCATGACGAGCGGCGCATTGGTGGCCATACGGGCGACGCCGAGAGCGACGGCTTCGGCGCAAACGGCTGCTCGTCCGACCATCGCGTCCAGGTGCAGGCCGACGTGGACGCCGCCGTCACGGTCGAGGATGGCGGCGCCGATCTGATGGCGTTCGACGATGTAGCGCGCGGCGATCAGCTTCCAGGCAGCGGAGATGACCTGGCGGCCCTGTCCGTCATCACATGTCAGGGCAGCGTTGAGTGTCATGCGGGCGCCGCCGTCGCGGAGAGGAAGTCGCGGTGGATCTCCGACTCTCGCGGACCCCGCGCGCCTTGGTATTTGCCGCTGTAGAGAGTGATGTCCCCTCGGGCGGCCCAGAACGTCACCTGCCCGATGAGCAGGCCGGGATAGATGCGGACCGGCTGTACGGCGTGCAGTTGGAGCGTCCATTGGTTGTGCGAGCCGATGTCGATCAGATCGGCGGTGACGTGCACGAACAGCCCGAGCCGGGCGATGCCGGAGCGGGCCCTGATGATCGGCACGTAATGGTCACTGCCCATCACTTCCAGGGTGTGGCCGAGGTAGATCCGGTCGGGTTCCAATACCAGTCCGGTGGAGGCGAGCTGTATTTCGGTGACCGCATTGGGCTCAGCGACGTTCAGCACCGGGTCGGTGTAGGTCTTGATGGTCGAGCCGAGGCGGAAGTTGTAGCTGTTCGGATTGACCTGATCGGGGGTGAACGGATCGATGGTGATCCGTCCGTCCCGGTGCTGGCGGACGATCTCCGCGCCAGTCAAGATCATCGAAAGCCTCCGGAGGACGAGGTCAGCAGGCGTGGCGGTGGAGTCACCGCGGTGGAGAAGGAGCCGAAGTGGCCGTCGTAAGGGCGGATCGGGCCGGCGGGAACCCAGAACGACACCTGGCCGACGATCATCCCCGGGTACACCCGGATCGGCTGGACGACGACGATCTCCAAGGTCCAGCGATGAACGGCGCCGAGATTCCCCAGATCGGCCGAGACCTGCAGGAACACGCCGAGCCTGCCCAAGGAGGAGCGGCCGATCAGAGAGGGCACGAAGTGTTCGCTGCCGATCCGTTCCAGCGTGGTTCCCAGATAGACCCGGTGAGGATGGAGCACGATCCCGGTCTCGGGGATGGCGATCTCGTGCGTGGGATGGTCCCCGAGTGGGTCGATCACCCGGCTGCGGTGCAGGCGCAGCGTCGGCCCGAGCCGGTAGTTGACGCTGTTGGGATTGACCAGTTCGGGCTCGAACGGCTCGATGACGATGCGGCCTGCGGCTTGTTCGGCGGTGATTGCCTGGCCGGTGAGGATCATCCCTTGTCCAGCCTCTTGATGAGGGTGGCCGCCTCATGCCGCAAGGCGGTGAGCGTGCTGTCGTTGGCCACTCGGTAGTGCGGCGTTCGATCGATCGGAGCCTCACTGGGATGATCCTCTCGCCCAGGAGTGAGGTCCCCGCGCCCCTGCTTGCGGGCTTGACGTACCGCTTCAGGCGCCTGCACCTCCACCAGGATGAATCCGAGCCGCTCCACGGCAGCCACGTCGGGCGCGCGCAAGTCGTCGCACACCAACCCCGTGCCGGGAGCGGCCGACGTCACCCGGGCGGCGAACAGGTCGGTCAGCGAGGCCGAGTTGATGCGGCGAAGATGACCGGCCAGGTCGTTGAGGAGCAGTCCATCCTGTTGCGAGGCAGACAGCATCGGCCGCCCGGCGAGGGTGTGAATCAGTGACTGGAGTTCATAGAGCGGTGCGCCGATCTTCACGATCGCCGCCGAAATCCCTGCCTTCTCGAATTCCTCGACCAGCAAAGTGGCAAAGGTGGACTTGCCGGCTCCAGGCAAGCCGAACAGGGCGATTCTGTGCATGCGAGACAGACTCCTCCGCGGGAGTAGGACGGGACGGCCCGCACTGAGACGTGCGGTGCGGCCGCTCTCAAGGAATGGAGGGCAGTGCCGCCGAAGCAGAAAGTCGTGCTGTGGCTATGAAAACCGGCTGCCAGGGCACTTGCCAGAGATCACGTGTAGTCTCTCGCTCGCTGGTTGTAGTCTCTCGCGCCAGGTGTCTGGGCGCCTTGATGAGAGCGCGAGAAGGTGAGAGTGCTGGAACGCACGCCCACCCCCTCGGGAGCAGCGTTATGACAGGAGCGGTCACGAAGCCGCACCCATTGACGGTCTTGCGCAATGAGCTCGGCGTGTCCATGGCCGAGTACGCATGTTTGCTGGATGCCAAGCATCGGTCGCTGGGTTTCGGGGCACTGGCCCATCAGCGGCAGAAGATCTACCGCTGGGAATCTGGCCGCGCCTCGCCTGAGCCTTCGGCTCAAATGGCCATCGCGGAGCTGCATGGGGTCCCAACCGCGCTGGTGAAGACGGTTAAGTGGCCAGACTGGCTGGCCGCCGCACTCAGCAGGACAAATAGGACTCCCAGCTTCGGGGATCAGACAGTTACGGTGGAAGTGCTGACTGATCTCGCAGGGGGAGGCCCGGTGGACCGGCGGAAGTTCCTGATCATGTCGTCGGCTGCTCTCGGAGTCTCCATCGCCGGCTGGCAGGATGCTGTAGCCGCGATGACCAGCCCGGTCTCGACCGGTCGCCGGCAGATCACGCCGCACATGATGGACCATCTCGAGGTCCGCCTCGATCACCTTCGCCACCTGGATGACGCGCTCGGCAGCGCCCAGTTGCGCGGGTTGGCCATGGCAGAGTTCGGGTTCATCGTGGGCCTCGTGCAGGAGGCGCGCTTCGACGAGCACACCGGCCGCCGCTTGTACTCCGCCGCCGCCGAAGCCGCACGCTGCTGCGCCTGGGTGCACTTCGACGACGGCTATCACGCTCAAGCTGAGCGCTACTTCGACGCTTCGCTGCGCGCCTCCGCAACCGCCGGAGATCCGCTGGTAGGCGCCTATGCATTGTCATTTCGTGCGATTCAGCACTACACCGCGGGTGATCCGCGCGATGCGGTCGCCCTCGTCGAGGCCGCTCGCGCGCAGACCAAGCGCAAAGCGACTCCCCGGTTTCGCGCCATGCTCGCCGCCCGTGCGGCACGCTCCTACTCCAAGGCGGGCGACAGGCGAGCCTGCGCTCGCGCTCTCGACGATGCGCGCGATCTGCTTGACGCCGGCCCCCATGATGACGACCCGAGCTACCTCTACTGGGTCGACCGGGGAGAGGTCGAGATGATCGCCGGGTCGTCCGCGCTGGAACTGGGCGATCATCGAGAGGCCCTTCGTGGTTTCGACGCCGCGATCGATGCCAACTACGCGGGGGACGAGCAGTATCCCCGGACCCACGCCATTTACCTGGCACGGGCCGCCGATGCTCACCTGGCGCTGGGCGACTTCGACCAGGCGGTCACCGTCGCCGAGCACGCGGTGCGCTGCCTCGGCGGAGTCGACTCGGCTCGCTCCACCGCCACGATGGATGATCTACGCGGCAAACTCACGGAGCACAGGCACGTTCGGGTGGTCGGCGAGTTCCTGGAGCTGACGGCCTGAGTCGCCGCGCGTGCCTCGCCTGCGGAAAGTGGGCTTCGCCAGGTCGCCAAGGGCTTACCGTGCAGACACCAGACGGAGTTTGATAACTGAGAGTAGTCTTGTTGAGACTCAAAGTTGTCACCAACTTCTGGAGAAGTCATGCGTCGATCTCTTTTCGTGGTCTGTGCTGCCATCGCATGTGTCCTGCCGTCCGCCTCTCCCGTCCATGCTGCGCCGAAGGAAAACGGACTCTTTCTGATGGTTTCTGGCAAGCAGGGGACCTGGCTCAGAGCGATCGGTATCTACTGCCCGGGCCGAGCCGATCAGCATCCGTACGGAAGCGTCGTTTGCGATCTGCTGGCGGACGTCAATGGCGACTTCGATCGACTCCCGGGGGATGCCCACCTCTGTACCAATGAGAAGGACCCGGTCACTGCGACTGCGACGGGTACATGGGGGAACCGGCGCATATCCTGGAAAAAGACCTTCTCAAACGCCTGTTTGCTCGACGAGGCAACTGCGCCCGTTTTTCGGTTCTGACGGGTTTCGGTACGTGTGAAGACTTTATAGAGACCGATGAAAGTCTTGGCGTGGCCGGCTTCATATCCATGATCAAGAAGGGGTAGGGAGGCTGATAGACAGGTGGTGATCTAAACGTCTCTTGTGGAGGGTGCCCGATGACTCGGCAGAATTCTCCCACGAGAGATAAAAGTGGATATGTGCGTTCCCTGGCCTATTGCCCTCTTTTGGCTGCCGTTGCAGCTGGCGTCTTCCTAGGTAGTGGGTCGCAGGCGAGTACGGTCGTTGGGCGGCAATGCGCGGAAGTTCAAGGGCCCGGCCGAGAGATGTTCGACA
Organism: Nonomuraea antri; assembly: GCF_013283785.1. GTDB lineage: Bacteria > Actinomycetota > Actinomycetes > Streptosporangiales > Streptosporangiaceae > Nonomuraea > Nonomuraea antri. The sequence goes on from NZ_JABCPZ010000052.1 coordinate 35,083, forward strand.
TCGATAAATGGTGCGCCGCGATCACCGATGACTTCCTGAGCGGGCGACCGATGGATGTGGTGGGTCGCTTGGAGGAGGCTCGTCGGCCCTCTGCTTCCTCAGCACGTCCACGCATCCGGACGAACACCTCACCTGTCAGACCTGACATTGCCGGCACCAGGACGGCACCGGCGCAGGAATCGCGACCGCAGGCGAGAGCAGGAGCGCGCAGGGGAGAGAGAGTGCGCCCGTCAAGCCGGCGGGAGGGGGACGCGGGGGCAGGCGACCGGAGGCAGGTCACACAGCCGCGACCCGGCCGGATCAGGGAGGCAGAGGGGAGCCGCCGGCACCGGCTCAAGGGGTACCGGCTTGCACTCGGGCGCTTGCTCCAACCGACCCCATCGGCGTCTTCCCCGACGGTCGTACGCTCGGTACTGCCGCCTGCCAAGCCGACCGGCGCCGTCGGTCTCCGGCCCAGCGCACCAGGCATGCATCCCACCGGGGAGCAAGCGGCTCATGGAGCCTGGCCGGCCCTGGGGGGAGCCGCAGTCTTCGCTCTGATGGTGATGCTGTTCACCGGACTGCTGATCCGCTGGGTGCGGGTGCGCATGGCGAGAAACAAGTCAGGTGCTGCCAGTTCTTCGGCCAGTACTGGTTTGCCTGGGGAGGCCGTGTTGACGGAGGCGTCGGTTGCCGCGGCGCCGGCTGGCTCGATCCGTGGGGATTCCGGCATGTGTGAGAAGGCAGGGGCGCTTTCGGTAGTCCTCGATTCGGACTGCGGGATCCGTCCCGAATCCATGGTGACGTCCCCTGTGTCCATTCGGCCCGAGCCATCCGTGCCGGCAGTGACAACGTCCTCACCGGGCTTGGCGAAGGTTCAAGTACTGGGGGCCATGCGGGTGACTGTGGCAGGCCAGGAGGTGTCGTTCGGTCGGTCGGAGGGGCGTGCCCTGTTCGCCTTGCTGGCCACGTCGCGGGAGGGGGAGCCGTCGAGCGCTGTGATCGATCGGCTGTGGCCGGGAGAGGAAGAGCGTGGTGCTCGCCGGTTGGAGACGGCGGTGCGGGATATCAACGGCTCCATGCGTCAGGCGACCGGGCTTGGGGCAGATGTGAAGTTCGTGGTGAAGGCGGGGCAGCGACGGCGGTTGCCGGCGGCCTACTTCGATGTCGACTGGTGGCGGTTCGAAGAAGCGTACGACCACGCCAACCGCGTCAGCGATGAAGCAGGCCGACGGGAGGCGCTGCGGCAGATGCTCGATCTGTATCGAGGCCCTCTTCTCGCCGACCGCGACGAGGAATGGTGTCTCCAACTGCGTCAGGCTGCTGTTACCCAAGCGGCGCGGGCGGCGGCACGGCTGGCTGAGTTGGAGCGCAAAGATGATCCCGACCGCGCTCTGCAGACTCTGACATGGGCAGTGGAACGCGTCGATCCCTACAACGAGCTGTTGTGGTGCCAGATGATGACCATCCAAGGCGAGCTGGGAAAGCTGCCCGCGGTGGAGTGGACGTTCCGACAGCTCACCGAGCAGCTGGCGGAGATCGACGCGAAACCTGGCCCCCAGGCGCGCCGTACGTACCAGTCCTTTCTGGGGTGACTGCGAAGAATCCGGGAGTCTGATCGGGCCTCGTCAACGCTGTCCCCGAAGGAGAAGGCGCTGACTCGGCGGTGGATAGGTGCCCAGCGTCTCAGAGGAGATGAGGCGTACGGGGGCAGTGCCGTAGATGGCAGCAAGCAGGATCAGGGCGTGGGCCGGCGGGCGTCGTCCGGCCTTTGGCCAGTTCTCGTAGTCGTAGAGACGTGCCTCGCGCAGGGTGGCGGTGTTGGTCGGGTCGAGGGCGGCGTAGGCGGCGATGACCTGACCGGCGGTGAGCCCGGCGACGTAGCGGTAGAGCCGTAGTGGGCTGGCCGGATGGTCGAGGCTGAGGATGACGGCGATCTGGTCGACGGTGAAGCCGTGTCCGCGCAGCAGGCGGCTGCGTCGGCGGCAGTCCAGGAGGGCTTGGTAGCCGGTGCCCGACATGGTGTTCTCCGTTCGGCACGTGGGCGTTGGGTGGGTGGAAGGTAGGGCCCCTCGGATGAGGGGCTCAAGCTGCTGGTTGGGGTGATCGACAAGGCCGGGCGGGATGACGTAGCGGGGTTATCGCAGGTCGTCAGCGCTGGCGGGGGCGAGGGGCGGTGGGGATGTGATTCGGGCACGGAGGTGGGTGATGGTGCTGGCCGCTCCTGGATGGACCAGGGCTGTGTCGCGGAGGTGACCGGCGGATGAATCAGCACCACAAGCAGCAGGCGCAGGATCAGCAGGTGTACGGCGGAAGCGATCGCGGTCTCTCCGCGTATGGGCAAGTGGGCGAGGAAGGCGGCGGTTGGCGTCGAGCGGAAGGCTTTCCTGAGCTTCAGCCGGGCCCTGTGCTGGCTGCTGCTCGCCGCGGGCAGGGGTGGGAGGGGATGTGGCGGCGGGCGTTCATCGGCCGAGCGGATCAGGCGGCTCCCGCCCGTCGTCTGGTGAGGTTGCTGCTGGACGACACGGGGTGCGCGGAGGACGCCGAGTGGGTGGCGGCGGAACTCATCAGCAACGCGCTGCTGCACAGCCGTTCGGGTGAGGCCGGGGGCCTGTTCGTGGTGGAGGTGGCGCGTACGGCGGAGCGGGTGCGGCTGTCCGTCTACGACCTGGGCGGTGGGGTGGTGCCGGACTTCGGCCGGGCGATCGAGGCGGCCCGGGAGCGCCCGGGACAACGGGAGGGCGGATATGGGCTGCTGGGCGTGGCCGAGCTGGCGGCTCGGGTAGGGGTGAGCGGGGACCGGATCAACGGGCACGCGGTGTGGGCGGAGTTCCATCTTGTGCCAACCGGCCCGGGATCCCTTTCGCAGCTGAGCGAGCAGAAGGCGCTACCGGCTCGCACGGCCGTCGGCCCTGCGCACCATGAGCAGAGCGTGCTCCGGTTGGGGGCCGATGAGTCGTCGGACGGGTCGCGAGATGAGTTGCCCGAGGCTGCGACCAAATGGCTGCCCCAGGATGTCGCGCGCGCCCGCTGGGGGCAGGACGGAGGGCAGGACGGAGGTGGTCTGGACCCTTCGCTGCCGGCGCAGGAGGCGTCGTGAGTGAGGGAGCGGACCAGGTGTCCGCGTTCGGCTGGGAGCCGTGGGCCCGGAGGGAACTTCAGCGACTGCGCCAGGACTTCCCGGGTTGGGGATTTCTGGTGCTGCACTACCGGTGGACGGCTCTGCGCGGCAAGCAGACGCTCGTCACCGCATCCGGGCCCGACGCGTTGCGGACGGCCTTGCCCGCTCCTGCCAGCGGAGGGAAACGGTCCGAACGCGTCAGCACCGTGGTAAGGCCGAGCGTTGATCAGAGGCAGGTGTCGATGGAGGCTCCCAGGTCGGCCGACGTGGGCCCGAGCGGCCCTGTTGCGGCCGATACGGGCGGGGCACGGCTGTTGCCCGCGTGCCGGACGGGGACCGGCACGCGGGCCATTGATGGCGTCCCGGTGAGGGATGCGGGCTGGTGGCCGCTGCGCTTGCTGTGGTCGCGACGTCATCCCCATGCACCCGGCGAGCGCCTCCATGGGCGCCACCAGCAACGAAGGCGTGCCCGGCTCCGCTAAGGAACCGCCGTCGCCGTCGCTGCCCATTGTTCAGCTGATAGGGGTGTTGCGCTCGCTGAGCAAGGTCAGCAGATGGGGCGTGAATCGGTGTTGCGCTCGCTATTTCCTTTTCCTGTCGCAGCCGGTGTTGCTGCTGAGGGCGACTCGCCGAGCGATCCTCGTTTTTGCAGGTCAGGCCGGTATCGATCGATGCGGTGGCCGCCCCGACTCGCCTAAGGGCGAGACATGAATATGGGGGCGGCCCCGTGGGCAGGCGCTGGGAGTTGCCTTGCCGTTTCGCGGTGTCTGCTCGTCATGCTCCGGGAGCCGACCGGGTTGTCGGTTCTTGGTCAGCCGGATGCCGGCTTTGCCGACCCCGCTCGTGATGGCTGAGCAGAATGTTCGTCTGGAGCGGGTGGTCAGTGGTGGCGGCATGTGCGGCCCCGGCCGCCTGGTAGACGAGCCGGGGTCCGACGGCGGTGCGGCGTGTCAGCTGACAGCGGGGGCGCGGGCCGGATGGTCATGGTGTACGTGTCGCGGCGTCCGTGCCGCGCTGCCCCGCGCGTGCGCGGCTATCAGGGCCGCCACGGCGGCGGGCGGGGTGTGCGCGGGCATCGGGGCACGCGGGGCGCTGTCGGTGGCGTGAGGGCCGTCAGGGGTAAGCAGTCCCTTCGATGATCAGGGTGACCGTGGGTGGACCGGTAGGGCCGGCTGAACGCTTGCCTGTCGGTCGCATGGCCCTGGGCCATCAGTGGAAACCGTGTTTGGTCAGGGGGGTGAGTGATCACGGCGTCGGTTCCGTTCAGGGACTATCTGGGGCTGTAGGCCGACACCCCGTATGTGTGGTCAGCGGTCATGAGGATGTCGTCGTTCTCGGTAATCACGAGTCGTATCAGAAGGGCTTCCTTTCGTTGTGATTTCCGGGTGGCGTCGCCCTTGTCCAGTAGGGAGATGTCTATTAACCAGAAGCTTCCACCTGTGAAATGGACGTCGCGGCATCGTTTGCCGTCGTTCGGATGAATATTGGGCGACCCGCATTTTCGCCGCTTGTCAAGGGCTGGCGGCGACCTGCTTGCGAGATGTTTTCCCAGCTAGTTCGAGGCGTCGCTAGGTTAGCCTCTCCAGCCGTTGCGGTGAGGAAAAATATTCCGCGTTCGCTTGCGATGGCCAACAATGCGAGACATGGTCGAGCTCCAAACGAAACACCGGCCCGAATGTGAGGTCGGAACACGCGGAAAGGGAGCGCGTCAATGGCCATTCAATCACTCGAAATTCCCGCCACGGAACCTAACTCCGATGGTGTTTCAGACGTGAGGGGAATCGAACGCCACACGGGCCTGGACGTCCCCGACGGACCGTCCACGGGTGAGGCCATGGCCGACGGGTCGAACGCCCGCCAGGAGGCGGTGTGGGCGGCGCTGGCGGTGAACGCAGGGGCGTCCGCCACGGTGATCGGTACGGCGGCGGGAATGAGCCGCGTGGCGGCGAGCAAGATCCTCAACCAGCTCGAAGCAGAGGGCCGGGCCAGGCGCGAGGCGGGCGGCCGTGACGGTCAGGGGCGCGGGCGGACCCCTGACCAGTGGTACCCCGTCACCGCTGACCCGGTAGACGCGGATGACACGGACAGCCTGCCCGTCTCGGCCTCGGACCAGGCGCCGGACGTCACCGGTCTTCCCGAGACGGACAGGGACGGCGATTCGGCCGCCTCTGACGAGCCGGTGGAGGAGATGGGAGACGGCATTGCCGGACTAGACAAGGAGCCGGACGGGGAGGTGGCTCTCGCGCAGATCGCATCGCCGGACGGGGAGAGCTCCGACGCCGGGCCTTCGAGTTCTGACGCGCCCAGCCAGGCCGCAGAGGAACCCGAGGTCGACTCCTCCCCGACCGTTGTGGGCAATGCCGACGAGAAGACGGGCGACGAGAGCGCGGGCGAGCCGGACGCGGAGCCGGTGGTCGTACCCGAAGCGGATTCAGCACGTGCTCAGGCACGGGCCGAGCTGATCGAGCTCGCGGATCTGATCATGGGAGCTGCTTCCGCAATGGACGGCGACGAGGACGCGGTGCTGGCCCTGGGCCGGTTGGAGATGGCCATGGCCAAGGCACCTCAAGCACACCGCACTGCCCGCGCTGTCCTGACCGGCATCGACCCCGCGCCCGCCCGGAGCGGATCGGGTCGCACCGGCACCCGTAGCGGAGGAACCGCCGGGGCGGTGCGGCACGGCGGCCTGCGGGATCGGGTGCTGAACCACCTGACCGAGCACCCGGGAAAGGACTTCACCCCGTACGAGATCGGGCGGGTACTGGACGCCTCGTCTGGGGCGGTGGCCAACGCCCTCGACCGCCTGGTCAGCCTCGGTCAGGCCGAGCTGACTTGCGAGCGCCCCCGCCGTTTCGCTCTCGCCGACAGCGCGACTTCCGGCGACTGAGCCCCTGGTGTGGGTGGGGCGCTTCTCCGGCCCCGCCCACACCAGCCGGGGCGGTCACCACTACGGGTCGTGCGTCTCGCGCGAGCTTGCCCCGCCCCATCACCCGTTCCTTCACACCCGTTTCACCACCTGCCTTGGGAGGCACCTGTCATGGCTCACGAGATCGAGATCTTCAACGACGGTTCTGCGGGGTTCGCCGCCGCCGGACGGCCCGGCTGGCACCGGCTCGGCTACACCGCGCCAGGCCCGATGACGGCCGAGGAATTGCTCACCAACGCCCAGCTCGCCGGGTGGAACGTCCGCAAGGTCCCGGTCGGCACCGTCACCGACCCCGACACCGGCCAGCCCATCACCTCCGACGAGGACTTCATGATCGTGCGTACCAATCCGGTCTCCGGTCAGCCCGAACGTCTCGGCATGGTGGGCAAGGACTACAAGATCGTGCAGAACGAGGAGGTCGCCGACTTCCTGCAGACCCTGGTCGACGAGTCCGGTGCGATCTTCGACACCGGCGGCTCGCTGAACGGCGGGCGACGGGTGTTCGTCACCATGCGCCTGCCCGAGCCGCTCATGGTGGGCGGTCACGACCGGCTCGACCTGTATCTGGCGGCATTCTCCCGGCATGACGGATGGGGCGCGTTCACCACGGTCGCAACTCCGGTGCGGGTGGTGTGTGCGAACACCGAACGCGCCGCGCTGCGCAACCACGCCTCCATGTTCAAGGTCCGCCACACCGGCCATATCGCGGGACGGATCACAGAGGCGCGCGAGGCGCTGCGGCTGACCTGGCGGCATGGCGAGGCGTTCGCCGCCGAGGCCGAGAAGTTGCTGGCGATGCCGATGGACGTCAAGGAGTTCCGCCAGTTCGCCCACACCCTGCACCCGCTGGCCCCGGAGGCCAAGGAGCTCACCCGCAAAACACACGACCTGGCGATGCGCGAGCTGGAGTGGCTTTTCACCACCGCGCCCACCCAGGAGCCCATCCGAAACACCCGCTGGGCCGCCTACAACGCCGTCACCGAGCGGCTCGACCACCGCAGCCCGGTGATCGGCAAGCGCGAGGCCGCCGTAGTACGGGCCGAGCGCGCCCTTCTCAGCGACCACGACAACACCAAGACCAAGATCCGCGCGTTCAAGCTGCTCGCCACCGCCTGAACCACCGCCGACACAGGTACGGCCCGCACCTCAGGGCCGTACCGTGCCTGGCATCTCCACCTCGTTCACGAAGGAGAAGACCATGGGACAGCTCGAAACGCTGGCCACCACCCACCACACACGAGCAGTACTCGAGTGGTGCGAGGCGGCCGACACCCTCGCCAATGGCGCAGAAAACTGTACGGCGGCGCACTCCGAAGACCTCGCCCGCCTCGCCGTCGCCCAGGCCGTCTACGGCTGGTGGCAGCAGGTCATGGACCTGATCAACGGCGACGACCTCGATGGCGGCGAGGCCATCATGCGCATCCGTCGCCAGGCCGAGCGGCGGCTGGTCACCGGCAGCCCGGTGTTGTACGGAGACCTGTTCGGCCAGGCCATGCTCCAGGCCCGCCGCCAGGCCGCCCAGCAGTTCCTACTGGACACCCAATCCCTGGCCGACGCGCTGAACCTCTGCCCTGATCGCAGGCAAGTGCAGCCCTGACCCCACCACGGAAAGGATCACGATGGACATCTCAACCTGCCACCACAACGCACCCGATCCGAGCCACCACGGGGCAACCACACAGGCCGCCTCCGGGCCAGCGCACCCCCGCCCGGCCGATGAGCTGCACGGGCGAACCCTCAAGGCTCTGATCGCCGCCCAGGACGCCGCCGAGGCAGCGGCAGCCGAGGCCGGGTACCTGCTTCAACTCGGACAGCGACTGACCGGCGAGCCGCTGTACGAAGCCACCTTCACGCAGGCGGTACGAACCTGGTGGGAACTGGTCGGCGAGCAGATCTGCCAGCGGCAACTTCACGCTGATCACGCCTTGCGCCGGGTGCGCTCGTGGGCGCGGACCTATCTCACCGGCGAACCTCCTGCCCGGGGGGCTGGCTCGTTGTTCGACCACGCCCTCGCACATGCCTCCCGAGCAGCCGCTCGCCGTTTCCTGGCGGCCAGCGGCGAACTGCTCGTGGAGCACGCCGTCCAGCTCAGCAGCGCCGCAGGCGGACTGGAAGACGCCATCAACGGCACGGGTACGGGGAGGGCGTCGTGATCGGCCCGCACGCCTCGACCGGCCCAAGCTGGAGCGAGCCCGAAGGCCACCTCGGCAAGGCCGTGCAGCACCATCGCGCCACGGCTGAGACCGCCGTGGCAAGCCTGGCCATGCGACTCCACGACGGCCAGCGACTGTGCGCCGAGCACCTCTACGAGGGACTCCACGCCCATCTCTCGCGAAGCTGGTGGAGGCGCCTCGCCCAGTACGGAGAGCAGCATCTGGGCATCGCCCGGGCCATGGCCAAGTTCAGCTTCTGGGTCGGCAGCTACCTCACCCACGACTCGCCAGCCATCACGCTGGAGGACGCGGCTTCCGAGAGGGCCCTGGCGCTGGCCCACCTGGACTACGCGCTGGCACTCATCCGATGCACCGCTGCCCGCGACTTTCTCCACCTGGCTGAGAAGGCCGCAGAAGACGCCGGCCTTTGTCAGAAGCAGAACCCGAAACGGAGCGGGGCGGGTGAACGCGCAGCCGTTCTCGCCTACAAGAACACGACTCAAAGGAGCCACGAGATGAATCCCACCGCGAAGCCTACGATCGAGACATTCCAGATGCTGGCGTGGAAGTGGAACGTCACCGCCGCCAAGCAACTGACGGCCGACCGCGCGCCCACGGGTGAGCTCGACCCGGAGAACTGGGCGGGCATGCTGCACCTCATCCGCATCGACCACGCCCACGCGGCGACAGTAGACCTGACCCAACCGCTGATCGCGGCGCCGATCCCTGACACCGGCTACCTGATCATCGACGGCTGGCACCGCATCCACAAGGCGCTCACCCTCGAGATGAACAGGCTCCCGGTCATCGTACTGACCGCTGAAGAGGAACTGGCCTGCCGGATCCACGGCGGCGAGAAGGGGCAAGGCTGGCGGTAGCCCGGTCCGGTGGCGCAGGTGGTCTGCCCCGGTCACGCACCTCGAGTGCGGGGCCGGGGCACACCTCCTGCACCACCGGGCCCGGCCTCGAGGCCGGCCTGTGAGCCTCACAGCTCATAGGCAGGTCGCGCCTTCCGCCGTTGCTCAAGCTCGGCCCGCACCGACGCAAGACTCCGTATGCCCTTGCTGGTTTCGATCTCCCAGAAGGTCCAGCCGTTGACGTCGTACTCGGTCACTGCCTTACCTGCGCCTGAGAGATACTCGTACGCCTTTCCGTCGTACTGGATAGATCCGTCCGAGTTGAGAGTGGCCTCAGCTGGATGAGGGGTGGCAGTGGAATAGAGCCTGGCTCCTGGTTGGAGCAGCCCCGCCTGGATGAGGTCGAGCATGGTGGTCTTATGGCGGGCCTTGGTGCTCTGGGCTGGGCGACGATCTTCGCCATCTCCCGTCGCCCGTGTGGTCTCCGACATGAGCAGCTCGTAGGGCGGGACATGGTCTCTGTTCTTGGCGCGAGTCGAGCGGGAGGGACGTACGGGGGCTGGAAGGCTGAGGTTGTGGCCGATGAGATGCAAGGCGCTGAAGATCGGGCGGAGGTAGTCGGTCATGCCGGCTTGATCGTCCAGATGCAGGGTGCGATCCTGGGGCCGGTTGCCGTTGTGCAGGTGGACGAGGTCGGCGCGGACGAGGATGTCGTAGAGGCAGCCTTCGAGCCAGCCGACCTGGCTGGTGTGAAAGGGATCTTCGGTGACGCGCCGGACCAGCAGAGCGCGGTACCAGTGGTCGCGGCGGCGCAGGTGCGTGCGCAGGCGGTTGCTCAGGGTGCCGGGAGCCGCCTTGCCGACGTACGCGCCCCATGCCCCTGTGCCGTCCGGACGATCCAGGAGAACGTAGACACCGGTCACGTCCCAGATGTCGTGGAGGTTCTTGGCGTAAGCCCGTTCGACCACGGCAAGTCGCAAGACCGAGTCGTCGGTGCGGAGTTCCAGGAGCCCGTTCAGCGCATGGGGAATGGTCACTCTGAACGGTGATGCCTTGGCAGCTCGCGCATCCACTCCGAGTCTCCTTCGGTCCTGAGCCGTTTCGAGATCTTCCCGGAGAGTATCGGAACCATACCGGAGCGTGACCAGCGGTTGATGAAAGGGCGCTGCTCACCCTTTGAGAACCACTACCGGGCATGAAGACCGGCCTTTGCCGGAGCGGCGGGCCTGGTGAATCCGATCAGGTCTCCGCGCTGGTAGGTGCTGATCTTCACGACCTCGCGCCGGTTGGGGGCGTGGATCATCTGGCCGCCGCCGATGACGAGACCGACATGCCCTGGCCCGTCGGCTTGCATGTTGAAGAAGACCAAGTCGCCGGGTTGCTCCTGGCCATGCCGGATCGATGGGCCATGACGCCACTGGTCGGCAGCCACACGCGGGATGGTGATTCCGGCGGCTTGGAAAGCTCGCATGGTCAGGCCTGAGCAGTCGAAGGAGATCGGCCCTTCGGCTCCCCAGAGGTAGGGCTTGCCCAGCTGGGCCTGGGCGTAGGCGATGACGGCGGCCACTTGCTCGCCCGGGATCACCGGTACGCAGGAGCCCGTCAGGGCGTCAACGGTGCGCTGGGCGAGGGCCTCCCAGATGGCGTAGGCGTTGGGGAAGGCGGATCGCTGGACGGCCTGGGCGGCTTTGGTCAGGGGGAGTCGCTCCCATCGGCGGACCTTGACGAGCCGGTCGTAGAACTGGCGCGCGGCGTACTGCGGGGTGAGGATCTGGGCCCGGCTGCCCCAGCCTTGTGAGGGACGCTGCTGGAACAGGCCGAGCGAGTCCAGATGCCCGTGGGGCAGATTGCGCAGCCCCGATTCCTGCAGCGCGGTGGCTATCGCGATCACTGCGGCCCGTGTCGGCAGGCCCAGCTGCAGGCCGGTCTCGATGATGACGGCCGCGTTGCCACGTTGCTCCGCGTCCAGATCCGGCACGGCCGGCTGGGGTGTCGTCGCGCTCGCCTGGCTTCCTGTTGCAGCGACGAGGCAGCCAGTGCCTCCAGGTCCTCCGGAGGAGGTCAGCACGCCGGCGGCTGCGGAGACGAAGGCCATGACAAGGAGGAGCAGGAGGGCGGCGCCGACCGCGGCTATCTTCACCTCTTGCCTTCTTTCGGAGAGAAACCGGTGGTTACTGGGTCAGGCGCCGAGATCGTTCTGGGCGGGGTGGCTGAGATGTGGCCAGGCGTGGGCGAGTTCGGCCAGGCGCAGGCGAGGCCCGTCTGTGTCGGCCGGTAGCCAGACAGGTCCGGCGGGGCCGTCGTCGAGGCAGGTGCGGACGGCGGTGGCGACCGGTACTTCGGCTGCGGCGAGCAGCTTGCGCAAGTTGGCTTCCCTCGCCTGGCTGGGGAGCCAGAACAGGACCGGTGTCGTGATGCTGGTGGCTTCGGCGAGGTTGGCGTAGCCGTGCAGCTTGGCGGTGACCCTGGAGAGGGGTTCGGAACCGGTGTCGTGTTCGAGGAAGAAGTCGATCCCTCGGCCGTTCTCGATCCAGTGTCCGTAGGCGTCAGGGCGTGCGAGGTCGCCCCAGAGCTTGGCGCAGCGTCGTTCCGACCACCACTCCTTCACCTTCGCCGTGGTGAGGGGCCGGCGGGCCAGATGGTGCAGGTGGACGAAGAAGTCGTTGACGCCGATCTGGTGGTTGGCCTTGGGCGAGACCGACACCGCCATGGCGAGGTCGGGATGGTAGCCCAGCTCCTTGACGGTGATCCCGTCACGCAGGGCGAGCAGTTCGGCGCCGTTCCGGCCGAGGATCCAGTGATGGGGTGCTGAGCCGCCGTATGGGGTCCACGGGCGGTAACGGGTGACGACGTGGAAGCGGTGCAGGATGCCGAGTCGGCGACGAGTCGGCTGAGGCAGGGTGAAGAACAGACGCTGGATCTGGTGGGTCGTGAGAACGCGGTGCTGATGCAGATGGTTGAGGATGTCGTAGTCACGCGGCGTGAGCCGGGCGGCGAGCTCGACCATCATGCTGGCGTCGAAGCGGGGCTGACCGATCGGAAGACGAGTGGTGGCCATGTGACTCCTTCTGAGGTGCTGCGGGCAATGCGTCTAGTGATCTGCTGGCGCAGGAGGTGTCCGATGAGAAGGGCGCGGGTCCCGTTCGTGCCGGATCTTGATCTGCTGGTTGAGCGGGGCTGAGGACTGCTGATCAGCGGGCCGCGAGCTGCTGAACCGTTCCCTGGACGCTTCTCGGATGGCCTGCTCACGGCCTGCCGTCACCGGCGGGAGGGGACGCGTGCGCAGGGTGAACGCCGGTGCCTGCTGGCCGTCGACGATGAGTCGAGCAGCGCACTGGTAGGCGCCGAGGTGAGTGAGGTCGTGCGGGGTGATCAGCGGAGCGGTATGAGCCTTGAGCTCGTTGGCGTCCTTGGGGGAGGCGGTGAAGTAGATCTTGTTCCTGGCATCGGCGGACAGGGCTTCGCTCAGGTCGGTGGGGAGTTGGTCGAGGTGCTGGTGGGCCAGGACGAGGGAGAGGCGGTAGCCGCGTGCTTCGGCCAGCACGTCGTTGATGTGGCCGGGCAGGTTGAGGAAGTTGTGGCATTCGTCGATGTAGAGGGCGGCGTCGGGGCGGGCGCTCTCGTGGTATTGGGCGCGGCGGGTGGCGGCTTGCCAGGTGTGGGCGAGCAGGATTGAGCCGAACAGGCGGGCGGCGTCGTCGCCGAGGATGCCCTTCGGCAGCCGGGCCAAGATCAGACCGCCGTCATCGAGCAGTTGGTCGATGGGGACCGTGGTGGCGGGGTGGGTGAGAGCTTGGCGGATGAAGGGGCGCAGCAGGACGGCACGCAGCTTGTTCATCACCGGACCGATCACGGTGGCTTGGCCTGCGGGAGTGAGGGCCTGGTAGGAGTCCCAGAACCCGGTCAGAAGTTCGTCGTCCAGGCGGGCGGTGATGCGGGCTCGGAAGGCCGCGTCGGTCAGGAGCCGGGGAACGTCTGCGAGGGTGGCGTGGCGGCCCACCACCTTGGTCAGCGTCAGGCAGGTGGAACGCAGCAGGTCGTCGACCCGAGGTCCCCAGGCGGAGCGGAAGCAGCGGTGGAAGATGGTGACGACCGAGTCGACGGCGAAGGCCGGGTTGGGCCCGGCGAGCACGTTGATCGTCGGTGGCGGGGCCGGATCCTGCGGGTCGAACAGCACCGTCTTCCCGATGGCGCGCTCGGGTAGGCGGGCCAGGATGTCGGTGATGAGGTCGCCTTTGGGGTCGATGACCAGTGCTCCTCGGCCTGAGTGGGCGTCGGCGAGGACCAGGTTGGCCAGCAGGGTGGATTTGCCGACGCCGGTGCCGCCCAGGATGTGGGTGTGGTGGCGGGCATCGGCCACGGGTAGGGCTACCGGCCGCTGTGGGCCGCTGTCGCCGTCGCCCAGCACCCGTACCGGCCCGTCGGCGGCGTCGCGGGGGACGGCCGGTGGTGGGGCGATGGGGCGGGCTCCGGCGCGGGTGACGCCGGGGGCGTCGATGTCCCAGGGCAGGTGGGCCAGCGCGGCCAGTTCGCTGACAGACAGCAGGTAATCCGTATCGAGGCGGCGTGAGCCGATGGCCGCGTGGGGGCGGAAGAGGCGCCGGCGGCGCAGGTACTGGTGGCCTGAGGTGAACAGGGCGAAGACACCGGCCAAGGTGTGGGCGTGGCCGCGAAGTCTTCTGCGGGCGGACTCGTCGTCGGTGGCGGAGGTGACGGCGTAGCGGATGGCGACCTGGTAGCGGGGCTGGCCTGCCTTGGCCAAGATGGCACGGATCTGCTCGGCCCGCTCGGGGAACATGCGAGCCAGCTGGCCCGGCTGGATGTGGCCGGTCATGGGGGCGAGTTCGTCCAACGCCTGGCCGAGCGGACTGTTGGAGTGGGCGCCACGCAGGTGCGCGGCGGCCCGGTGGGCGCGGCGTAGGCGCCGTCCGGTGGTGGGACGGGCCAGGATCTGGACCACGGCGTGCTCGCCAGTACGGAGTCCGTTCATGGCGGTGAGCAGGGCGCGGACAGGGTCGCTGGTGTGGTCGGTCTTGAGCGGGAAATGCTCGGCGCGGCCCAGGACGAGTCGTCCGCCGACGGTTCGGGCCTGAGAGGGAAGGGGGTTGGTGGCGGGCCGGGTGGTGGTGATGGCGCCGGGCCAGGCGGCTTGAACGGCCTTCTCCACGACGCCGGGCGGGATGACGCCGGGGACCCACAAGCGGATGCGGACATGAGAGTCGTCGCCGTGGTACTCCCAGACCAGGTGCGGCTGACCTGTGAGGAGGCGTTTCCAAGCGGGACGGAGTAGGCCGATGAGCTGGCTCCACAGCACAGCCGCGCCATGAAGGTCGCTCTGAGGCGGGCAGGAGATCTGGATCAGCCGGGCGTCGGTCTTCAACCCTTGATGACGGATCCTGCCGAGAAGGCGACGGACCAGCGTGAGCACTCCCAGCAGGGCACCGAGCGCGGCACTGAGCTGCCAGGCATGGGCAGGGGCGAGCTCGGCCAGCCGCGTGGGCAGCTCACGGAAGAACCGCAGGATGTCCTGCACGTCTCGGTCGTCGATGTCGCACAACAGACACGCGTCGAGTGTGGTCATAGCGGGTCGGCCTCCTCGTCCAGCTCGTCGTAGGCGGCATCTGAGATCAGCGGTGGCGGCGGGGTTGATTCATGGCGTTGTTCCAGCTCGGCGAGTTCGGCCGGATCCGTGGTGATCAGCTCGGCCTCGGAAGGGGAGGCCACGACAGTCAGGGCGACCCGGCTGGCCGGCCCGGCGACCATGAGGGCCTGGCCGCGTTCGGCGGCGAGCAGGAACTGCCGCTCGCCCTCGGACAGATCGAACGCCTCTCCGACCGCGCTGATGGCTTGCGGGGCCTGGCGGAGCAGGATCTGGCTGGCCGCGTTGGCGACGATGGCTTGGCCGAGTTCGGTGCTGAGCAGGTCGGCGGCGTCTTGGGTGATGACGGCCAGTCCGGCCCAGTGCTTGCGTGCCGCTTTGGCCATGCGGAACAGGAAGCGGGCGCCTTCGGCCTCCTTCATGAGCAGCCAGGCCTCGTCCACCACGACCAGGCGTTTGCGGCGGTCGCGGGGGTTGGCCACGCGCCGCCAGATGGCGTCCAGGGCGAGGAGGGTGCCGACCGCTTTCACCTCGTCGGGCAGGTCGCGCAGGGAGAAGACGATCAGGTGGCCGGTGGGTGTGGTGGTGGTCGGGCCGTCGAACAGTTCCCGGTAGGAGCCGGACACATATGGGGTGAGCTGTGCCGCCAGCTCGGCGCCCGGTTTCCTGCGCTTCAAAGTGGAGACGAGGTCGGCCAGGAGTGGGGCGGGCCGGGCCCAGGTGGCCGGGTCACGGGTAATGCCGGCTGCCGTGTAGGTGTCGGTGATGGCGGCGTCCAGGGCGGCGCGGGCGTTGGCGGTGAGCGGGGTGGCGAGCATGGTGGTGATGAGGGTCTGCAGGAACAGGGCCCGCCGGGTCAGCACGTCGTCGTGCGGGCCGTGGGCGGCGGGCAGGTCGAGAGGGTTCCACCGGACGCCGGTCGCGCCCAGGCGCAGGTAGGTGCCGCCGACCGCGCGGGCCAGGCGGGCGTATTCGTCTTCGGGGTCGACGACGGCGACCTCGACGCCGTGGTAGAGCAGGCGCAGCGCTTCGAGCTTGGTGAAGAAGCTCTTGCCGGCGCCGGAGCGGGCCAGAGTGACGGAGTTGTGGTTGTCCTGGGCGAAGCGATCCCACACCACCACGCCGGAGCTGGAGGTGCTCAGCCCGTACAGCACCGAGGTGTCGCCGGTGGCTGCGGTCAGATCGGGGGAGGTGAAGGGGAAGGCGGCGGCCAGCGCGGCGGTGTCGAAGGTGCGACTCAGCTGCATCGCGTCGAGGCCGAGGGGGAGGCTGGTGGTCCAGCCTTGCAGAGCGCGGAAGGTGGTCGGCTGGGCGTCCAACAGCAGCGAGGCGGCCAGCGTGTGCACGCGTTCCAGCTCGACTTCCAAGTCGGGCGCGGTCGCGGCGTGCACGGTCAGGTAGAGGCCGACCTTGAATAGCCGGCCGTGGCCTCGGGCGAGGCTGTTGGCCAGGTCGGTGGCGTCATCGGCGGCGGCCTCTGTCGCGAAGTCGCGGAGGCGGCCGTGCTGAGCGTCGGAGTGGCTGGCCGATTCCAGCCGGGCGAGCTGGCGACGCAGCCGCATCGCGGCGACCGCCTGCGGGATCGGCTCGACATGAATGGAGACGTCCAGACGGCCGGGGTAGGTGAGCAAAGGTTCGAGCCAGCCCGCGCCGACCTCACGCGGGTAGCCGACCACCGCGAACGAGGCGGCGACGCCGTTCGGAAAGGTGAGAGTCCGTGCTCCAATCTGAAGGGCGCCTGGTTGCACCAGCTTTGTGCGCTCGCAAGCATCGCTCTTGCGCGGTCGTCTCATCGTTCCTCCACAGCGGTACTGATCACCTCGTCGGGCAAGGCGGCGGGTTGGGGGTGCCAGCCGCCGGGATCCAGGCACTCGGTCAGTGCGCGGTGAGCGGCCGTGGCGTCCAAGACGGTGGCGCAGACGCCGAGCGCGGCCAGCGTCCGCGCGCTTTCCTCAGCGCGGCGCAGCACTACGGCTGCTGCGGCATCTCGTCGCACTGAGCGGCGCCCGCGTGCGGGGGTGTGGTCGCGCAGCACGACGAGGACCTGGCGGGCCAGCAGGTCGCGGGAGGCGTTCAACTGCTGAAGGAATGCCATGTGCTCGCCTGCGCTACGGGCCAGCGACGGATGCGGGAGCCGGCCGATACGTCGGTCGAGCGCGTCGACGAGATCGCCGAGGTCGACCTGCCGGGCGCGGACGAGAATCTGCACTGGGGCCTCCAGCGAGTTGAGCCAGGCGCCGAAGGCGCCCACCAGTCCGGCTTGCTCGCTGATGGTGCGCAGATGGAAGGACAGGGTGCTGGTCTCCACCAGCACCGCGACCCCGCCCTCGGCCAGCTCCAGAGCGCCGTCGGTGCGGATGGCCCGAACCGGCAACCGTAGCGGCGCGGGCAACGCGCCGCGCAACCGGCACCAGGCAGGCGGCGCGACGACACCGTCCGGGGCGGCGACCAGCCGCTTGGGCGTACGGGCGAACAACACGGCGGCGAGCGCGAACCGGTCGAAGGTCAACCCCTCGCGCCGGCCGAGCGCGATCACCAGCCCGACCGCGAGCAGAGGCAACAGCAGCCCGGCCAGCACCACGATCGGCAGCATCTGGTGGAACAGGCAGTAGATGAGCGCGGCCAGCGCCCCGGTGACGGTGACGATGATGATCTGGCGCAGAGTGAGCCCGTAGGCGATCTTGTCGGGTTGGGCGATGTCGGCCGGGATGCGCGCGACCAGCGGTTCTGGCTCATTCATCAGCCGCGCCTCCTCGGCTGGCGGCGGGGTGGAGGGTCCAGGTGCAGGTGCAGCTGGCGGGGCCGGGA
>NZ_JABCPZ010000530.1 GCF_013283785.1 Nonomuraea antri
GGTCACGTCCACGGACGTGGTGTATGAATCGATCTCCGTGTGATCCTGTTTCTGCAGGTTAAGCGGTGAGTGTCTGCGGAAGTGTGTCCGTGCTCGGTGTGTCTCCGGGAATCACCCGGATGCGGGCTTTGGCCAGGATGTCCAGGCCGATGTAGCGGCGGGCCTCGACCCATTCGTCGGTCTGCTCGGCCAGCACGGCGCCGATCAGGCGGATGATCGCGGGCCGGTCGGGGAAGATGCCGACCACATCGGTGCGGCGGCGGATCTCCTTGTTGAGGCGTTCTTGCGGATTGTTCGACCACAGCTGGGACCAGATCTCGCGGGGGAAGGCGGCGAAGGCCAGCAGGTCGTCACGGGCGGCATCCAAGTGCTCGGCCGCGGCTGGATGCTTGGCCTCCAGGGTCTGCACGACCCAGGCGTGCTGGGCGCGGACCGAGGCGGCCTCAGGCTGGTCGAAGATGGTGCGTACCAGCGTCGCGACGAACGGCTGTGATCGTTTGGCCACGACGGTGAGCAGATTGCGCAGGTAGTGGGCCCGGCAGCGCTGCCAGGCGGCGCCGGGCAGGGTGGCGCCGATGGCGGCGCGCAGCCCGGCGTGGCAGTCGGAGATGACCAACTGCACTCCGGTCAGGCCGCGCGCGATCAGGCTGCGCAGGAAGGCCAGCCAGCCGGCTCCGTCCTCGGCCGAGGTGACGTCCAGGCCCAGGACCTCCCGGCGTCCGTCGGCGTTGACGGCGGTGGCCACCAGGACGTGGACGTTGATGATGCGGCCGCCTTCGCGCACCTTCTGGGTCAGGGCGTCCAGCCAGACGAAGGAGTACGGGCCGGCATCCAGGGCGCGGGTGCGGAACGCCTCGACCTGTTCATCGAGCAGCGTGGCCATCTGGGAGACCTGGCTTTTGGAGATGTGCTTGATACCGAGTTGCTCGACCAGCCGGTCCACGCGGCGGGTCGAGACGCCCAGCAGATAGCTGGTGGCCACGACGCTGATCAGCGCTTGCTCGGCTCGGCGGCGGCGTTCCAGCAGCCAGTTGGGGAAGTACGAGCCCGAGCGGAGCTTCGGGATGGCCAGCTCGATCGATCCCGCGCGGGTGTCCCATTCGCGGGTGCGGTAGCCGTTGCGCCGGTTGATGCGCTCGTCGCTGCGTTCGCCGTATTCAGCGCCGCACAGGGTGTCGGCCTCGGCCGACATCAACGTCTCGGCCATGGTCTTCACCATGGATCGCAACAAGTCGGGGTCCCCGGTCTGGATCTGCTGCGCGAGCCACTGGGTGGGCGGCATGCTGTTGTCCGCGGTCATCACGTGTCTCCTTTGATCTTGAAGTGTCGCATTCAAAGGATCACGCGATGACCGTCCTCATTTCCCGGCGGCACGCCTGTGACCAGGTGAAACTCGTACACCACCTCCGTGGACGCAACC
>NZ_JABCPZ010000531.1 GCF_013283785.1 Nonomuraea antri
TCTGGGGCCGGTGACCTGGGGTTTCCCGGGCGGGCCGGTTCGGCGTCCCCCTTCGGTGGCCGACTGCCGGTTCCGCATCAGGCCGGTCCGGGATCTCCCCTCTGGGGTAATCCGGCGTTACTGCTCAGGGACAGCGCGGTGCGGGTGCTCGGCACGTGGGCGAACACCATCGAGCGTGACGAGGTGTCGATCTCCGATTGCCGGATGACGGGCGCGATGGTGGCCGCCGTCGGGTCGATCGAGATCGCCGTCCACGGCTGGGACGTCGCCAGGGCGTGTGGCGAGCACCGTCCGATGCCCGCGTCCATGGCGGAGGAACTGCTGGATCTGGCCGGGTTGTTCGTCACGGCCGCGGACCGTCCCAGCAGGTTCGCCGCCCCGGTTCCGGTGCCGCCGTCCGCGTCCCCGGCGGATCGCCTGCTCGCCTTCCTGGGCCGCCGTCCCACCCAGTGTCCTCGACAGAAATAATTGTCGGTGTCAGCGTTGAAGCATGCGCGAAGTCGTGGTGATCGAGGACCCGGCCGCCGCCGAGGCGTCACTCGACCCGGTGCGCGCCCGGCTGCTGGCCGAACTCGTCCGTCCGGCCTCGGCCGCCACGCTCGCCGCCCGGCTCGGGCTGGCCAGGCAGATGGTCAACTACCACCTGCGCACTCTCGAACGCCACGGGCTGATCGAACTCATCGAGGAACGCCGTAAGGGCAACTGCACGGAACGCGTCATGCGGGCGGTGGCGGGCTCGTACGTGATCTCGCCGGTCGCGCTGGCCGCCGTCCAGCCCGACCCGGCCCGGGCGCCGGACCGCCTGTCGGCACGCTGGCTGGTGGCGCTGGCCGCGCGAGTCATCCACGAGGTGGGGGCGCTGGTCGCCGCCTCCGCCGACGCGCCGTCCACAACCCCCACATTCGCCGTGGACGGCGAGATCCGCTTCACCTCCGCCTCGGCCAGAGCCGACTTCGCCAGGGAGCTCGCCGGGGCAGTGGCCACCCTGGTCAGCAAATATCACGACGACTCAGCACCGTCCTCGCGCCCGCACCGCTTGCTGGTGGCGGTTCATCCGGTAGATCGTACGATTGCCGCACTTTCCCCGGCCGACCGGCGGGCGCGGTGAGAAGATCAGGTACGCGCCCGGCCTCCCGGTGGCACTGAACACCACCACCCGTCAGGCCGGGCCTCCCGGCGGCGGCCGATCTTCGTGCGGCCGCCGCCCCTAACGCACGGCGCAACCACCAGCCCGCACCCCTCACTCTCCCCGGAACCACCGGTCTCACGCCCGCCACTCGCCCCGGAACCACCGGTCTCACGCCCGCCACTCGCCCCGGAACCACCGGTCTCACGCCCGCCACCCGGCGCGGAACCGCCGGACCCATGCCCGTCACCCGGCGC
>NZ_JABCPZ010000532.1 GCF_013283785.1 Nonomuraea antri
CGGGCAGGCCAAAGATAGGTCGCGTGCCTTTGTTGGTCTGGATATATGTCAATGACGCCTTGACGTCGGACCAGAACTAACGCCTTTCGGTGCTTAGCTGCATGCAATACAAGGACTTCTCTGTGAGGTAACGCCAATGCCATCCTACAATTTTGAAGCGTCATGGAAAGCGATTGCGATCGGCAGCATTCTCATAAACTTCGGATCCATTGCTACCATCGCAACTATGGCTGCCACTAACGATGCGGGCGCATTAAATACAATTGCGCTCGCACTCGCAGTAATCGCATTTATCTGCCAACTCATCATATTCACGATACAGACATCGCAATCCGGTTCCCAGCTAAAACAAGCAGAACGTCTAAACTCGGAAACGTCGCAGCTATTAGCCGAAATGCGGACTCGGATTGAAGGAACCCACCAAATGGTAAGCTCGCAATATCAGGAATTGCTTCATCTTGCAGCCCTAAAATCGGTTTCAGAAGCAGCCAAGCAGCCGGAGGCTCCGCCAATGAATAGTCAGGTTAATCTTGCGCAACTTGAAGCCATGGTAGAAAAAGTAGCAACTCGAGCCACTTCTCTCGGCGCAAATGTACTCAACACGAACGTGCATATAAGTGTGCCTCGATCCAAGGCGCACCTCATGTCAACATGGCCATCGCTTAACACGGGGCTCCGACATATTATTCAAGACTTGAAGAAACTCCCGGCTGGAGCGATTCGAAATCTTGCGCTAAGTGCAGGTGATGAGTATTCGAGCAATAAATATAGGACAAAGCCTGGCCTCAGCTTTACCTCTAGCGATCAGCCTTTGATTGATCATAAAATGGCTGAAATTGTAACAATAGAAGACGCGCAAAAGATTATCCTGACGCCGCGAGGGCGTCTAGCTGGTCGATTGCTTCTCTCTGCATGGCCTCCTCCAGAGACTCTATCTAACGTCAAATCCGATATCGAAGCTGTACGTAATGAATTGCCTCAAGATGTCCGCGAGCATCTTGAGGCCATATTGGAATGAAAAGCATATAAATGCTGACCCGAGGGCGTGATTGGCTGGAACTTCGAAAGGGAGCCAAGCCGGGAGCCACGCCAGGTGAACCAACCTGAACAGGAGTGGACTGGACTGACCAGGCTGACATGCCATTGCGACCCACAGGAACTGATCGATACCACGTGATCCTGGTTCGAGTCCCATCGTGGGGAGCCGTGCTGTGGATCTTGTTCCGTCTCTGTTCTGCCGGAACGCAGAAGACACCGGAAACCGGTGATAACCACTGGAAGCTGCTTTCGCAGCTCAGGACCGGTACCGAGGCGAAGGCCAAGGTCAACGAGGAGGCGCGAACAGAACCCGGCCTACAGGCCGACTCGTCTC
>NZ_JABCPZ010000533.1 GCF_013283785.1 Nonomuraea antri
GTCCTAGTACTACAACCTGATTTCGTGATATTTGAGCCATCGTTTCCAGTAGTGGCTGCTGCGGGCGCGGGCTTGGTCCTGGCGTCGGCGGGTGGACCAGCGAAGGGCGAAGTCCAGGGTTGTGGTGATCGTGCTGGTCAGATGTGCCAGGAGACGGCGGATCTCGGCGGGTGTGAGTGGGACCAGGCCACTTGGGCTTTTGGGGCGTGAGCAGCGGTGACAGCCAGATAGGCATGGGCGAGCATGGACAAGGTGATGTGCCGATGCCAGGCGTCGAAGCGTCGGACCTGGTAATGGTCCAGGCCGGTCTCATTCTTGGCCGCCTGGAAGCATTCCTCGATCGCCCAGCGGGCGGCCGCGATCCGGATCAGCTCGTCGATGCCGGTGCCGGCGGGACCATGACACAAGTAGTAGGCGATCTCCAACTCGCCTCTGGCGTTCGGCGTCAAGGAACGCCGCGCCAACAGCCACCGCTGATAGCCGGGCTCGGTTTCGTAGTGCACACTGGCCAGCGCCCAGTCATACAGCCGCAGACCCTTGCTGCCCTCGCCGCAGGAGCGGCGTTGCCACGCCTCGGCCGGCGCCGCGGCAACCTGGGTGTCAGCACGACCACTCGCGCCCGCCACGATCTGGTTCTTGGGCACGGCCACCACATAGTTCACCCGGCGCTCTTCCAGGAACCGGCGGAACTTCGAGTCCATTCCGTAGGCCTCATCCGCTGTCGCCCACGACACCGGCACCCCCGCCTCCAGAGCGCGGGCCAGCATCTGCCGGGCCAAGGCGGGCTTGGTCGCGAACTCCACCTCATCACCGATCCCGGCCGCTCGGCAGCGCGGCCGATCATCGACCCACGACTTTGGCAGATACAGTTCCGCGTCGATCAACGCCCGCCCGCGCGGAGAGGCGTAGGCCAGAAACACCCCGAGCTGACAGTTCTCCGTCCGGCCCGCGGTGCCCGAGTACTGCCGCTGCACCCCGGCCGAGCGCAGACCCTTCTTGAGGAACCCCGTCTCATCCACGATCAGCACAGCCTGCGGGTGTCCGAGATTCTCCACCACATAGCTACGCAGATCCTCACGCACCCCACGAGCGTCCCATCGAGCCTGGC
Organism: Nonomuraea antri; assembly: GCF_013283785.1. Classification (GTDB taxonomy): domain Bacteria; phylum Actinomycetota; class Actinomycetes; order Streptosporangiales; family Streptosporangiaceae; genus Nonomuraea; species Nonomuraea antri. The sequence continues at coordinate 1,109 of NZ_JABCPZ010000533.1, forward strand.
TCAGCAGCCGCTGCATCCGATCCGGCCCATCGTCTCCAGCAGCCTCAGCCAATTGCCAGCCGTTCTTCCGCTCCACCGGCGCCAGTAACCCCGTCACATACGCCCGCGCCTGACGGCGCGGTTCCACCCTTCCGAAACGACCAGCAACCCGCGCGAACAGCGCATCCAGTCCCGCCACCCAAGCCTGAAGATCGTGAGAAGTAAGCACGATCCACACTCTATTGACCGATCATCACGAAATCAGGTTGTAGTACTAGG
>NZ_JABCPZ010000534.1 GCF_013283785.1 Nonomuraea antri
GGTGGGCGGGCGGTGGTCGAGCACGTACATGATCTGGCCGTCGCTGGAGAACGCCTCCGGCTCGACGTTGCCGGGCAGCTCGACGGTGCGGCGGCGGCCGCGACCGTACAGGGTGAGCGTGGTGCGTGCGCGCGGCCCGGGGCGGGGGCCGACGGCGATCAGCTCACCGGAGACGGCCTTGATCTGCTCGCCGGGCAGCGGGACGCGGTCCAGGAGCCGCCCGCCCGCGACCTCGTGCACGCGCAGCTCGCCCTCGTGGAGCTGGTAGATCCGGCTCCAGCCGGTGTCGGGGACGGCGCCCGGGTAAGCGGCGGTGACCGCGCCGGTGGCGAGGTCGACGACGCTCAGCCCGGCCGCGGTGTCGGCGAACAACCGTCCCGGCGCCGCCGCCCGCGCCGCGGCGGTCGTGGCCGTGCCGCCGGACGGCGTGGTCGTGGTCTTGCCGGCGGGTGTCGCGGGGGTGTTCGCGCTGGAACAGGCCGACAGCGCCAGCGCGCCGCCGAAGGCCGCCAGCGCCCGGCGCCGGGTGAAGGGCGGCCGCCCGGGGACCGTCTGCTGTGAGTTGGTTTCCACGCCATCGATACACCGCCCGCCCGTCCCGGGTTCCCGCGCCGCCGCGCGTGCGATGATCAGCGGGTGGTTCGGGAGGGAGAATCGGCCATGCGGTCACGGACCCACCTGCACGACCTGCTCGTCTCGACGATCTTCACCGAGGGCCTGGACGCCGAGATGGACCTGTGGGTGCTGGGATTCAGCGCCGTGTGGATCAAAGGGCCGGACCTCGACGCCGTCGCCCGGGCCTTCTCCCTGGACCTGGCCACCCGGGAGCCGTGTCACCTGAGCGAGATCCTCGACCACGCCATCGCCGACGGGTCGCACTGGGTGGGCGAGGTCGACGGCTGGATCGGCGTCGTGCCCGGGCACGGGCACCGCGAGTTCCTGCGTTCCCTCTCCGAGGGCGGCGGGGAGGCGGTCGGCCTGTGCATGGACATCCACGGGCACGCGTACTTCGATCACGCCAGGGACGGGCGGATCGTGGTGTCCTTCGACCCGCAGTGGCCGCAGCGCCGGTCAGGGGATGATCCGCACGCGCTCGACCGGCTGATGGCGGGGTTGCGCTTCCAGATCAGCGATGGCGACGTCCGCGACGACCCGGTGGAGGATCCGGAGAGCATCAGTTCGGCGTTGGCGCTGATCGGGCGGGTCATCGGGAGCGACCTGGCCGAGGACTGGTTCCTGGCACGGCACTCCCGCTTCGGCACCACGCACTGACCGCACCTCTGGGGGATGGCCGCGCGAGGGCTGGGGGCGATGCGACGGTTCGGGCAAGGTGCGGGGCCGGGGG
>NZ_JABCPZ010000535.1 GCF_013283785.1 Nonomuraea antri
GGATGCTCCTATGGATGTCAAGCGGAGCGTTCTTGATCCTTTGATGTGATGAGTCCGTAGAGTTCGCGGGCGACGTAGCGCTTGAGGCAGCGGATGATCTCTTTCTTGGACAGGCCGTCTTGGGTGCGTCGTTCCATGTAGGCGCGGGTGCGGGGATCCCAGCGCAGGCGGCACAGGACGACGCGATACAGGGCGGCGTTGGCCTGGCGGTCGCCGCCGCGGTTGAGGCGGTGCCGGGTGGTCTTGCCGGAGGAGGCCGGGATCGGTGCGACGCCGCAGAGCATGGCGAAGGCGGCCTCGCTGGGGATGCGGTCGTGGTTTTCGCCGGCGGTGAGCAGGAGCTGCCCGGCGGTGTCGGTGCCCACGCCGTGGGCGGCGCTCAGCCGGGGGTTGATCGCCGTGACCAGGGCGTCCAGGAGTTCGTCGAGGTCGGCGATCTCGGCGGACAGCTGCCGGTGGCGGCGGGCCAGGGAACGCAGCGCGAGCTGGGTGGCGGTGAGCGGGTCGGCGGCGTGGTCGCGGTCCGGGCGCAGGGCGGCGCAGGTGGCGATCAGTTTCGTGCTGGTCAGGCGGCGCAGGCGCTGACGGAGCGCGTCCGGGGCGGTGACGATCAGGGCCTTGATCTGCCGCTGGGTGTCGGCGCGCTGGTCGACGGCCGAGCGGCGGGCGATGCGCAGGGCGCGCAACGCCTCGATCCGGCCGTCGCGCTGTTTCGGGATGCCGGTGCGGTCGCCGGCCAGGGCGGCCTTGGCGGCGGCGATGGCGTCGATCGGGTCGGACTTGCCCTGGAAGCGGCGGGTTTTGCGGCTGGGCCGGTCGATCTCGATGACGTCGATGTGCTCGGCCTGCAGCAGCCGGGTGAGCCCGGCTCCGTAGACGCCGGTGCCTTCGACCCCGACCCGGCTCAGCTGCCCGAAAGCGCGCATCCAGGTGAGCAGGGCGGCATATCCGGCCGGGGTGGCGGGGAACTGCTCGGTGCCCAGCACCCGGCCGACGCCGTCGATCACGGCCGCGGTGTGGGTGTCTTGGTGGGTGTCGACACCGCCGGCGACTTCGCTGACCGGCGCATTGTCGGGTGTAATGGAGGTCATCGTCGTCCTGTCGTCTTGACCGGGGGGCAGGGCGGCACGCACCAGCCGGGCAGCGCGGACAAGACAGTGATGGGGCCTCTGGCCAGGCTCCTATGAAGTCACAGGTGCCGCGTCCGGTGAGTGCACACGAGCGCTTCCCGGCCAGGGCCGACAGATCCCGTTGAGGACCTCGAGGTCAGTCAGTCGCTGGGTCAGACCCTGTCGGGAAGCGCTCATCTACATCATCACTGTCAG
>NZ_JABCPZ010000536.1 GCF_013283785.1 Nonomuraea antri
GCAGGTGATCAGGGCGTTGCGGCGTACCGCGGAGCCGGGGGAGTGGGCCGCGGCCGAGGCCGCTGCGGGGAGCAGTCTGGGGGCGCTGCTGGGTGAGGCCGAGGCGGAGCCGGCCGGGAGTGAGGCGCCGGGTGATTTCCGGATCTTCGATGCGGTGACCACCGCGCTGGTGTCGTTGTCGCAGCGGCGTCCGGTGGTGGTCGTGCTCGATGATCTGCATGTGGCCGATCCGGCGTCGCTCAGGCTGCTGGAGTTCGCGGCGCAGCAGACGTGGTTCGAGCGGCTGCTGCTGATCGGCACGTATCGGGATGCAGAGGTGGAGCCGGTCGATCATCCGTTGCGTCCGTTGTTGTCGCCGTTGGTGGCGAAGGCCACGTCCATCACGTTGACCGGGCTCGATCGGGCGGGGGTGCGGGCTCTCATGGCGCGTACGGCCGGGCATGATCCGCCGGACGAGCTGGTCGCGGCGGTGCACGGGCGCACGGGCGGCAACCCGTTCTTCGTGGAGCAGACGGCGCGGCTGTGGCGCAGCGGCGGGTCGGCGACCGCCATCGCGCCCGGGGTGCGCGACGCGGTGCGGCGGCGGCTGTCGTTGCTGCCCGCGCCGGTGTCCGAGCTGCTCACCAACGCGGCCGTGCTGGGTGGTGAGTTCCATCGGCAGGTGCTCGCGGCGGCCGTCGGTGCGCCTGTCGCGCACGTCGACCGGCTGCTCGAGCTGGCCGTGGTCGCCAAGCTCGCGCTGACCAAGGGGGGTGGGGTGTTCGCGTTCGCGCACGATCTGGTGCGCGAGACGCTGTACGAATCGATGGACGACGTCCGGGCGGCGCACGCGGCGGTCGTGCGTGCGGTTGATCGGTTTCCCGAGCTGGCGGGGAAGATGGTGCCCGGTGAGCTGGCCAGGCACGCGTACCTGGCCGGAGAGAAGATCGAGCCGGGACGGGCGGTCGAGCAGCTGCTCGCGGCGGCGCTCGACGCGGAGCGGCGGCTGGCGGTGGACGAGCAGCTCGGGCATCTGCGGCGGGCGCTCGAGGTGAGCGCCGCACCGGGGCTGGAGACCAGGCGGGCGACGGTCGCGCTCGACCTGGGGCGGCAGCTGCGGCGCATGGGGGAGCGCGACGAACCGTGGCGGCTGTTCGAGCTGGCTTGGCGGGTCGCGGGGGCGGGTGAAGCGGACGATTCGGTGCTTGCGGCGCGGGTGGCGTTGGTGGCGCATTCGGCGTTCGGGCTCGATAGGGCGCTGCATTGGTTGCGGGAGGCGCATGTCAGGTTGCGGGACGCGCAGCTCGGGGTGCGGCTTGGTCAGTTGCGGGAGGTGCCGGG
>NZ_JABCPZ010000537.1 GCF_013283785.1 Nonomuraea antri
CGGTGACGCGGGAGACCAGGACGCCGAGCAGGTCGTTGCTGATCTGGTACTGCCAGCGCTGGCCGGGCTGGTGCATGAGGGGCAGTTCGCCCAGGCGGCGCATCCACTCATCGGGTTCGGGCATCGGAGTGGGCAGGTTGGGGGTCAGGCCCTGTTCGAAGACCGCGTTCATGATCGGGGTGCCGATCGAGGTCATGTCCATGCCGAGCCCGAAGGTGGAGGTGAGCACGTCCCGCACGGTGATCGGACGGCGCGCCGGAACCGTCTCATCGAGGGGGGCGTCGATACGGGCGAGCACCCGCCGATCGGCCAGCTCCGGCAGCCACCGGTCAACCGGGTCGTCGAACCGCAACCGGCACTCATCCACCAGCACCATCGCCGCGGCCGCCGTGACCGGCTTGGACGTGGACGCCATGCGGAAAATCGTGTTACGGCTCATCGGGGCGCCGCCTTCGTGGCGCATCGTGCCGAGAACTTCGACGTGGGTCTCCTCGCCCCGGCTGACCAGAGCGACCAGGCCCGGGATGCGTCCGGAGTCGACGTGCCTGGCCAGGGTGTCACGCATCCTGCGCAGCCCGGCCGCCGAGAAGCCGTTGTCGTTCACGCTCATGGTCGATCTCCCTGCCGTAGGTGTCTCCGCGGGCCGGTGCGCCCCGCTCATGACGTTCACCTTCGCGGGAGGCTCTGATACGGAACCGATGCCGCCCTGACGCGGCCACTGACACAGCACGGCGGTCCCATCGCGCCGGCCTTCGCCTAGTACGTGGTCGCCCGCTGATCCGGGAGTTCGAGTCGCCGTCGCGCGTCCGCGACCGCCGCCGCGGCCCAGGCGCGGAACGCCTCGCGATCGCCGGTCGGCTCGACGCAGGCGCGGGTCCCGGCCTGCAGGTCGGCGAGCCACTTGAGGCCGTCGGCGTCCTCGTCCAGCACGGCCGCGAAGTGTGCGCGCGCGGCTTCGGCGGCACCGGCCAGCGCGGCCGCGACCCCGGCGTGATACCGATCCCACGGCGTCGGACGAGCCGGCATCGAGGCGAAGAGGAAGTCCGAGACGGCGGCGACGTCGACGAACGTCCGCCGATACGCCTCGACGCGGTCCACCGCCAGCGCGCACTGCCGCCTGATCGACTGCGAGAACTGCGCCTCGCCCAGAAAGTCGGCGCTCTCCCGGCCCGGATGCAGGACGTCGAACCTGAGCAGCTCACGTCCTGCCTGCGCGATCAACCGCGAAGCAGGCGACGCGGCCACGAGTGGTCAGCGCGGCTTCGGCGGGTCGGTCTTGGCCGGGGCGGGGGGATCGGTCTGGGCC
>NZ_JABCPZ010000538.1 GCF_013283785.1 Nonomuraea antri
GGACTGGCCGTAGCCGGGCGGCGGCCACGGCAACGAGGGAGGCCGCTGAGGCTGGTTCGGCTCCTGTGGCGGGGGTGGATATTGCCCGTTCCCTGTCACCGTGTCTCCCCCTTTACCCGGTTGTCTGTAATGCACAGCTTTGCGCCGCGACTTGACGGACCTTTGCCAAATTTGGGGCAAAAGCATACTGATGTATCACCCGTCACGGATGTAGCAGTGCTCGGTTACAGTCCGAAATCATTCGAGGTGATCTCGGTTATCTCCCGGTCCCGGCGGTGGGCGGTGTCCTAGCTTCTTTGGCATGAATCTCCAGCAGCTCCGCTATGTGGTCGCGACTGCGGAGCACCGCACCATGACCGACGCGGCCAGGTCGCTGTACATCGCGCAGCCCGCACTGTCACGCGCGATCCGGGATCTGGAGCGAGAGCTCGGCACGACGCTCTTCGCCCGCTCAGGTCGTGGCGTGGTGGTCACCGCGCAGGGCCGCCGGGTGGTCAAGCTGGCGCGGGAGGCACTCGACGCGGTTCACGAGATCGAGAGCCTGGCCAACCATGGCACATCGACGGAGGCGGAACTTCGCATCGCCTCCACCCCGAGCCTCGAACCCGGCCTCGCAGGACGGCTTCTGCCCGCCTACGCGGCCGAGCACCCGGGAGTACGCGTGCACATCGTGCGTTGCGACGGCCGTGACGGCGTCGTCAACGCCATCAGGGACCAACGGGCCGACCTCGGTCTGACCGATCTGCCCGTCCCCACCGACCTGATCACCCACCCACTCGAACGCCAGGAGATCGTCCTGATCTCCCCGCCCGGGCTCGACCTGCCGAACCCGGTGCCCATGGGCAAGCTCCACGGCATGCGCCTGGCGCTCCCCGCCCGCGGCAGCATGCGGCGCAGGGAACTCGACGCGATGTTCGGCAAGTACTCGGTCAACCCTGTCGTGGTCGTCGAAACCGACGAACGCAACGGCTGGCTGAACGCGGTACGCGCCGGTCAGGCGTCGCTGCTGTGGTACCGCGGAATGGCGGAACAGGCGGCTCGCGCCGGCCTGGTCGTGCGATCACTCGAACCGGCCGTGCGCCGCGTGATCGCCGTCATCCACGCCCGTCGCCGTCTGCCGCTGATCGCCCAGGACTTCCTGGCCACCGCCGAGAAGGGCACCGCTGCCTGACCCGGCTCCCGTCGTCCTTCGCCCGCCCGGGGGACGACGGCGCACCGCCCGACTGCGCCTGCCCGAGTGACGACGGCGTCGCTCTGGCATCGGGCACCACCGTCCATCCCTTCCGCGCCCGCCCGCGGAACCC
>NZ_JABCPZ010000539.1 GCF_013283785.1 Nonomuraea antri
CGCCTGGGCCGGGGCGCCAGGGGTGGTGGTCGCGGGGGTGGAGCCCGTGGTGGTGGCGGGGGCGTCCGAGGAAAGGGCTGCTGCCGCCGATCGGGGATCGGCCCCCGCTCCTGACGCGTCGTTGGACACTGCGGCCCAGGCGGTGGTGGAGGCGGCGACGACTGCCACGCCTGCCGCCGCGGCGGCCCAACGGCGCTTGCTCCAGCCTGACGTACGGTCCTGGCGCTGGGGGGACGGCTTTTGGGAATGCTGGCCCAAGGTAAACCACGGTCCTCGGTAGGGGATAGGGAAGGGAAAGGCCGAGTTGGGGGAGTGGGGGCGCGCAACGGCCGATCCCTGGGCGGGAGCGGGGATCCCGCAGGTATGGATGAACATATGCGACAAACGCTAGGTAAAGGCAACTTAATGAGATAGCCAGTGATATATCTCACATATGCGCTTCAAGATTGTTTTCTTGGGATGCGATGTCTGCCATTGATCATCGGGTGCGCAATTCGATCTATGAGATGGCGATAAGGATCATTGGCTGCTGGTTGAATTGATCGCTTGATTCTTGAGAAAGAATCTTTGGCGTGCGGGTGGGTGGGCGGCTCTCCCGCTGCGTTCCGTGCCTGCCGGTTGTTCGTTCCTGCTGGCTGTTTGTGCCCGCCGGGTTGCCGGTTGCGGTTCCTGCTGGTTGTCGGTGCAGGGCGATTGTTGGGGCGATCCGGCTGTTGCGGCGGTCTGGTGCGCGCGAGCATCGGAATGCTGGCGTGCTCGGGCATCGCTGTGCTCGGGCATCGCTGTGCTCGGGCATCGATGTACTCGGGCGTTGGCGTGCTGGCATGACTCGCGTGTTGGCGTGCTGGTGTGGCGGGGTGTTGGTGTGCTGGCGCGCTTGGGCGTTGGCGTGCTGCGGGTGGGGGCCCGGCATGGGATGGGCGCCGTCTGTGGAGGCGGATGATCGGGGTTCTGGGCCCGGTCTTTGATCGCCTTGGGCCTCTGTGGTACTTCGACGTGGAACCTTCCGCCCTCGACGAGTGCGAGCGCGGCGCCACACCCACGGCCGTTCGAGCGCTCGCCCCTTCGGCCTGAACCCGAAAGCACTTCCGCGCCGAGTGGTGTGCGAACCCGGCCAACATTGGATGGGCATGCGGCACATGGGCGGGCATGCGGCACATAGATGGGCGGCGCGGATGTCGGGCGCGCGGATGGGTGGACGGCGGGTGGTTATGCAGGTGGGGGATCCGGCCGGAGGGCTAGGCCGGAGGGTTAGGCCGGAGGGGGTGGCGGTGGAGATTCGGCCCGTGGGTTAGATCGGAGGG
>NZ_JABCPZ010000053.1 GCF_013283785.1 Nonomuraea antri
CCCCCTGCACGGTACGCCCCGCCACCACCGACACCTCGCCGGCCGCCAGCGCCGTCAGCACCGAGCCGAGCGCGAACGCGGCCAGGCAGGCGTGGATCAGCGGCCGCCGCCCGTAACGGTCGGACAGCTGGCCGAGCAGCGGCATCGCGGCCACGTACCCCAGCAGGAACCCGGTGACGATCGGGGTGGCCCGCTCCAGGTGGTTCAGCGGCACGCCGACGTCCTCGGCGATGGAGATCAGCACGGTGACGACCACGTACGCGTCGAGCGCGGCCAGCAGCACCACCGCGCCCGCGGCGCCGAGCGCGATCCGGCGGGCGGGCCTCATCGGGTCTGCCTCATCCGGCCGGCGGAGGCGTGATCGTGATCACCGCGTCGTAGTCGCTGAACGACACCGTCACCGAGCCGTCCTGCAGCGGCAGGGTCGCCTTGGTCAGCCGGCCACTGGCCTTGTCGATCCAGATCTTGCCGTTCACGCCCTGCGTGACCCCCGGGATGATCTTCCCGAGCACTTCGCCGGAGAACGTGGTCGCCACCCGGTACGCGCCGCCCTCCTCGCCTTCCACGATCGGGTCGGTGGCCGTTTCGAGCAGCCTGGCGATGCCCTTGGTCGGCTCCAGGATCACCGACGGGTCGTAGATCTGCGCGAGCTGAGCCCGGCTCATCGTCTGGTAGCCGCCGGTCGGGCCCTTGAAGTGCACGGCGTCGCCGACCAGGACGAAGTTGATCTCCTGGAGGTTGCCGAGGATGTCCAGCGAGATCGACCCGTCGGCGTCGCCGGCCGCGGTCAGCCGTCCGTCGGCCTTCTTGACCTGCACCTTGGGCTTGCCCTCGGTGCTGATCGCGAACGACGCCGACTTGACGGTCTTCATCGCCGCGGCGGACTTCTTCATCAGGTCGGGCCCGGCGGGCAGCTCCGCCCCGCCCGACGAGCACGCCGCCCCCAGCGTGAGCACGGCGGCGATCAGCGAGACGATCAGCAGCTTTCGACGCATGAGCGGATCGTAGCGAGCGCCGGGGAACGCCGGTGAGCCGTAACCGGTATCGGTTGGATGTCAGCGCAACTTCTTCAGGTGATCGACGATCGGCCCGAAGGCCGTCTCCAGCGCGTCGAGCTGGTCGTCGGTCAGCCGGTCGACGAAGTGCTCGCGCACGCTCGCCACGTGGAACGGCGCCACCCGCTGGATCGTCGCCCAGCCGTCGTCGGTCAGCACGGCGAACGTGCCGCGCCGGTCGTCGCGGCAGTCTTCCCGGGTGACCAGGCCCTTGGCCTCCATCCGGGAGATCTGGTGCGAGAGCCGGCTGCGTGACTGGATCGTGGCGTCGGCCAGGTCGCTCATGCGCATGCGGCGATCCGGGCTCTCGGAGAGGTTCACCAGGATCTCGTAGTCGTTCAACGACAACGCGTGCTCCTGCAACTCGCGGTCGAGCCGGTGCATGAGGAGCTTGTGCAGCGCGAGATGCGTGCGCCAGGCACGCTGCTCAGAGGGAGAAAGCCAGCGGGGCGCGCTCATGATCTCCAATCTAGCGCACGTAAGGTCGTGGTCATGGGGGAGAAGTCGGGGGAGAGCCTGGGCACGGTGCTCGTGGCCGGCGGGGCGAACCTCACCATCGCGCTGGCCAAGCTCGTGGCCGGGTTGATCAGCGGTTCCGCGGCCATGCTCGCCGAGGCCGCGCACTCGGCCGCGGACACCGTGACCGAATTGCTGCTGCTGGTGTCGGTACGCCGCGCGGGCAAACCGCCGGACCGGCGCCACCCGTTCGGCTACGGCAAGGCCGGGTTCTTCTGGGCGATGATGGCCGCCGTCGCCACGCTGGTGGGCGGGGCCGGGTTCTCCATCACGCACGGCCTGCACGAGATCAGCCACGGCGAGGAGCTGTCGAACCTCACCCCGTCGTACATCGTGCTGGCGGTGTCGTTCGTGATCGAGGCGATCTCGTTCATGAAGGCGTTGTCGCAGCTGCGCGGCGCGGCCAGGAAACACCAGGTCTCGCCGGTGCGGCTGATGCGCGTCACCTCCGACACCGCGCTCAAGGCGGTGCTGTTCGAGGACGCCGCCGCGCTGGTCGGCCTGGTGATCGCGGCCACCGGCCTGCTCGGCTCGCAGCTCACCGGCTCCGCGCTGTGGGACGGCGCGGCCTCCATCGCCATCGGCGTGCTGCTGCTGGCCGTCGCGCTGAGCCTGATCGCCTCGAACCTGTCGCTGCTCATCGGCCAGGCCGCGCCCCGCCAGGTGGAGAACGGCATCCGCGCCGTCCTCATCGCCCAGCCCGAGGTGGAGGACGTGGTGGAACTGCTCACCATGTTCATCGGCCCGGCCGACCTCATGGTCGCCGCCAAGATCGACTTCAGGGACGAGGCCACCGCGGCCGGCGTCGAGATCGCCTGCGACGAGGTGGACCGCCGGCTCCGGCAGCGCTTCCCCAGCGTCGGCATGGTCTTCCTGGACCCCACGCCGACCCGCCACCGCCCGAGATGACCTGGTCTAACTGAACTCCATCACCACGGCCAGGCCCACGACGTGCATGAGGACCACGGCGACGATCAGCGAGACGAACACGAACTTGGCCGGCCCGTGCTCGAACGTCTTGCCCTCCTCGAGCGGACGACGTTTGGCCATACGGTCCGCGATGCGCTCTTCGATGGGTTTGCGGTGGAACATGCCCTCAAGCGTAGTGCGGAATGGGCCGCCTGCTCGCCCGGGAGTCCGTGACGACCGCCACCATGACGCCCGGCTCCGCCCGCCACTCCAGCAGGTGCAGGCCGTCGAGAACGAGGTCGGCCGCGCCCATCGCGTCGAGCGTCAGCTCGCCCCGCTTGATCATCGCCTCCTTGCGGGTCCAGAACCTGATCAGGTCCTCGGGGCCGGTGACCTCGGCCCGCTCGGCCGCCGTCAGCACCCGCTCGGCCAGCGCCGCGTCGACCGGGCCCGAACCCACCCGCTCGGCGTCGACGCCGACCTTGCCGGGACCGGCCGCCGCGCACACGTAACCGCGCGTGTGGCTGAAACTCACCCCCAGCTCCGGGGCCTCCGCCAGGTACGGCACGCCGTGACCGGGGCCGTGCACCGGGCAGCGCTGCAACAGCGTCAGCTCCCGCGGCGGCTTGCCGAGCACCTCGCCCGCGCACATGCGGATCAGCAGGTGAGCGGCGACGAACGCCGCGCGGTCGGCCTCGAACCTGAACCTGGCCGCCCGCTCACGCTCCACCTCGGTCAGCCACGCGAGCGGCGCGCGCACCTCATCGGGCCGGCCGCCCATGGCCACGGACTCGATCATCACTCCTTCTTTTTACCGGTGCTTTCCCCCGAGGACGAGTCGAGCGGGGTGCCGTCCAGCTTGTACTGCTCGTCCTTGGCCACGCCGAGCGTCGTGACGTCCTTGACCTTCCAGACGCCCTTCTCCTTCACCAGCGTGATCTTCAGGTGGGAGTCCTTGACCGAGCGGATCGCCTCGGCGGTGTTCACCTGCTGGTCGGCCACCACGATGGCGTGGGCCAGGCCCTCGTCCACGTCGGCCACGTACACCTCGCGCACCGTGGTCTTGGCCACCGCCTTCAGCTTGACGATGACCTGCGTCATCACGCCGCCGAACGCCTCGTCGTAGGTGGCCAGGAAGTCGCCGGTGGCCTGGGCGGCCATGGTGGACCTGGTGGCCTGCAGGTTCTGGTAGTCGTAGCTGAGCAGCGTGGTGGCGAAGGCGCCGGCCGCGCCCGCCACCTCCAGGCGCGCGGTCCGCTCGGCCTCCAGCCTGGCCAGGGCGTCCTGGCTGCGGCTCGCCGAGACCCACTGCAGGACGGCCGTCGCGGCGACGGCCGTGACCAGCATCGCCGCGAGCGCCCCGAGCAGCCGGGCCCGCGTGAACCCCGCCTTACCCGCAGGCGTCCCCTCATCGGTGGCGGCCTCGGCCTGCTCGGGGGCGGCCGGCTCTTCGGCGGTCTCCTCTTCCACGGCCGGCTCTTCGGCGGTCTCCTCTTCCGCGTCCTGCTCGGTCTCGGTGGTCTCGTCTGCGAGGTCCTGCTTGGGGGTCATGCGTTCTCCTCACGGCGGCGGGCGGCCCGGCCCACCGCGATCCAGCCCACGATGCCACCGCCGGCCACCACCGCGAGGAAGATCGCGATGACGAGCGGCGTGGCGTTCAGCGGGGTACGGGACGCGGCGCTGGTGGCGGCCACGCCGCTGGGCTCGTCGGCGGGCAGGTCCGACGGCTCGGACCCGGCCTGCTTGGTGGCCTTCTTCGCCGGTGCGGCCGGCTGCTCGGCGGCCTGCTCAGCCGGCCCGGAAGTATCACGGTCGTCGGCCCGTCGATCGGCGACGTCCTCCGCGTCCCGGGCGGCCCGGGCGGCCGGCGGGCAGGAGCGCGGCCGGGGCACCCCGGGCGGCCCGACCGCGTCCGCGTACTCCAGCGCCGGCGTCGGCCCGCCCGGCACGCTGAAGATGAACGACGCCTTGCCGTACACCGTGTCGCCCCGCCTGTCGCTGATGTCGTCGGCCAGGGTCAGCGCGGTCGGCACCACGCTCAGCAGGTGGTTGACGTTGCGCTGGGTCTCCGGCGAGAACACCGGCCGGTGCGGCAGCCCGGCCGCGGTGAGCAGGCACGAGAACCCCGGCCTGGCCTTCTTCAGCGCCGCGTCGAGCTGCGCGAACACGCCGGGCCCCTGGTCGAGGAAGGCGTTCAGGTCCGCGCGGGAGGCCCGCAGCGAGCCGGTGACCGTGCTGAGGTCGGTGATGCCCGCGGCCAGCTGGTCCTTCCTGCCCGCCAGCGTGTGGGTCAGCTCGGTGAGCTGCACAGACAGCTCGTCCAGCACCTCCGCGTTCTCCGCCAGCGTGCCGGTCAGGTCGTGCGCGTCGTCGATGATGCCCTTGATGGACGGCGCCCGGCCCTCCAGCGCCACCGCCAGCTCATGGGTGATCGTCTTGGCGTCCCCCGGCGGCACCGCGTTGAGCAGCTTGCCCACGCCGTCGAACAGCTTCTTGTAGTCGAGCGGCACGGTGGTCCTGGCCAGCGGGATCGTGTCGCCGGGGGCGAGCTGCGGCCCGCGCACGCCGGTGGCGGGCGGCGACAGCTCCACGTACGGCTCCCCGATCGCCGACTTGCGCCGCACCTCGGCCGTGCTGCCCTTGGGCAGCCTGACCTCCCTGTCGATGTCCAGCCCCACCACGATCCTGCCGGGCGCCAGCCGCACGTCGCCGATCTTGCCCACCCGCACGCCCAGGTAGGCCACGTCGAAGCCGCGCAGCAGCCCGGGGGAGGAGGTGAACTCGGCCGAGACCCGGTACGGCCGCTCGATCGCGTCGAGCTTGATGATCGTGCTGAACGCCCACACGGTCATCACCACGCCCAGGACGACGAAGAAGCCCAGGTTCAGGTAGATGCGGCTCTTCATAGCGGCGGCTCCCAGAGCAGGCGGAAGTCGTCCAGGAGCTTCGGCGGGCCCTGGCCCGTCTTGGGCGGCGTGTTCGGGATGACGCCCTTGTTCTTCGGCAGCAGCAGCCCCTTCAGCCAGACGTAGATCAGCACCTGGCCGTTGACCGTGATCGGCGGCGCGTCGATGAACTTCTGGATCTTCGCGATCAGCGCCTGCAGGTCGTCCTTGCCGCGCAGCATCGACGAGGTGATGCCGTTCAGCTCGCGCATGAGCGTGCGCAGCCGGGCCGCGTGGCGCGGGTAGACGGTCAGGTTGGCCTCCTTGGCCAGCTTCGTCAGCGCCACGATGGCCTTCTTGACGTGCTTGCGCCCGTGGTTGATCCGCGCGGTGGCCGCGGCCAGCGTGCCGGGCAGCCGGTCCAGCTCCTTGGTGCCCTTGGCCAGGTCGTCGCCCAGGTCGGCGAGCGCGTCGATGGTGACGGCCAGGTCCCTGCGGGCGGCTGCGTAGGCGTCGGTGACCTCGGCGGTGCGCTTGATGAGCAGGTTGACGTCGTCGCCCTTGCCGCCGAAACCGGTCGCGGCGGCGTCCAGGATGGCGTTGACGTCCTGCGCGCCGAGCGCCTCGATCAGCGGCCCGGCCTTCTCGGTGACCTGCTCGATGTCCGGCTCGACGGACGTCTTCGCGATGGTGGCGCCGTCCTTCAGGAACGGCCCGGTCGCCAGGTCCTTGCCGGCCGGGGGCGCGAGCTGCACGTAGTTCTCGCCCAGCACCGACGTCTTGGCCACGGTCGCGGTGCTGCCCTCGGGGATGCGGTGCCCGGACTCGATCGACATCGTCACCTTCGCCCGGTAGCCGTCCAGCCGCACGTCGGTGACCGTGCCCACGCGGACGTCCGAGATCTGCACGCTGTGCCCCACGACCAGGCTCTGCACGTCGTCGAAGGTGGCGCTGAGCGTCAGGTCGCCGCCGGTCGCCCCCAGCGTCTGGAGCGAGCAGGACGACGCCGCGAGCGCCAGCGCGAGCGCCCCGCACGCGACCCGCGCCCTCATCGCTTCTTCCCCTGCTGCTGAGAGGGCCGCTGGAAGGGGCAGTTGCTCAGCCCGGCGGGCAGGCACGGCACCGGGCCCAGGTTCAGCGCCTGGAACAGCGGGGTCAGCCAGGCCCTGGTCATCGCGTTGAGCACCACCCGGATCTTCAGCACGTGCTGCTCCCTGTCCCAGGAGTCGATGAGCACGTCGGCGAAGTCGGCCGCGCCCTTGACCGCCAGCGCCATCGACTCGCTGTTGGCCCTGACGGTCAGCACCAGCTCGGCCAGCGTCCCGGCGGCCTGCGGCAGCCGCTCCGAGTACGCCTCGATGATCACGTCCCCGCGCCGGACGAAGTCCGCCATGCCGGAGATGAACCCGCGCAGCCGCTGCCGTTCCTCGGCCAGGATCGCGCTGGCCTCGGAGAAGGAGTCGATCGCCCGCGTCACCTGGCCCTGCCGCCTGTTCAGGCTGGTGGCCAGCTTGTTGAGGCCCTTGGCCAGGTCGATGAGCTGCTGGTCCTGCTTGGCGAGGGTGTCGGTGAGCTCGGCGGTGTCGGCCAGCGCGTTGTTGATCGTCTTGCCCCGCCCCCTGACCCCGTCGGCCAGGTCGCCCGCCACCGAGCCCATCTTGTCGGCGTTGAGCGCGTCGGTCAGCTTGGTGAACGCGTCGAGCGCGTCGTCGATCTCCACCGGCAGGTCGGTACGCTCCAGCGGGATCGTCGCCCCCGGCTGGATCCGCTGGTCACCCGGTTTCCACGGCGGGTACAGCACCACGTTGCGCTCGCCGAGCGTGTTCTGCGGCGCCACCACGGCCTTCACCCCGGCCGGCAGCGGCACCTCCCGGTCCACCAGCAGCTCGACCCTGACCCGGTCGCCCTCGATGCGGATGTCGCCCACGTACCCGGCGTCCAGGCCCATCACCTTCACCCGCGCCTCCTCGTACAGGGAGGGCGCCTTGGCGAAGATCGCCACCAGCGCGTACGGCCGCTCACCCAGCACCGAGCACCCGCCGGAGGCCACGACCAGCACCGTGGCCATCAGGACCGCCAGAAGCCGTCTCATCTGTCGTCCTTCCTGTCCTTGGCGATGGCGGCCAGCACCTCCGGGTTGATCGGGCCCAGGCCGGTGGCGATCGCCTCCAGCCACGGGCCCTGGCCGCCCATCGTGGACAGCCCGCGGAACGTCGGCCCGGCCCAGGCCAGCAGCGAGTTGAGGTCCTTGTCGCTGGCGCTGAGCCTGGAGGTGATGGCGGCGTTGTCGTCCAGCACCTGGACCAGGGACTTCTCGTGCTCGTTGATCAGCCTGGTGGTGCTCTGCACCAGGTCGCTGCCGTCGCCGAGCAGCGTGCGCAGCTCGTTCCTGCGGCTGCGCAGCTCGTCGAGCATGATCTCGATGGCGTCGATGAGCCGGCCGAGCTGTTCATCCTTCTTCTCCAGCACGTCCATGATCTTGGTGCCGTTGTCGAGGAGGCGCTGGAGCTGCGGCTCGCTCTCACTGATCGTGTCGGACAGGTCGCCGATGTTCTTCAGCAGCCTGGTGATGCGGCCGCGCTCGCTCGTGTCGATCTTGTCCAGTTCGGTCAGCAGGTCGTCCACGGCCTCGGTGTCGAGCTTCTGCACGAGCCTGGTGGCGTCCTTGATGGCGTCGTTGATCAGCGTGGGCACGCCGGTCCTGTCGATCGGGATGCGCCGCGCGCTCTCCGGGAGCTGGTCCAGGTACGGGGCGGCGACCGGGCCAGTGAGCTTGACGTACCGGCCGCCGAGCAGGTTCGACAGCGTGATGTCGGCCCGGGTGCCGCGGCCGAGCCGGACGTCGGAGTCGACCTTCCAGGTGACGATCACCTGGCCCTGCGCGTAGTCGGGCCGGACCTCGGTGACCTTGCCCACGCGCACCCCGGCCACCCGGACGTCGTTGCCGGTGCGCAGCCCGCCGGAGTCGGCGAACACGCCGGAGACGTAGTATCCGCCTTCGAGCAGGCCCAGGTTGCCGACCAGGAACGTGGCCACCAGCACGGTGCCGAGCACCGCCACCGACACCAGGCCGACGACGATCTTGTTGCGGTCGCGGAAGGACTTGAGCGCCATCACTGCCCCACCATGAGCTTCCGCAGGTCCTTCGAGCTCTGGATCCTGGTGTTGCGCAGCGGCGGCGGCTCCTGCATCGGGTACGGGCACGGCGAGGGCCCCAGGTTCACGCAGGGCACCGCGGTGATGAAGTAGTGGCCCCGGTTGACCGTGGAGTAGGCGCGCTGGAACAGCGGCTGGAAGGTGGTGACGGTCTTCTCGATCTCGCCCACGTGCCGCCTGATGCCGCCGGTGAGCCCCTGCAGGTGGTCGACCAGCGCGCCCAGCTCCCTGGCGTTCTTGCCGATCACCTCGTTGGAGGTGTGGAAGGTGGCGGACAGCTCCACGATCGAGTCGTCGATGAGCCGCCGGTTGTCGGCGAACGCCTCCGACAGCACCACCAGGTTGTCGACCAGCCGCTCGATCTGCTTGTCGCGCTTGGCGACCACCTCGGTGACGGTGGCGTAGTCCCGCAGCAGCTGCTTGATCAGGCGCTTGCGCTCGTTGAGCGTGCCGGTGATGTCGTTGACGTTGTCCAGCAGCCGCGGGATGTTGCGGTGGTTGCCCTTGAGCGACTTGGACGCGGCGGTCAGCAGCTGGTTGATCTGGTCGGCGTCCAGGCTCCTGGTGAGCGGGCCGAGGTCGCTGACCAGCTCGCCGATGTCCACCACGGAGGCGGTGCGGGCGATGCGCGCGCCGGGGGCCAGCCGGTCGGCGGCGGTGCCGGGGATCAGGTAGACCACGCGCTGGCCGATGGCGTTGCGCCAGCGGACGGCCGCCTCGGTGTCGGACGGCACGCGCACCTCCGCGCGTACCTCCATGGTCACCTCGGCCCGGCCGTTGACCACCTTGATCGTGTCGACCTGCCCGACCGGCGCCCCGGCGATCTTGACCTGGTCGCCCTCGTTCAGCCCGGACACGTCGTCGAAGGTCGCCGTCAGCAGGTAGCCGTCGCCGGTGCTGACGCGGGCGATCTGCAGGGTGATCAGCACGATCAGCGTGACCGTCAGGCCGAGGAACAGCGCGAAGCGCACGAACGTCCACCTGCGGGCCGCGCGCTCCTTGGACACCGCCATCTAGCGCCTCCCGTCGGTGGGTCCGCAGGCGCCGACGATGAGCTCGCAGATGTCGGTGGCGACGAACGCCTCCACCTGCATCTGGCGGCTGTTGCCCGGGCCGGGGGTCTCGATCAGCTCGTTGAGCAGGTCCACCAGGGTGTTGAGTCCGCGTACGCCGTCGCCGGCCAGGCCGAGCTGGGCGTAGATGAGCGCGGCCACCCGCTCGCCCGAGTGCACGCCGGCCCGCAGGTTCTGCCGGTGCTTGCCGAGCCCGTGGGCGCTCAGCTCGGAGACGGAGGTGATCTCCTGGAGCAGCGCGCGTACCTTGTCGGCCCGTTCCAGCAGGTCGGGGGTGATGACGTTGACGTCGGACGCGATCGAGATCAGCTCGTCGCCCTTGTCGGAGAGCGCGGTGCCGAGCGCGGCGGTGTCCCGCAGGAACCGCCTGGCCTCGGCGCGGCGCCGGTGCGCGACGCCGACCACGGTGCCGGAGTCGTCGATCAGCTCGCGCAGGTGCTCGCCGGTGCCGTCGAGGCCCTTGGCCAGGGTGTGCACGATGACGGTGACCTCGCGCGGGTCGATCGCGTCGAGCCCCTGGTAGGCGTCGCCGAGCGTGTCGGACAGGTCGAGCGGGTCCTCGGTGGCGGTGATGACGGCGCCGCTGGTCAGGTAGGGGCCGGTGGTCTCGCCGGAGCCGAGCCGCAGGTCGATGTACTTCGGGCCGAACACCGAGGTGGGCTCGACGGAGGCGACCGTGGTCCGCGGGATCCTGACGCCCGGCCGGATGTGCATGGTGACCACGGCCCGGCCCTTGGCGTCGAGCGACACGTCGGTCACGTCGCCGACGGTCAGTCCGCGGATCTTGACCGGGGAGTTGGTGTCCATGCCCTGCCCGGCGTGGCCGAACACGGCGTCGATCCTGGTGCCGCTGATCTCGGTGGCCGCGCGTACGACGAAGAACGCGGTGGCGGCGAAGACGGCCACGACGAGCGCGGCGACGCCGAGCCTGGCCGGGAAGGAGAGCTCGAATCTGGCCATGCCTCACCCGCCCGTCAGCGGCACGTTGCCGCCGCCGCCCCAGAACAGGTACGACAGCAGCAGGTTGATCAGCACGATCGTGACGATCGACTGGCGGATGGCCCGGCCGGCCGCGACGCCCACGCCCACCGGGCCGCCGGTGGCGTGGAAGCCGTAGAAGCAGTGGATGACGATGACCGTGAAGGCGAACACGCCCACCTTGGCGACGCTGAAGACGATGTCGCTGACCGGCAGGTACAGGTAGAAGTAGTAGTCGTAGACGCCCGGGGCCAGCCCGAACAGCACGGTGCACATCAGCCGGGTGGCGAAGAAGCTGGCGAACAGCGCGATCAGGTAGATCGGCATGAGGGCCAGCAGCGCGGCCACGACCCGGGTGCAGATCAGGTAGGTGAAGGCGTTGATGCCCATCACCTCCAGCGCGTCGATCTCCTCGGAGATGCGCATCGCGCCCAGCTCCGCCGTGAACGACGAGCCGACCTGCGCCGCCAGCGCGGTGGCCGCGATGATCGGGGTGATCTCGCGGACGTTGGCGAAGCTGCCCACCAGCCCCATGAACGACTCGGCGCCGATCGCGGCCAGCCCCTGGTAGCCCTGCAGGCCCACGGTGGCGCCCACGACGAACGCCATGGTGAACACCACGAAGATCATGCCGCCGCCGATGACGGTCGCGCCGACGCCGACCACGACGTCGCTGACGTGCCGCAGGACGACCTTGAAGTAACGCAGCCGCAGGATGACGTCGCGTACCGAGTAGAACAGCACTCGCCACACGAACAGCGGCCAGTCGGCCAGCCCCGCGAACCTCTCGGCGGCGTCGCGGCCCCTGGCCGCCATCCTGAGCCCCGCCGTCCTGGTCACCATCACAGCGCCCGGGGCGGATAGGCCAGGAAGTACACGGCGGAGATCATGTAGTTGAACGCGAACACCAGCATGAACGTGACCACCGTGGCCTGGTTGACCGCCCGGCCCACGCCGACCGGGCTGGTCGCGCACGTCATGCCCTTGTAGCAGGCGACGGCCGCGGCGATGAACCCGAACACCCACGCCTTGAACAGCGTCACGTACAGGTCGGAGCCGACCACCAGCGACAGCGCGCCGTCGAAGTAGGCGCCGGGCGTGACGCCCTGCACGACCACGTTGAAGAAGTAGCCGCCGCTCGCCCCGGCCAGGATGACCAGCGGGCACAGGCAGACGGCGACCGTGCTGGCGGCCCACATGCGCGGTGTGACCAGGCGGTGGATCGGGTTGACCGACATGACCTCCATGGCGCTGAGCTCGTCGCGGATGTTGCGCGCGCCGATGTCGGAGGTCATCGCGCTGCCGCCGGCCCCCGCGATGAGCAGCGCGCTGGCCAGCGGCGCGACCTCGCGGATCAGGCCGACGAACACCGCGCTGCCGGTCGCCGAGGCCGCGCCGAGCTGCCAGGCCAGCTCGCCGACCTGCAGGGCCACGGTCGCGCCGAGGGGGAGGGAGACCAGCAGCACCGGGATGCTGGTGACGCGGGCCAGGAACCAGCACTGGTCGACGAACTCCCAGAACCAGCTGCGCACGTCCCAGCTTCTGCGCAGGCCCTCCAGGACGATGACGAACAGGTCACCGACCTGGCCGAGGACGGACCCGGCCCGGCGTCCGAGGTATCCGGACAGGGCCATTCAGTGCCCCGTCCACGTGCGTGTCGCCGCCATGACCACCTCCGCCGCCTACGGATCAGTCACCCTACTGACGGGTTGTCTAGTAGTCGATGCTTGGACTGGAATTTGCGAAAAAGGTATGAGACGCAGCTCACGCCTTGTCAGCCCCATACGAAACGTGACCAACCCGTGACCCAGTGGTCTCAGGAGAGCAGATTGGCCATCCAGGTCTCGATCTCCGCGGCGCGGCGGGGGAGCGCGGCGGACATGAGGCGGGCGCCGTCGGCGGTGATCTCCAGGTCGTCCTCGATGCGGATGCCCAGGCCGCGCAGTTCCTCGGGCAGGGTCAGGTCGTCCGGCTGGAAGTACAGGCCGGGCTCGACGGTGAGCACCTGGCCCTCCTCCAGGACGCCGTCCAGGTAGACCTCGGCGCGCGACCTGGCGCAGTCGTGCACGTCCAGGCCGAGCATGTGGCCGCTGCTGCACAGCGTGTAGCGGCGGTACAGGCCGGACTCCATCAGGCTGTCGGGGGAGTCCTTGAGCAGGCCCCAGTCGTGCAGGCCCTCGCAGATGACGCGCATGCCCGCGCGGTGGAAGTCGCGGAAGCTCGCGCCCGGCCTGAGCGTGGCGATGGCCGCCGTCTGGGCCTCGTAGACCAGGTCGTAGGCCTGCCGCTGGACGCTGGTGAACGTGCCGGACAGCGGGAACGTGCGGGTGATGTCGGCGGTGTAGAGCGTGTCGGTCTCCACGCCGGCGTCGAGCAGCAGCAGGTCCTGCGGGCGCAGCGCGCCGTCGTTGCGGATCCAGTGCAGCACGCAGGCGTGCGCGCCGGAGGCGACGATGCTGTCGTAGCCCACCGCGTTGCCCTCCAGGCGCGAACGCAGCCCGAACACGCCCTCCAGGTACCGCTCGCCCCTCGGGTGGCCGAGCGCCTGGGGCAGGGCGCGCACCACGTCCTCGAAGCCGCGGGTGGTGGCGTCCACGGCGAACTGCAGCTCGCCGACCTCCCACTCGTCCTTGATCAGCCGCATCTCGGACAGGAAGCCCTCGAACTCGGCGTCGCCGTCACCCGGCTCGACGGCGGCGTCCACGGTGGGGTCCACGTCCCGCAGCACCCTGGCCGGGCCGCGCAGTTCCAGGTCGCGGATGTGGGCGCACTCCACCTGGTACAGCTCGGCCGCCTCGGCCAGGTCCGGCCGGCGGCCCACCCAGAACTCGCCGTAGCGGCGGTCGCGGTAGAACTCCTGGCCCTCCGCGCGCGGCGAGCGCGGCCGCAGGTACAGCCTGGACTCCCCGGACGGCTCCACCACCAGCACGTCGCCCGGCTCGCTCGCGCCGGTCAGGTACGAGTACGCGCTGTGCGGCCTGAACCGGTAGTCGCAGTCGTTGCTGCGGACCTTCAGCGTGCCCGCGGGGATCACCAGCCGCTCGCCGGGGAAGCGGGCCGCCAGTGCGGCGCGGCGCTTGGCGGCCCAGGGGGCGATCGGCAGCGCGGTCACGTCGGTGCGGCGGGTGTCGGCCCAGCCGGTCCGCATGAACGCGGCCAGGTCGTCGGTGATGGGCAGGTCGTGGCTTCCGGTGTTGAGCGGCTCGGTCATCTTTTTGCGCGTCCCGTGGGTGAGGAAACAGTGATATTTCACATAGTAGTGAGGTTGCGGTACGGCATGCAGCCTATGCGAGCGCTTGACGCCGTCCCCACCGGGTTGTTTGCCTGGGACATGGGCCTAATCAGGGCCCGCTCGGGAAGCTGACCTCCGAGGTGGTGCATATGCTCATTGGGACGATCCTGCGTGGCAAGGGCAGCGGCGTGACGACCGTGACGCCGGACGCGACCGTGCGGGAACTGCTCGCCCAGCTCGCCGAACACAACATCGGAGCCGTGGTCGTCTCCGCCGACGGCGCCACGATCGACGGGATCGTCTCCGAACGTGACGTCGTCCGGCGCCTGCACGACCGGGGCGCCGCCATCCTGGACGAGCCCGTCTCCTCGATCATGACGGTCGAGGTCCGCACGGTCGGCCCGGGCGACCGGGTGGACGAACTACGCAAGACGATGACCCAGCACCGCTTCAGGCACATGCCCGTCACCGAGAACGGGCGGCTGGTCGGCATCGTCAGCATCGGTGACGTGGTCAAGAGTGCCATCGAGGAACTCGAGACCGAGAAGGCGTCCTTGGTGGACTATCTCCATCGCTGACGGAGATGGCAGGCTTGGCCCGTGATGTACGGGCCTCCTCCTGAGTACCCCAAGGCGTCGAGCAGTCCGCCGCTGATCCTGCTCGCCACGGGACTCGCCGGGGTGCTCGGCTTCCTGCTCGGCATGTTCGTCGGCATCGGCACGGGCGCCCCCGCCGACGAGCCCGAGCCCAGGGTCACGGTGACGGTCGAGGACACCACGCCGCCCGCGGAGGTGACACAGCCGCCGGGCGGCGAGACCGTCGCGCCGCCCCAGGACGGCCAGCCCACGGCGGGTCAGCCCACCGCTGGTCAACCCACGGCCGGTCAGCCCACGGCCGGTCAGCCCACGGCCGGTCAACCAACCGCCGGTCAGCCCACGGCCGGGCAGCCGACGGCGGGTCAGCCCACGCTGGGCACCGGGCAGCAGGGAACCGGGCAGCCGGTCGCCGGTCCGCCCGACAACCCCGCCTCCATCCAGGTGCTCGTCGTGGGCAAGGACATCCAGCCGGGCACCTACCGCACCACCGGCCCGGTCGCGGGCGGCGCCGCGTGCTACTGGGCGCGGATGAGCGGCACCTCGGGCAGCATGAGCGACGTCATCGACGCGGGCATGCCGCCGGGCGCGGCCACGGTCACCATCCAGGCGACGGACAAGGCGTTCTCCACCGCGGGCTGCGCGCCGTGGACCAGAACGTGACCCCCTCGGCGATCTTCGTGATGCCGTCCCCCTGGAGACGGCGGCCCGGCCTGTAGGAGGATGCAGGCAGCCCAACGAGGAGGATGTCATGTCGATTCTGCAGTCCCTGGTGGAGAGCGTGCGTTCCGGCGCCGTGGAGGTCGTCGACCTCACCGCGCCGCTGTCCGAGGAGACGCCCATCCTCCAGCTGCCCCCGCCGTTCGGTAACACGATCCCGTTCCGCAAGGACGAGATCAGCCGCTACGACGACCGCGGCCCCGCCTGGTACTGGAACGATCTCCACCTGGGCGAGCACGTCGGCACCCACTTCGACGCGCCGATCCACTGGGTCACCGCCCGCGACGGCCAGGACGTCTCCCAGGTGCCGCCGCGCAGCCTGATCGCGCCCGCCGTGGTGCTCGACTTCACCGCGGAAGCCGGCAAGGACCCCGACTTCCTGCTGCGGATCGAGCACGTCCAGGAATGGGAACGCGCCAACGGGCCGCTCCCCGAAGGCGGCTGGCTGCTCTACCGCACCGGCTGGGACTCCCGAGCCGCCGACCAGGCCGCGTTCCTCAACGCCGACGAGACCGGCCCGCACACCCCCGGCGTCTCGGTCGAGTGCGCCCGCTGGCTGGCCGAGCAGACGCCGATCCTGGGCATCGGGGTGGAGACCGTCGGCACCGACGCCGGCGCCGCGCACTCCTTCGACCCGGCATTCCCCTGCCACTCCTTCCTGCTCGGCGCCGGCAAGTACGGCCTGACCCAGCTGCGCAACCTCGACCTGCTCCCGGTCACCGGCGCCGTCGTGGTCGCGCCGCCGCTGCCGATCGTGGGCGGGTCGGGCAGCCCGGTGCGCGTCCTGGCCCTGGTCGAACGATGAACGTCGCCGAAGCCGTCGGCCGGGCGCTCGCCGCGTGCGGCGTCCGGATGGTCTTCGGCGTGGTCGGCAGCGGCAACTTCCACGTCACCAACGCCCTCGTGGCGCACGGCGCGCGCTTCGTCGCCGCCCGCCACGAGGGCGGCGCGGCCACCATGGCCGACGCCTACACCAGGACCAGCGGCGAGGTCAGCGCCGTGTCCGTGCACCAGGGGCCGGGCCTGACGAACGCGATCACCGGGCTCACCGAGGCCGCCAAGAGCGGCACCCCGCTGGTCGTGCTGGCCGGCGAGGCCACCGACGCCCGCTCCAACTTCCATCTCGACCAGGACGCGCTGGCGCGCTCGGTCGGCCTGCTGCCGCTGCGCGTCTCCGACCCGGCCACCGCCGCCGAGCAGGCGGTGCTGGCCGTGCGCACGGCCCGCGAGCAGCGGCGCACGGTGCTGCTGAGCCTGCCGCTCGACGTACAGGCCGCCGCCACCGAACCCGACTGGACGGCGATCGACCGCCTCGGCGCCGACCTGCGAACCCTCGACGAGCCTCACCAGCCCCGCGAGCCCGGCGACGACGTGCTCGCGGCCGTGTGTGCCGCGTTGACGGCGGCAGAGCGGCCGGTGTTCATCGCCGGTCGCGGCGCCCGTCACGCGCGGCCGGAGCTGGAGCGTCTGGCCGCGCTCACCGGGGCACTGACGGCCACCTCCGCCGTGGCCAAGGGCCTGTTCCGCGGCTCGCCGTGGGACCTGGACGTCAGCGGCGGGTTCGCCACGCCGCTGACCGCCGAGCTGATCAGGGCCGCCGACCTGGTCGTCTCCTGGGGCTGCGGGCTCAACATGTGGACCACCAGGCACGGGTCGCTGATCGGGCCGGCGGCCAAGGTCGTCCAGGTGGACCTGGACCCGGCGGTCTTCGGCCGGCACACGCGCACGGACCTGGGCGTGACGGGGGACGTGCGGCAGATCGCCGCAGCCCTCACCGCCGCACTCGGCGGAGAGGCGCCCGGTGGAGAAGCGCGCTGCGGCTACCGGTCGGACGAGCTGGCCGGGCGCGTCCGGGCCGAGGGGCGGTGGCGGGACGTCCCGTACAAGGACGAGAGCGCGGCCGGCAGGATCGATCCGCGCACGCTCACCGTCGGGCTCGACGACCTGCTCCCGGCCGAGCGCGTCATCGCCGTCGATTCCGGAAATTTCATGGGATATCCGGCGATGTTCCTCGATGTCCCCGACGAGCAGGGGTTCTGCTTCACCCAGGCGTTCCAGTCGATCGGGCTCGGCCTGGCCACCGCGATCGGCGCCGCGCTGGCCCGTCCCGACCGGCTGCCGGTGGCCGCGCTGGGCGACGGCGGGGCGCTGATGGGCATCGCCGAGCTGGAGACCGTCGTGCGGCTGGGCCTGCCGATGGTGATCGTCGTCTACGACGACGAGGCGTACGGCGCCGAGGTGTACCACTTCGGCCCGCACGGGCACCCGCTCGACACGGTCAGGTTCCCGCCCGCCGACTTCGCCGCCATCGCCCGCGGCCACGGCCTCGCCGCCGTCACGGTCACCCGGCCGGCCGACCTGGCCGGGGTGTCCGCCTGGCTGGCGGGGCCGCGCGACCGTCCGCTGCTGGTGCACGCCAAGATCACGGGCGAGCGCGGCTCCTGGTGGCTGGAGGAGGCGTTCAAGGGCCACTGAGGACCCCGCCGGGTGGGCGGGTCAGAATTTGCGGAAGGTGCGCGCCTCCTCGGCGGCGGCCAGGACGGCGGCCAGCGGAGCGCCCGCACCCGACGCGACCGCCGCCGCCACCGCGCCCTCCACGAACGGCACGTCCGCCAGCACCACCCGCCCCGCCTCCGCCAGCAGCCGCGCGGTCAGCACCGAACCGCCCAGGTCCGGGATGACGATCACGCCGTCGCCCTGGTCGGCGCCGCGCAGCGCCTTCTCCACCACGTCGACGCTGGTGCCGAGGCCGCCCTCCGCCGTGCCGCCGGCCGGGAAGACCGGGGTCAGCCGTCCGGCGATGCTCCTGGCGAGCTCGGCCGTCTCGGCCGCCAGCCCGGCGCTGTGCGAGACCAGCACGATCCCCACCATCACGCCGACACCGCCGCCAGCGCCGCCACGATCAACACCGCAGAGGCCGCGCCCGGATCCTCGTGGCCGACGCTGCGCTCGCCCAGGTAGCTGGCGCGGCCCTTGCGGGCGCGCAGCGGGATCGTGCCGCGCGCTCCCTCCTCGGCCGCCGCCGCGGCCTGCTCGAACGCGGTACGCGGCCCCACCCCGTCGCGTACGGCCAGCGCCAGCGCCCGTCCGGCCGGGGACAGCGCGTCGACCATGGTCTTGTCGCCCGCCGTCGCCTTGCCCAGCCGCTCCACGGCCAGCACCCCGGCGTCGAACGCCCCGGAGAAGGCGGCCAGCGTCACCGGCGACTGCGGCGGCTCCAGCGTCCTGCCCATCTGGCGCAGCATCGAGCCGTACAGCGGGCCCGAGGCGCCGCCGACGCGGCGGATCAGCGTCGTGCCCGCCGTGACCAGCGCCTGCGCGGGCGAGTCCGGCGGCGCGTCGGCCAGGGCCTTGCTCACCTCGGTGAACCCGCGGTCGAGGTTCGCGCCGTGGTCGGCGTCGCCGATGGCCGCGTCGAGCTCGGTAAGCCGCTCGCGCTGCGCGCGCACCCGCCGGCCCGCCTCCGCCAGCCAGGCCACGAAGAAGTCGGTGTCCATCAGCGCCCCCAGCGCAGCGCGGGCGTCTCGACGGGCGCGTCCCACAGGCGGGTCAGCTCGTCGTCGAGGCGGCAGACGGTGACCGAGAAGCCCTGCATGTCCAGGCTCGTCACGTAGTTGCCGACCAGTGAGCGCGTCACCCGCGCCCCCTTGCCCTTGACGAACGACGCCACCTCGGCGAACACCACGTACAGCTCCATCAACGGCGTGCCGCCCATGCCGTTCACCATGACCAGCAGGTCGCCCTGGAGCGGCAGGTCGCCGTGGACGGCCTCCATGGCCACCCCGGCCAGCTCGCGCGCCGAGACCAGCGGCACCCGGGCCCGCCCCGGCTCGCCGTGGATGCCGATGCCCAGCTCCACGTCGCTGTCCGGCAGGTCGAAGGTGGGCTTGCCGGCGGCCGGCGTGGTGCACGAGGTGAGCGCGACGCCGAACGAGCGGCTGCGCTCGTTGACCGCCCCGGCCGCGGCGGCCACCGCGGTCAGCGGCGCGCCCTCCTCGGCCAGCGCCCCGGCGATCTTCTCCACGAACAGGGTGGCCCCGGTGCCGCGCCGCCCGGCCGTGTAGAGGGAGTCCTGGACGGCCACGTCGTCGTCCACCAGCACGGCGACGACCTCGACGTCCTCGGCCAGCTCGGCGGCCAGCTCGAAGTTCAGCACGTCTCCGGTGTAGTTCTTGACGATGTGCAGGACGCCGGCGCCGCCGTCGGCCCCGTGGGTGGCCTCGACGATCTGGTCGGGCACCGGCGAGGTGAAGATCTCGCCGGGACAGGCCGCGTCGAGCATGCCGTGACCGACGAAACCGGCGTGCAGGGGTTCATGGCCGGAGCCGCCGCCCGAGACCAGCCCGACCTTGCCGGGCCGCGGGCCCGCGGCCCGGTAGACCACCCGGCCGGACACCCGCAGCCCGGGATGAGCCGCGGCGAGCCCGTTGAGCGCATCGTCGACCACGGTGTCCGCCGCGTTGATGAGCTTCTTCATGGTCAGAACATCTGCCCGTTTCCCCGCGAGGGCAAGCGCCGTAGCGTTTAAGGGGTGGATATCGTCTACAACCCCTACGATCCGCTGGTCAACGACGATCCGTTCCCCGTCTACGCCGCGCTGCGCCGTGACGCCCCGCTCTACCACAACCCCGACCTCGGCTTCTGGGCGTTGTCACGGCACGCGGACGTCTCGGCCGCGCTCGTCGACAGCGCGCTCTGCTCCAGCGACCACGGGCCCCTGCTCGACCCGGGCGCGTGGGGGCCGCACGCGCGCACGTTCCTGTCGTTCGTGGCCATGGACCCGCCCGACCACACGCGCATGCGCGGCCTCATCTCGCGCGGTTTCACCCCGCGCCGGGTGGCCGCGCTGGAGCCGATGATCCGGCAGATCGTCCGCGGCTACCTGGACAAGGCGCTGCAGAAGGGCATCTTCGACTTCGCCCGCGAGCTGTCGGCCAAGCTGCCGCTGGACGTGATCTCGGAGCTGATGGGCGTGCCGCCGGCCGACCGCTCCGACGTGCGCCGCAGGTCGGGCGCGATGCTCAGGTACGACCCGAACGGACGCCTGGCCGACGAGGCACTCAAGGGCGTGGTGTCCCTGGGCGACTACTACGCCTCCATCGTCGCCGAACGCCGGGCCGCGCCCCGCGACGACCTCGTCTCCGTCCTGGCCGCCGACAGGGAGCTGACCGACGCGGAGATCGTGTCGTTCATCTTCCTGCTGATCGGCGCGGGCGCGGAGACCACCACGCACCTGCTCAACGCCGCCTGGTACTGGGCCTGGCGCAACCCGGCGCAGCGGGCCGCCGCCTTCGCCGGGGCGATCGAGGCGTGGGTGGAGGAGTCGCTGCGGTACGACCCGCCCGCGTACGGCCTCGCCCGCCGTCTCACCACGCCCACCACCTGGCACGGCACGCCTGTCCCCGCCGGGGCGAAGATCTGGCTGCTGATCGGCTCGGCCAACCGCGACGAGCGCGTCTTCCCCGATCCCGACGCCTACGACCTGGGCCGCGACACCGGCGCGGCCATCGGCTTCGGCGCCGGTCGCCACTACTGCCTGGGCAGCGCGCTGGCCAAGCTGGAGGCCAGGGTGGCGCTGGAGGAGCTGACCGGGCTCGTCGGGCCCGGCTACGACATCGACGAGGCGCGCATCGAGCGGATCAGGCACGGCAACATCCGGGGGGTGCACCGGCTGCCGACTACCGTCGTACCTGTCTGAGTAGGCTACCTTCAGCACATGGCTGAGATCGTGTACCCGCCGGTGGTAGCCGCCGCGCGGACCCTCTTTCGCGTCCTCGACGTCCGCTTCCACCTGGAGGGGGTCGAGCACGTGCCGCGGACCGGGGGAGCGGTGCTGGTCAGCAACCACATCAGCTACCTCGACTTCATCTTCGCCGGGTTCGCCGCGCTGCCGTCCAAGCGGCTGGTGCGTTTCATGGCCAAGCAGGACGTTTTCGACCACCGCATCTCGGGGCCGCTGATGCGCGGCATGCACCACATCCCGGTGGACCGGGGGGCGGGCGCGGGCTCGTACGCGACGGCGTTGCGCATGCTGAAGGCCGGCGAGGTGGTCGGCGTGTTCGCGGAGGCGACGATCAGCCGGTCGTTCACGGTGAAGGAGATCAAGAACGGCGCCATCAGGATGGCTCAGGCCACCAAGGTGCCGGTGATCCCGGTGGCGTTGTGGGGCAGCCAGCGGATGTGGACCAAGGGGCGGCCGCGGAAGATCATGCAGCGGCACGTGCCGATGACGATCCTGGTCGGCGAGCCGATGTATCCCAAGCGCGGCGAGGACGTCAACCAGCACACCGCCGACCTGCACGCGCGGATGTCGGAGCTGGTGGACCGGGCGCAGCGGACGTACCCGGAGATCCCGCCCGGCGTGTGGTGGCAGCCGGCCCACCTGGGCGGCACGGCGCCCACCCCTGAGGAGGCGGCGGCCATGGACGCGGCCGAGGCCGAGGCGCGGGCGGCGGCGAAGAAGGACTGACCCCTTCGCCGGGCGGCGGGTTCCACCCCGTGAAGGGCGAACCCGCCGTACGCGGTGCCGCCCTTCCTGGTGGGTCAGATGGCGGCCTGGTAGGAGCTGGCGCGCATGCCGGCCAGCAGCCCCGCCGTCTGCTCGTGGGTGAAGCGGCGCACCGGGTCGTGGTACAGCAGCCCCTCGATGAGCGGCCGCATCACCCCCGCCCGGCGCGGCGGCGGGTACGGGCCGCTCCTGGCCATGCCGAGCACGGTGGCCGCGTCCTGCCCGGGGTAGGGCGGCTGGCCCTCCACGGCGCTGTAGAGCGTGGCGCCGAAGGACCACATGTCGGCCTCCTTGCTGGCCGGCCCGCCGTGCAGGCGCTCGGGCGCCATGAACGCGGGCGTGCCGCGCAGCCGCCGCGAGGTGATCATGCGGATGTCGCCCTCGGCGGTGGCGATGCCGAAGTCGGTCAGCACCACCCGGTCGCCGGTCAGCATGACGTTGGCCGGTTTGACGTCGCGGTGCAGCACCCCGGCCTGGTGCGCGGTGCGCAGTGCGGCGAGCAGGTGCTGCCCGATCGCCGCCACCGACTGCGCGGGCAGCGTGCCGACCTGTGAGAGCAGTTGGTGCAGTGAGAGCCCGTCGAGGTACTCCATGACGATCCAGAGCTTGCCGCCCTGCTCGATCAGGTCGTGGACGGTGATGATGTTCGGATGCGTGAGACCCGCGGCCATCCTGGCCTCACGCAACACCCGGCGGCGCACCATCTCGGCCTCACCGGCCAGAGTCAGCTCCTTGAGCGCCACCTCTCGGTGGAGAAGCCGATCGAACGCCCGCCAGACGACTCCCATGCCCCCACGACCGGCCTCCTCGTTCAGGAGGTACCGTCCGCCGATCTCCCGCCGCATACCGTCCCCTCATGCTCCGGGGGATAATCATGTCATCTCAGCGAACACCATAGGGTGCCTAACGTGATCTGGATATGTCGGAAAGTGTGCCTTCGCTGGTCAGGGGGCTAGAAATTCGCCGCGACAAAGCGCGCCACACCGGCATCACGGCCCCCACGCACACCGCCGCCGCGCCCAGGAAGACCGCGGGCAGCCCGGCGAACTCGGCGACCACGCCGCCCAGGGCGGCGCCCGCGGGCATGCCGCCCATGCCGATGAGCCGGTAGGCCGCGTTCACCCGGCCGAGCAGTTCGGCCGGGATGAGCCGCTGGCGGGTGGAGATCACCAGGACGTTCGCGGCGCCGCCGGTGACGCCCCACAGCAGCGCGGTCGGGTACAGCGTCCACGGGGTGGGCGCCAGCACCGGCACGGTCAGCAGCAGCGCGCTGGTCAGCCAGCAGCCCACCAGCAGCCGGCCCTCGCCGACCAGTCCGGCGGCCCGCTCGGAGAACATCGACCCGGCCACCGCGCCGGCGGCGAAGACCGTCAGCATGAGCCCGTACGCGCTGGGCGTCAGTTCCATCGCCGAGCCGGGGCCGACCGTCCAGAGCACGAGCACCGCGAAGTAGGCGGCGTTGGCGAAGTTCAGCAGCCCGGCGGAGACGGCCAGGGTGCGCAGGAAGTGCTGGGACCACAGGTAGCGCATGGCCTCGGCGATGTCCTGCCTGATCGGCCTGCGCGGCTCGCCGGTGGGGGCCGGTCTGAACGTCCCGCGCATGCCGAGCAGCAGCAGGCCGGCGACGCCGTACAGGGCCGCGGGGCCGTAGAAGAGCGCCACGGGCGCCAGCGTGACCAGGACGCCCGCCAGCGGGGCGCCGACGAAGTCGTTGCCGATCATCTGCGCGCTCTGCACGCGCCCGTTGGCGGCGGTCAGTCGCGCGGCGGGGACGGTCATCGGCAGCACCGACTGCGCGGCCAGGTCGGCGAACACCTCGGCCACACCGGCCAGCAGGACGGCCGCCAGCAGCAGCCACAGGTTCAGCAGCCCGAGCAGCCCCAGCAGGGCCGTCACGGCCAGCACGGCGGCGCGCGCGGTGTTGGCCAGCACCATGATGCGCCTGCGGTCCAGCCGGTCGGCCAGCGCGCCCGCGTGCAGCGCCAGCAGCAGCCACGGGACGGTGGCCGCCGCGCCCACCAGAGCCACCTGGACGGGCGACCGCGTCAGTGTGACGGCCAGCAGCGGCGCGCCCACCTTGAGCACGCCGTCGGCCAGATTGGACAACGCCGCCGACGACCACAGGAAACCGAACGACGCACCGAGACGGGACACGCTTCACTCCGCTAGTGTGTAAGGAAAAGTGTGCATGGATTTCTTTGCAAAGATAGGCGTGCATGGTGCGGAAGAGCAAGGGCCATTCGGCCAGGACCCTCGACGCGAACGCGCTGAAGTCGTTCGCGCACCCGCTGCGACTGCGGATCTACGAACTGATCGACGTGTACGGCCCGTCCACGGCCACGCGGCTGGCCGGGCTGCTCGGCCAGAACACCGGAGCCACCAGCTACCACCTGCGCGAGCTGGCCAGGCACGGCATGATCGAGGTGGCCGAGGGCCTGGGCCGGGGCAAGGAGAAGTACTGGCGGGTCGTCCCCGGCGGCTTCTCCTACGGCGCGCCTGACGACCCCGAGGCCGCGGGCGCGCTGCAGGTCCTGCTCGACGACCTGCTGCGGCAGCGCGCGGCCGAGCTGGCGCGCTGGCGGGAGGAGGAGGCGCACACCCCGGACGAATGGGTCCAGGCGAGCCTGCTGGCCCGCCGGTCGCTGCGCCTGACGCCCGCCGAGACGACCGCGATGCGGGACGAGGTGCTGGAGGTGCTGCAGCGCTACCGGGAGCTGTCCGACGCGCGCGACCAGGCCGCCCAGGACCCGTCACCCGATCCCTCGCCGGACCCCTCACAGGACCCCTCGCAGCACCCCTCTCTGGGCCGTGTGGTCGTGCACTTCGACGTGCTCCCCACCGGCCTCACCACGCGGGAGGCGTGAAACGCGAAACGCCCCCATGGTCACAGAAGTGACCATGGGGGCGTTGTCGCGAAATATCAGCCCATGTGCGGGTAACGGTGGTCGGTCGGCGGCACGAACGTCTCCTTGATCGTCCGGGCGTTCACCCAGCGGATCAGGTTGAAGATCGAGCCGGCCTTGTCGTTGGTGCCCGAGGCCCGGGCGCCGCCGAACGGCTGCTGGCCGACGACCGCCCCGGTGGGCTTGTCGTTGACGTAGAAGTTGCCCGCGGCGAAGCGCAGGCGCTCCGACGCCGAGGCGATCGCGTACCGGTCCTGGGCGATGATCGACCCGGTCAGCGCGTAGGGAGCGATGCCCTCCATCTGGTCGAGCACCTGGTCGAAGTCGCGGTCCTCGTAGACGTGCACGCCGAGGATCGGGCCGAAGTACTCCTTGACGAAGATCTCGTCGGCCGGGTCGGCGCACTCCAGGATCGTCGGCTTGACGAAGTAGCCGACGCTGTCGTCGTAGGAGCCGGTGAGCACGTCGATGTTCGAGGCCGCGCGCGCCCGGTCGATCGCCTCCTTGTGCTTGGCGAACGCCCGGTCGTCGATGACCGCGCCCATGAACGTCGACAGGTCGCCCGTCACGTCGCCCACGGTCAGCGACTCGGCGACGGAGACGAACTCGTCACGCATCCGGCTCCACACCGAGCGCGGGACGTAGGCGCGCGAGGCGGCCGAGCACTTCTGGCCCTGGTACTCGAACGCGCCGCGGACCAGCGCGGTCGTCAGCACCGCCGGGTCGGCCGACGGGTGGGCCAGCACGAAGTCCTTGCCGCCGGTCTCGCCGACGATGCGCGGGTAGCCGTGGTAGGAGGCGATGTTCGCGCCGACCGTGCCCCACAGGTGCTGGAAGGTGTGGGTGGAGCCGGTGAAGTGGATGCCGGCCAGGGCCGGGTGGGCCATCGCGACCTGCGAGACGGCCTGGCCGTTGCCCGTGACCAGGTTGATCACGCCCGGCGGCAGGCCGGCCTCCTCCAGCAGCCGCATGGTGAAGTGCGCGGCGAACTGCTGGGTGGGCGACGGCTTCCAGACCACCACGTTGCCCATCAGTGCCGCCGAGGTCGGCAGGTTGCCGGCGATGGCGGTGAAGTTGAACGGCGTGATCGCCAGCACGAAGCCCTCGAGGGGCCGGTACTCCATCCGGTTCCACACGCCCGGCGAGGAGATCGGCTGGTCGGTGTAGAGCTGGCGGGCGTAGGACACGTTGAAGCGCAGGAAGTCGATCAGCTCACAGGCCGCGTCGATCTCCGCCTGCTGCACCGACTTCGACTGGCCCAGCATGGTGGCCGCGTTCAGCGTGGCCCGCCACGGGCCGGCCAGCAGGTCGGCGGCCTTGAGGAAGATCGCCGCCCGCTCGTCGAACGACAGCGCCCGCCAGGCGGGCGCCGCGCGCAGGGCGCTGTCGATGGCGTCCTGCACGTCCTGAGCCGTAGCGTCGTTGGTACGGCCCAGGACGGAGGCATGGTTGTGCGGCTGCACCACGTTGATGGGCGCGCCGCCGCCGAGCCGCTGCTCGCCGTCGATGGTCATGGCCAGGTCGATGGACGACCCCGCGAGCTGCTTGATGCGCTCTTCCAGGGCGACCCGCTCGGCGCTGCCGGGCGCGTAGCCGTAGATCCGCTCGTTGGCGGGAACGGGGACGTTGCTGATGGCATCCATTTACTTACCCCCAAGGGCACGAAGGAAGAAGGCGACGTTGGCCGGGCGCTCGGCGAGGCGGCGCATGAAGTAGCCGTACCAGTCGTCGCCGTAGGGGACGTAGACACGAACGGTGTGGCCGGCCCCTGCCAGGGCCTCCTGCCGGTCGGTCCGGATTCCGTAGAGCATCTGGTACTCGTAGTCGCCGACGCTCCGGCCGAACCTGTCGGCCAGCAGCTCGGTGATCGAGATCAGCCGGTCGTCGTGCGTGGCCACCATGGGGTAACCCTTCCCCGCCATGAGGATGCGCAGGCATCGCACGTACGCCTTGTCCACGGCCGACTTGTCCTGGTGCGCGACCGAGGCGGGCTCCCGGTAGGCGCCCTTGACCAGCCGCACGCGCGAACCCTCCGCCGCCAGGTCGCGGCAGTCCTCCTCGCTGCGGAACAGGTACGACTGGATGGCCACGCCGGTCGACGGGTGGTCCTCGCGCAGCTTGCGCAGGATGCCCAGCGTCGAGTCGACGGTGGTGTGGTCCTCCATGTCGAGCGTCACGGTCGAGCCGTTGGCCGCGGCGGCGGCGCAGATCTCCCGCGCGTGCTCCAGGGCCATCGCGTCGTCGAGCTCCTGCCCGATCGCCGACAGCTTCACCGACACCTCGCCCCGGCGGCCCAGCTCCAGCGGGCGCACGGCCTCCAGCAGCGTGATGTACGCCCGCGCGGTGGCCGCGGCGGCGTCCGCGTCGCGCGTCTCCTCACCCAGGTGGTCCACCGTGACGGCGAGGTTGGCGTCGCGCAGCCGCTCGATGGCGGCGCGGGCCTGCTCAACGCCTTCGCCCGCGACGAACCGCTCGACCACCTTCCTGGTGAGCGGGAAGCCTGACACGGAACGGCGCACGATCCCGCTCCGAGAGGCGGCAAGTAGCAGTTGACCCAGCATGGCTTCAGTCTAAAAACCCAGCTCAGGGCAGGGCTATGAACGCGCGTAACGCACGATGTGGCAGGCTGTCATACAAATGCACAACACCTCTGACCTACAGGAAATCGTCGACGAGATCGCCACCCGGCTGGGGGCGTCCGCGACGCTGGAGGACCGGTCGTTCCGCCTGCTCGCCTACGGCGCTCAGCACGGCGACATCGACACCGTCCGCCAGGAGTCGATCCTGCGCCGGCGCGCCACCGGCGAGGTACGCGACTACTTCGAACGCTACGGCATCGCCAAGGCCGCCGGGCCCGTCAGGATCCCGGCCGACGACGATCTCAAGGTGCTCGCCCGGGTCTGCTGGCCGCTGCGTCACGGTGACGTCACCTACGGTTACCTGTGGCTGCTCGACTCCGGCTCGCTCACCGACGACCGGCTGGCCGGCGCGGGGCCGCTGGTGGCCAAGGCCGCGAGCGCGCTCGCCCAGGAGGCCAGGAGCAGGCAGGACCTCGGCCGCGGGCTGAGCGCGCTGCTGTCGTCCGACCCCGAGGAGCGCGCCGAGGCCTCCATCGAGGTGGAGGGCCCGGTCACCGCCGTCGCGGTACGCGAGTCCGAGGAGCGGGTGGCCGCGCTGTGGACGCTGCCGCGCGGCGTGCTGGCCCGCACCGGCTCGCCCGTTGCGCTGCTCGCCCCCGCCCATCTGGCCGCCGAGGTGGCCCAGACCGTGCGGAGCGCGTACGGCACCGCGGCCGGCGTCGGCACGGCCAGGACCGATCCGGCCGACGCCTGGCAGAGCTGGCGCGAGGCCCGCCAGGCGCTGCGCATCGCCGAGCACTTCCCGCGCTTCGCCCCGATCGCCCGCTGGGAGGACCTGGGCGCGCACCGCCTGCTGGCCCGGCTCGGCCAGTCGGACCTGCGCGAACTGGCCGCCGAGGCGGCCTCGCTCGACGCCGAGCTGGCCCAGACCCTGGAGGTCTACCTCGACCACGGCGGCCACGTCCAGAAGACCGCGGCCGAGCTGGGCGTGCACCGCCAGACCCTGTACTACCGGCTGGGCAAGGCCGAGCGGCTGACGCACCGCGACCTGGCCGACGGCGACGACCGGCTGGCCGTGCACCTGGCGCTGAAAGCCGCGAGGCTACTGTGACAGCTGGTAGATCTTGACCCAGTCGACGTACATCGAGACGGTGTCGGGCGTCGTGGAGTCGCGGCAGCGCGGCTCGCACACCACGTCGTTCTGCAGCGCCAGGCCCATCGGCCGGCCCTCGGGCACGTGCGGGCCGCGGTAGTCCCACACCTTCCTGCCGTCCAGCCAGAACGTCATGCGCCCGGGCAGCCAGTCGACCGCCACCGTGTGCCACTTGGTGAAGTCGGCCCGCAGCGTCTTGCGTGCCCGGTCGTGGCCGGAGTGGATGAAGATGCCGCCGCCCTGCCTCTTGGGATCGACGATCTCGGCGAAGTCGACCTCGGCGTAGTCGTCGCCCTCGCCCTGCCTGGTCGGCCAGAGCAGCGCCACCGGCGTGTAGCCGTTGCCCGCCTCGGCCTTGAACCTGACCTCCCAGCGGCCGTACTTCTGGGCCCGCTTGGTGGCGATGCCGCCCGACAGGTCCTTGCCGCCGTACCTGCCGCCCTTGAGACGCAGCACGCCGTTCGAGACGGTGGCCGCCCGGCCGGTGCGCGGGTTGGTCTCCGCCTGCGGCGAGTGGTAGATCATCCATTTGCCGGTGTCGACCGACGAGCCGTTGAAGTTCTCGACGAGGACCGGCTTGCCCCAGCCCGCCGTCGCCTGCGCGCTCTGAGGGAGGCCGGCGGCTGTGATGAGCACCGCCGCCGCCACGATCGAAGTGCGTGAGGACATGCGGTCTATCGAAGCAAAGATTTCACTCGGGTAACACCCCAACAGTCCCATTCGCCCCATCGGCGTCATGCTTCGCGGCGCCCGACCGGCAGGTGGCCGCTGCCACCTGCCGGGGCCGGGGGCTCGTCAGGCGCAGGCCGCCTCGTAGACCCGGACCAGCTCCTGGCTGACGCGCTCCCACGAGTAACGCGAGCGGGCGCGGTCGGCGCCGGCGTAGCCGAGCGCGGTACGCAGCGTGGGGTCGCACAGCAGCTCGCGGGCCAGCCTCGCGGTACGCGCCGGGCGGTCCGGCGGCACCAGCAGGCCGGTGACGCCGTCGATGACCGAGTCCAGGTGCGCGCCGACGGCCGAGGCGATCACCGGCACGCCGCAGGCCATCGCCTCCAGCGCGACGATGCCCGTCACGGCCTCGCGCGGCACCGAGATGACCGCGTCGGCGCTGCGCATGAGCTTGGGCACCGCGGCCCGCTTCACCTGGCCCAGCAGCGTGACCCGGTCGGCGACGCCGAGCTGCTCGGCCAGCGCGCGCAGGCGCCGGACGTCCCTGTCCTGTTCCAGGTCCTCGGGCTCGGGCCCGCCCGCGATGACGAACTCGACGTCGGTGAGCCCCGGCAGGGCCCGCACGACCGTGTACGCCCCGCGATCCGGGGTCAGCGGGCCGACGTGCAGCAGGCGCTTGCGCGCGCCCTTGCCGGCCACGGGCCCCTGGCGGTGGAAACGCTCGGTGTCGACGCCGTACGGCACGACCGCGATGTTGTGACGCGGCACGCCCAGCCTGATCAGCGCGGACTCCTCGTCGCCCGAACCGGCGATGACCGCGTTCGCGCGGCGGCCGAGTGCCCGCTCCAGCTTCATGTGCGTGGTGTCCATCGTGTGGAACGTCTGCGTCACCGGCACGCCCAGGTCCTTGGCGCCGCTCACCGCGGCCAGGCCGCACGTCCACGAGTGGGCGTGGATCACGTCGGGCCGGTCCTGGTTCCAGCGCTTGGTCAGGTGCGCGCCCACGTCGTTCAGGTACGGCACCACGTCGTCGGGCGACAAGTCCGTGGCCGGGCCCACGTCGATGTGCTCCAGCGTGACCCCCGGGGACACCCGCGTCTTGGGCTTTCCCTCGGTGTTGTCACGGCGGGAGTAGATGGTGACTTGGTGCTCGCGGCCCAGCTCACGTGCGACGGCGAGAATGCGGTGGCGCTGGTTACCTGCGGCGGAAGCGACGATCGCGATATTCATGGCACACCTCAAGCGTGGAAAGCGTTCAAGGCGTGCCTGCGTCTTAGGCACTTCTGTCTACGACTCGACCATACCCAGGTTTGAGCTCACCGCAAACCCCTTCAGATCAGACACCTCGCAGAGCCAGGACGACGATCTCGTCCCAGACCTGCCCGCCGGAGAAGACGCTTCTGTCCGCCTCTATGGCCTTGACCACGGTCGATGGCGCCTGGCCCGCGCACCGGCCGAGCATGTCGGCCAGCCGTTCCTCGCCGTACGGTTCGCCGGCCTCGTTCCTGGAGGAGATGAGCCCCTCCGAGTACAGCACCAGCGTCTCGCCGACGCGCAGCGTCAGCTCCTCCGTGCCGGTCTCCGCCTCTGGCGAGATGCCCAGCGGCACCCCGCCGCCGGCCGCGAAACGCACGTTGCCGTCGGGCTGCAGCAGCGCGGCCGGATGGTGCCCGGCCGAGGCCAGGCGGATGCGCCTGCCCTGCACGAACCCGGCCAGAGCCATCACGAACATGCCCGTGCCCTGCGCCACCAGGGCCTCGTTGACCTTGCGAATCACCAGGCCGGGATCGTCGTCCCAGACGCTGAGCACGCGCAGCCCGCCGCGCACCATGGCGCTGACCGAGGCCGCCTCCTCGCCCTTGCCCGCCGCGCCGCCCATCGCGAAGCCCCAGCCGCCCGAGACCGGGAACACGTCGTAGAACTCCGCGCCCACCGACGCGCCCGGATGGTAGATCGCCGCGGCCTCGTAACCGGGCACGTTGGGCAGGTTGCGCGGCGCCACGCTGGCCGACAGCGCGTCGGCCGCCCGCGACCGGCTCTGGAAGCTGCTCTGCGCCCGCACCGCCAGCCCGAGCTGCAGCCCCACCTCCTGCAGCACGCTCAGGTCCGCCAGCGTGAACGGCGGCTTGTCGTGCGTGCGCACCAGGGTCAGCGCGCCGTCCCCGGCGCCGATCGGCACGCACACCAGCGAGCCCGCGCCCATCGCGGTCAGCAGCGGCCCCTCGGCGCAGAAGCCGAGCAGCGTCTCGTCGTCCACCATCTCGTGCACCACGCCGGACCTGCGCTCCAGCACCTGCGACACCACCTGGCTGCCGGCCGGGTCGCACGACTCCACCTGCCGCGCCAGGTCGCCCACCGGGTGGCTCTTGGGCGCGACCACGATCGAGCGGCGGGGCAGCCCGTCGCGCACCATGTCCGCGATCACCCAGTCCGCCCAGTCGGCGGCCAGCATGCGCGTGGTGCGCGGCAGCGCCACCGGCTGGCGCAGCGCCTCCTCGTCGAGCAGCAGCGTGGCGGTCCTGGTCAGCAGGTCCTGGCGTCTGGCCGCGGCGATCAGCAGCGCGCCGTCGGACTGCTCGGGCCGGCGCGCGCCCGGCTCGGGCAGCTGCACCTCGGTGGGCAGCGCCACCGCCGCCACCATCTGCTGCGGCTCGCCGGGCATGGTCAGCCTGGTCAGCGCGAGCTGGACGACGTGCGTGCGGCCCTGGTGCGCCAGCCGCGTCTCGAACGCCGACGGCTGCCCGGTCTGCAGCACCGACGTCAGGTGGGAGCGGAACGCCGCCCGCCGCGAGACGTCCACCAGCAGCGGGAACGACCGCCCGACCAGGTAGCCGTCGGGGCTGCCGAGCACGCGCGAGGTCTCCGGGTTGATCCGCCTGACCACGCCGCCGCCGTCGAGCACGATCACCGGCACCGGGAAGGCGCGGAACACCTGGCGCAGCAGCTTCAGCTCGCGCTGCCCGGCGTCCTTCTTGCCGCCACGCTTGGGTGATTTGCGTAGTTCTACGCGGGCTTCGTGCAGCAGCTCCGCCGCGGTGTCGAGCTCGGCGAGCGCCGCGTCTAGGGTAGGCGCGAGGTCGGAGGGGTACGCGGCCCTCGCCTCACGCAGCGAGGAGACGCGACCCACCAGTGCGTCCAGCGCGTGTTCGAGGTCCGGCATGGTCATCCTCCGACGCTACGCCACAGGGGATATAGCTAGCCATAAGGGGTAGGTGCTTGTTGCTATGGAATCGACGGCGATGATCACCCCCGGCCTCGCCCGTGACTTGGCGGCGCTGGGGCGACTGGGCGAGGACACCTCCACGGAGAGCGTGCTGCGCGGCCTCACCACGGCTCTGGCCGCGGGCGTACCCGGCTGCGCCGGCGGCTCGGCCGAGCACTGGCGTGACAACCGCGTCCTGGTCTCGGGCTCGCACAGCGAGCTCATCATGCTCGTGGAGGGCGAACGCGAACTGGGCGAAGGCCCCTCGATCGCGGCCAGGCAGAGCGGCGGCCGGGCCACGGTGACCGATGTGCTCAGCGACAACCGCTGGCCGCGCTACGACGCGCTGGCCACCCGGTGGGGGGTGCGCTCGGTGCTCATCGTGCCCATCGACGTGCCGCCCGTGCTGCTGGTCGTCGGCCTGTACTCGGTGCGGCCCGGCGCGTTCTCGCCGCAGGGCGCGCACTCCCTGGCCGACATGCTGACCGAGCAGGTCGGGGTGGCCATGGCGAACATGTGGGAGTTCGACGAGGTACGCACCGACGCGGCCCAGCTGCAGGAGGCGCTGGCCGGCCGATCGGTGATCGACCAGGCCAAGGGCATCATCATGCAGACCAGCGGATGCACCGCCGAGGCCGCCTTCGAGGAACTGCGCCGCATCTCGCAGCACCACCAGGTCAAGGTGGCCGACCTGGCCAAACTGCTGGTGGACGAGCACCAGCGCAAGTCGCGCCGCTCCTGAGGGGCGCCCCCGACCCGCTTCAGCCGATGGCGGCCAGGGCGTCGTCGAGCGTGTCGTAGAGCGGGAGCCGCTGGGCCAGGCCGGTGATCCACATCACCTTCGACTTGGAGTACTCGACCCCCACCAGCGCGAACCTGGCCCCCGAGGCGAGGCTCGTCTGCCAGTGGTGGACGATCAGGCCGAGCGCGCGCGAATCCATGAACGTCACTCCGCCCAGGTCCAGGATCAGATCGGAGGCGGCCAGCGAGAGATAGTCGGCGAACTGCTCCCGCGTGGTGGCGTCGAGCACGCCGTCGACCTTGACCACGGTGATCTCGGCCACGGTCGACGACGTCAGGTTCAGGGCCGCCACGGGCCCCTCACCGTTTTCCGGCATTGTCACGGAGCAACCCTACTGTCACCGCCCGAGGGAGGAATACTTCTGCGCCAAGGGGGGAGACTGGATCCGAAGTCCAGCAGAGGGCTTTCGTCTCGAGACTAGAGCGAGGCGTGCCTCTGCCTGGGCTTTTTCTGCTGGCGGAGGC
The DNA here is from genome assembly GCF_013283785.1 of Nonomuraea antri. Lineage (GTDB taxonomy): Bacteria > Actinomycetota > Actinomycetes > Streptosporangiales > Streptosporangiaceae > Nonomuraea > Nonomuraea antri. Next base: position 33,398 of record NZ_JABCPZ010000053.1, read on the forward strand.
CGCCCTGCGACCCATATGAGGAGCAGCGATGGCTGTGCAGGAATACGTACTCGAGGAGATGACCGCCGAAGAACTCCTGGCCGAGATGGTCAGGGAAGACACACCCGACGGCCACAGGGAGCGGCTGCGCGAGCGCATCGTCGAGATGCACCGCCCGCTCGCCATGGAGATCGCCAGGCGCTACCGCTACCGGGGCGAGCCGTTGGAGGATCTGCTCCAGGCCGCCTATGTTGGGCTGATGAAGGCCGTCAACGGCTTCGACCCCACGCTGGGCCACGCCTTCAGGGGCTACGCCGTCGTCACGATGACCGGCGAGGTCAAGCGCCACTTCCGCGATCGCACCTGGGCCATCCGCGTCCCCCGCCTCTACCAGGAGCGACGCTCCGAGCTGAACCGGCTCGTCGCCGACCTCAGCCAGGATCTCGGGCGCTCGCCGACCGTGGCGGAGCTGGCCGCCAAGATGAACATCACCGAGGAGGACGTCCTGCTGACGCTCGACGCCTCGGCCGCCTACAGCACGCTCTCGCTCGACGCGCCGCTGGGCACCGACGACGACGCGGCCTCGCTGGGCGACGTCATCCCCGAAGACGACGACACGCTCAGCACGATGGTCGACAGGGAAGCGGTCAAGCCGCTCATCGACGCGCTTCCCTCGCGCGAGAAGCACATCCTGCTGCTACGGTTTTTCGGCAACATGACCCAGGCCGAGATCGCGGCGGAATTCGGCATCTCGCAGATGCACGTGTCCAGGATTCTGCGCAAGGTCCTGGATCAGCTACGGTCCGAGCTAGTCGGCTGAAGGTGGGCTGCCGGGTGAACGAGGACGTAGAGCCTCAGGCGGGCGCCGCGGGCCCGCCACCCGGCGCGCCCGCGAAAGAGGTCCGCTTCACGCTGCCGGACCTGCCGCGGCTGCGGCAGTTCGCGGAGAACGAGGCCCGCGCGGCCGGCATGTCCGACGAGGCGATCGGCGACTTCGTCATCGCGGTCAACGAGGTCGCCACCAACGCCGTCACCCACGGCGCGGACATCGGGCGCATGCGCACGTGGGAGACCAACGGGGGAGACCTCGTCGTGGAGATCCACGACGAGGGCGAGTGGAAGCCGGGGCCGCTGCCTGGCGCGGTCGGCGGGATGGGGCTGTGGGTCGCCCGGCTCCTGTCCGCCGACCTCGCGCTGAACGTCGGGGACGGCGGCAGCACGGTGGTCATGCGGTTCTCGGGCAAGAACTGACGCGTTCGGCGCGGTCGGGCTCAGACGGTCAGCTTCGCGAACTCGGCCGGATCGGCCACCGGATGGATGACGATCTCGTCGACCCCGGCCTGTTCCAGGGTGGCGATGCGGGCGCGGAGGTCGTCCCTGGTGCCGACCAGCGTGAGTGCGTCGATCAGTGACGGCAGGATCAGGTCCCGGTCCGCCGGTGCGATGCGTCCCAGGTAGCCGGGGTAGAGCGCGAGGTGACGGTTGGGCGCGTCGATCGTGGTGCCCCGCCGGTCGAGGAGCGCCCGCACCGCGGCGCGTTCCTCGGGGCCGAGCCCTTCGGCGAAGGCGGGGGTGTCGGCGGCGAAGGTCAGGAAGGACATGACGACGTGGCCCGTGGCGTCCCTGGCCGCGTCGCCGTAGGGGTCCTCGCCGTCGCCGAGCACGTGGAGCGCGGTCATGAGGTAGGAGCCGGTGTCGGCGGGGGCGTCCGCGGGGGCGTCGGTGGGGACGTCGGCGGCCTGCCGGCGGGCGTGATCGCGCGCGTGCCAGGCGGCGGGGTCCAGGCTCGCGAAGGAGATGACGCCGGCGCCGCGGCGGCCGGCCACGGCGGCGGCCTTCAGCCCGGTCGCGGCCACCAGGAACTCGACGGGATCGGCGGTGTTCACGTGCTGCCCGGCCTGCAGGAGCCGGATGTCGCGGACCCGGTCACCCTCGCGGTACTCGGCGGAGCCCCCGGCGCACAGGGCCTGCAGGCCGGCGGTGAACGCCTCGAGCTCGGCCATCGTGGTCGGCGGCATTCCCAGGGCGCGCCTGGCGGTGTTCCCGGTGCCGACGCCGCAGATGATCCGGCCGGGCGCCAGCGCGTTGAGCCCGGCGACCGCGCTCGCCGCCGCGGGCAGCGACCGTACCCGGGGCGAGGTCACGCCGATGCCGAGCTTGATCCGGCGGGTGACCTTGGCGCAGAGGGCCAGCGCGACGAACGGATCACCGTGGAGCAGGGGCGTGTCGTAGACCCAGAAGCTGCTGAAGCCCAGCTCCTCGGCCCGCACGGCCAGGTCTTCGACGCCGGGTTCGGCCGCGACGACGATGCCCTTGCGCATGATGCCTCCGTGACTGGATGGACGTTCATGGGCCCTCGCGGCATCCCTGGCCTTCGCCCCGCGAGCAGCCCGATCGTCTCACCGGGCAGACGTCCGTGGCGCCGAACGCGGGCGGCGAGATGTCATTGGGCCTCGCCTGAGTCGCCCGGGGCCGGGATGATCCGGGCGAGCCAGCCGTGCAGCACCGCGAGCGCGCTCTCTGCGCTGCGCTGCCCGGCCAGTACGGCGATTCCCAGCCCGGCAGCCATGGCCAGGAGGACCACGGCCTCGGCGCGGGGGTCGAGGCCCGCCGCCAGATCACCGTCGGCCCGCGCCTGGGCCAGTTGGCCGGCCACGAACGTCTCCATCGCGTCCGGGGCGGCCAGGAAGGGATGCGCGGCCAGCGCTTCGTCGGTCACGGCCAGGATCGCGTACGAGGTGTAGGCCAGGTGGAAGATCCGGCTGCGCTCGTCGGTCGGCACCGCCTCGGCCAGAACGACCTCCACCACCTCGCGCGGTCGCCGGGCGTCGATCAGCTTGGTCTTGAGCCGTTCGGCCATCTGCTCGGCGAGCCGTTGCAGCGCGAAGTGCATGAGCTGCTCTTTGGTCTCGAAGTAGTGCTGCACCAGGTGGAGTGAGACGCCCGCTTCGAGCGCGACAGCCCGCATGGTGACGGCGTGCAGCCCGCGCGCGCCCATCACCCGCAAGAGCGCCTCGACGATGTCATGACGCCGGCTTTCGCGGTTCTCGGCGCGGCTCATCTGACCTCCATGGACACAGTTTCAGAAACTTGGTACATCTGTACCCTATACACATGTACCAAGTTCTGGAAGGCGGCACCCGAATGGACGGCGGCACTCGCACCAGCGTGGGACATTTCACCAACGAGCGCATCGAACGGGAGTTCCGGACCGCTTACGCGGCCGCGATGGCGTTATGGCCGCCTCACGAGAGCATCGACGTGGCCACCGAATACGGCACCACCAGGGCCTACCGCTACGGTCAGGGGACCGGCGTGCCGATCGTGCTGCTCCACGGCCACGGCGCGAACTCCTCGAACTGGTATCACCAGGTCGCCGAGCTCGGACGCCACCACCCCGTCTACGCGATCGACACCATCGACGACCCGGGCGCCAGCGTCCAGCGCCGGCCGGTCGCCGACTCTCCCGCCGCCGCCGACTGGCTGGCGCAGTCGCTGGCCGGCCTCGGGCTGGACGCGGTGCATCTGGCCGGGCTCTCCTACGGCGGCTGGCTGGTGCTCAACCAGGCCATCCACCGGCCGGAACAGCTCGTCTCCATCACCCTGCTCGACCCCGGCGGCCTGGCCAAGGTGCCACTCCGCTTCATGCTCAGCCTGCTGGCGACGCTGTTCGCGATGCAACTGCCGAAGTCCTGGCGGCGCGTGCCGGCCCGCCTGCTGGGCGAGCAGGCCCTGGTCGAGCGGGCCGAGATCATGGATCCGGTGCTGCTCGGCGCTCGCGGATACCGTCCGAACCGCAGCCCCGCCCGCCGGTTCACCGACGACGAACTGCGCCGGGTCACCGTTCCGGTGCAGCTCATCATGGGCGAGCGCACCAAGCTGCTCCGCCCCGCCCACGCGCTCGCCCGCGCCAGGCGGTTCCTGCCGGTACGCCGTGCGGAGATCGTGCCCGGCGTCGGCCACGCGATCCCTCTAGAGGCGCCCGCACTGGTCACCGACCGCATTCTCACCTTCATCGAGCAGACGGCCGAGCGGGGCGGCGTCGCGGCGGATCCCGAGTAGAACCCGCCGCGAGCCGGTCCTTCGCGGTCGGTGGAACCGGCGCGCATCAGCGGTGCTGGACGGCCAGCGGGGCGAGGGCGGCGTCCACGGCGTCGGTGAGGCGGCGGGGGTCGGCTTCGGCCCGGGCGACGACGTGGAGCCCCTGCATGAGCGCGAGCAGCAGCCGCGCCTGGGCCGCGCAGTCGATGTCCGGGACGACCTCACCGGATCGCTGCGCGGCACGGAGCGCCGACTCCAGGCCGGTCTCCAGCGCGCCGAACCCACCGCGGACGAGCCTTCCCGCCGCCTCGTCCGCGGGAAGCAGCTCGGCCGCGGTGTTGCCCAGCATGCAGCCGCGTCCTGGAGTGCTCCGCGCGGCGTCCAGGACGCTCAGCAGCAACTCGCGGATTCGCGGCAGAACGGGAGGCCCGGCGGCGGCGACCTCGGTCGCCTGCTCCTGGGCGGCGTCCACGTAACGCGCGAGGGCGCGCAGAAAGAGCGTGTGCTTGTCGCCGTAGGCGGCGTACAGGCTGCCCGGTAACACGCCGAGCTCTCCCTTGAGGTCTCGCAGGGAGGTCGCCGCGAAGCCGCGCCGCCAGAAGATCTCGAGCGCGCCCTGGACGACCTGATCGTCGTCGAAGGAGCGCGGACGGCCGGTTCGTGGCATGGCCGCATCCTACGACTTCTTGACAGACCGTTCAAGAAGTGCCATCGTCACCGGCATGACTTCTTGGTCGAACGATCAAGAAGTTGACGGCCGCCACTTCGAGGAGGTCCGCTGTGAGACGGCTTTTCCTGCACATCAACGTGTCGCTGGACGGCTACATCACCACCCCGGCCGGCGACATCGACTGGCGATTCGCCGACGAGGAGTTCGAACGCCACATCGACGCGCTCCTGGAGTCGATCGACGGGATGGTCTTCGGCCGCACGGCCTTCGAGCAGCTGGCCGCGTACTGGCCGACGGCCGGGGACGAGGTCTCCGCCACGCAGCGACGCCGGATGCACGAACTGCCGAAGTACGTCATGTCCCGCACCCTGCGGCGGACCCGGTGGCACAACTCCCACGTGCTCGGCGAGGACCTCGCCGCCGGCCTGCTCGAACTCAAGCGTCAAGGCGGGCGCGACCTCGCGCTCTTCGCCGGCGGTCAGGCCGCCACCTCCGCCGTCCGCCTCGGCGTCGTGGACCAGCTCCGGCTCGTGATCAATCCCGTCCTGCTCGGCGGCGGGACGCGCCTGTTCGACGACACGTATCCGACGACGGATCTCCAGCTCACCGACACGCACCGGTTCGCCTCCGGCGCGCTGCTCCTCACCTACGACGTGGCGGCGTCGAGCGCGGAGCGGTAGACGGCCTTTCCCGCGATCACATAACACGTCGATGATCCGCGGACGGGCCGCCGGGATTTCGGGGCAGAGGCGGCCCTTTCCCCTGGCTCTCCATCTGTCGTGCGAATCCTCACCGACCTGTAAGCCCCGTGGCAGTATCCGGCCGTAGACGCCGGTAGCGGGTCATGAGTTCGCGTAAGAGTCGTCAAAGATTGTTGACCGTCCACTGTCGGGGTGGCGCGCGGCGTCGCGACCTGGCCGGTCTTACTTTCAGTCATGCTCCCTATCGGGAGCGTGATCGAAAGGAATTCTCATGGTCTTTCGCACCGTGTCAGGCGCGCTCGCGCTGACGGCCGCCGGTCTCATCATGGCAGCGGGTACGCCCGCGCACGCTGAAGCCCAGCCTGCGCCCACCCGTGCCACGTGGTCCCATGGCAGTGCCGCGGCCACCGTCAATTCCGATGGCAGCCTGAGCAACGGCACGAACATCCGCAGGACCTGGCGGACGGGCACCGGCCGGTACTGCGTCCAACTCGGCTACTCCGTGGACTCCAGGAGGTCGTTCATCCAGCTCACGCCGCGCGAGGCGCGCCGACTGCCGCACGTCGTCTACCGCCGTCCGTCCGTGACCTGCCCGCAGCACAACACCGTCACCGTCAACGTCTACGACACCAGCACCGGACGCCTGTCCAACGGCGGCTTCGACCTCCTGGCGCTCTGACCGTCGTACTCGTCGGAACGGTGCTCCACGACGGCCCGGCCACCGGGCGGCGGCTCCCAAAGGCGGACGTGGTTCCGCCCGCTCCCCTCAGCCGGCCGTCCCGGTCCCGTCGCGCACCTCGCCGCGACCCCGCTCCGCGTCAGGCGGGGCGGGGTATGCCGTGGCCCGCCCGTGGTCCCGCACGTCGACCCAAGCCACCGATCGCCGCAGGCCCACCACGGAACTCCGCAGCCTCCGTGCAGGCGTCAGTGGGCTAGGTTGTCCGGATGGATCATGGTTCATTCGCCTCTCGGGCGTCCAGGGGGAGAGGGTTCGTCGCAGCCGCGTTCCTGGTGTTACCGGTTCTCGGCGCATGCTCCGCCCCACCCGCCAACCCGGTGCTGAAGGATCCGTCCCAGTGGCCGCTGGCCAAGGTGCAGGGGCTGACCGGCTACGGGAAGCTGCCCGACGAGGCGGAACGGCCCCTGGCACAGATCGTGGTCGGCCCTTACGACATGATCGCGTGGATCAACTCCTCAGGCCGTTGCGGCCTTTCCGCCGCCGACTGGACCATCTCCGCTGACCTGATCAACTCAGAAGGACGCCCGGAGCGGGACAAGGGCTTCTCCGGACCGGTGGAGCCGGCGGTCGGGACATCCCACGAGAACAAAGTCAGCCTCTTCTGCGCCTCCACCAGGATGCTGATCAGGGTCGAGGGGGAGACGTCCGGGCCTTTCGTCTCCGGCGACGCGGTGGCGAACCTCGTCAGCGGAGGGCTCAATGCCGTCGTCGGGCCAGAGGAAGCACGGTGGGAGTCGCTACCCGGCGCAAGCGTGACAAGGGGCGGATGACGCAGGCACCACCGCAACCTGAGCGCCCGGCAGAATCATCTGTGGGCGGAGATCATCGACTGTGGGCGTTTCGCCGCGGCCTGAGCCGGGCGAGGCCGCGCTGGGAGTTGCTGCGCGAGTTCCAGCCGGAGTGGGGCTGCGAACCGCCGGGTGGCGAGCCGGCCTGGCCGCGCGGGGTGGAGAGCGAGCACCACGCCTACGTGCGCGAGCTGGAGGAGCGGCAGACCGGCCGGCGGCGGGAGCCGGCCGGCGTGCCCGTTCCCAGGCGCTGGACGAGTGGTGGGACCTGCCGTTCAACTCCTTCACCTTCCAGCCGCACCTGTACGAGACCAACCCGGAATGGCCGCCCGCCGTCCACGAGGGGCCGCGAGGCCTGCCCCGGGACAACCCGGCCCGCCGTCCGCCCGCCGTCCGGGCGTGCGGCCTGGGGGCCGGTCCCGGACGGTGGCGGGACACCGGCCGGGCACAGCACGCCGGCCCCCGTCGTACTTGCCGAACACTCCGACCGGGGTTGCCACGCCGCCGCCGCACAGATGCAGCCCTACGATCGCCACTGCATGGCCGATCCCCTCGTTCTGTTCCGTTGGTTGGAGGCTTCGCCAGGAGTGCAATTCCAACACCATCCCTCGGCCTCCCCCTCGTGTGATCGAGATGCCGGAATCAGGACGTACCTTGAATGAAAATGAACAGTTTCCTAGCGAGAGCCAGTACCTCCTCCTGATGGAGCTCGGGTTCCAGAATTGGTTCAATGCCCGATGGATCAGCATTGAGGATGTCAACGAGGTAGCCCGGCGACTGCGGGTCTCGGAGATGATAACCAGATGCGACTTGCAGAGCGCCGTGAGATCGATACCGGCCAGGCCGGAGACAATGCGAGTCTGGATTTCATCTCTTGCCCCTGGCTGGTCTCATATTATTTGTCTCGGTGGTCAGATGCCGTCCTCCCCCGAGGACCTTACCATCGGTGGTCATCGTCTTTTCGAAATCAACTTCCTCGGGGCGGTCGGCGAGGTGGATTTGCCGTACTACTCCGAGGACGGGGAAGGCTATGCCGAAGGTCTGGGATTGGAGAAATACAGAGGCTATTGGGAAGGACTGGAAATTCTTCCGCAGTCACTGGAAGAAGAGATGGAGATGTTTCTGACCCTCCTCGGCAGAATCACGGGTAGATTCCTCGACCGCGATTGGGCTTCATCACAGGGGCTGCTGTGCAGAGTGCCATAGGCCTTGACCTGGATTCTTCAGCGGGCTGGGTTGCGTGAGCGGCTCCGCGGTTTGCCCGGAATGTCCCCAAGGCGGTTAGGGTGCGCGCTGCTGCCGCCGATGGGGCTGCTGCCCTGGCGGGAACTCGGGGCGGAGACCACCGCGTACGGCGCGCCCGATGCGATCGTCCTGCACGACGCGGGTGGGGGCGAGGGCGCCGAGATCATCACGATCGGCCGTACGCGCGAGGCGCTGGAGCGACTGGGTCGCGAACTGGGCGTCGAGCCGGCCGTCGCCTGAACGGAACCCGGTCGGCGCCCGCCGGGTCGCGTGGTGCGTGTTCAGGGAGACGTCCGTGCCGGCGTGAGCGCGGATTTCAGAGCGACCAACACGATTTCCTCCCATAATGGTCCGATGCGGATCATTGCCGCGCTGCTGCTCCTGCTCTCCCTCGCGGCCTGCGACGCCCGCCCCGTACGGGCTGATCCCTGCGCGAACGTCGGAGCCGCGGATTTCGACGGCGACGGGCGTGACGACGTGCTCATCAGCGCCTTCCGATACGACAAGGACTGGGAGGACGCGGTCTACCTGCTGACGGCGGGCAAGCTGGTGCCGCTACCGCGTCCGGGGCCCCGTCTGGACGGTTTCGGCGCGGCGGTGCAGCTGGCGCGGATCAACGACGACTGCTTCGCGGACGCGGTCATCGGCGCGCCGACCGCGGACGCCGACGACCGGCTCCGCCAGACCGGCGCCGTCTATGTCCTCTACGGCCGCGGGGTGGCGCCGCCGACGAAGCTGCTCGCGCCGACGCCCCAGCCGGGCGCGCAGTTCGGGGCCGCGCTGGCGGTGCACGGCGACCTGATCGCGATCGGGGCGCCGTACGAGGAGGTCAACGGGGTCACGGACACGGGCGCCGCCTACCTCGCGCGCGGCGGAGCGGTCCTGCGGGCGATCACCCAGGACAGTCCGGGTGTGCCGGACGTCAGCGACCAGTTCGACCGCTTCGGCTCGACAGTGGCGCTGGGGACGCTCTCCGGCGGCCGCGCGGCGCTGATCGTGGGCGCGCCGGGCGAAGGCGACCCTGCTCTTTCGGATCCCGGTCAGGTCACCGTGCTGCCCGACGTGGAAGCGGCGACGCTGACCGGGACGAGCCTGCCGGGCTCCGCTGACGGGCGGCAGTTCGGCAGCGGACTCGCCATCGTGAACGGGGTCGGCTTCGCCGCCGCCTCGCTGACCGGTGAGCTGCGGCTGTTCGACACCGCGCTCAAGCCGATCCGGCAGTCGCGATTCCCGACCAGGGGCAGCGCCACGGCGGCCAACGGGGCGATGGACGTCGCCGCCGACGGCCGGGTGGCCGCGCACTGGGCGGGCAAGCCCACGCTGATCTTCTCACTCACCGACCCCTCCGGCGACCGTGTGGTGCCGGGCACCGCCACCGTGGACGGCCCGGTGGCCTGGACCGGCAACCGGCTCGTGGTGAGCCATCCTTCGGCCTACCCGGACGGGTGGGTCTCGTTCGTCGATCCCACGAAGGGGCCGACCCAGCAGGTGCGGCAGGACCAGGGCCAGGACTTCGGCAGGGAGGTGGCCGGATGAGACTCCTCGCACTGGCCGCCCTCCTGCTGTCGCAGGCACTCCCCGCCACGACCGGGACGACTCCCGCATCCGCGCTTCCCGTCACGACCGGAGCGGTTTCCGCGCAAGCGTCGCGGGTCGCGGTCGGTGCGTCTCCCGAGTGCGGCTCCCGCGACGACGTCGCCGTCAGCTTCCTGGAGCCGGGCGGCGGCGTGTACCTCCTGTCGGCCGGCCGGTTCACGCGGCTGCCCGGACCGGCCGGCGGCGGTTTCGGCACCGCGCTCGCCATGGCCGACGTGGACGGCGACCAGTGCGTCGACGTGGTGGTGGGCGCCCCAGAGACCAAGGTGGCGGGGAAGAGACTCGCGGGCGCGGTCTACGTCATCACCGCGCGCGGGACCAAACGCATCGTCGCTCCGCGGCCCCGGGCCGACACCCGCTTCGGCGCTGCGGTCGCGGCATCGGGCGGCATCGTCGCCATCGGCGCGCCGTCCGAGGGGAAGGGCGGCGCCGTGTACGTTCTCGCCGGGGGAACCTTGCGGCGGATCACCCAGGACACTCCGGGCGTTCCCGGCAACGACGAGTGGGCGGACCGCTTCGGAACGACCCTCGCGTTCGGCCCGGGCGGGCTCGCGGTCGGCGCGCCCTTGGAGGCCGAGGACGGTCCCGGGCGGCAGGACCGCGCCCGGCAGCGTCCCGAGACCGGCGCCGTGACGGTCATCCGCGACGTCACCGCCAGGAAGCTGACCGCGGCCCGGCTGCCGACGCCCCCGGCCTTCAGCACGGCCACCGAGACCGGAGTCAGGTGCGTGCACGCCGGACGGAGCCTGGCCTGGTCGCGGGAGGCGGGGCTCGCGGTCGGAGGGTCGAACTGTGGCCAGGTCCAGATGTACGGCGCCGACCTGAAACCGGCGCGCACCCTGGCCCACCCGCTCGGCCCGTACACCGGTCAGACGCCCCGGCTGGCCGCGTCGAACGAGCAGATCGCGGTGCTCTGGACGACGCCGAACCCGCAGCCCGCCACCCTGCAGACCCTGGGGGCGGACGGCGACCGCCACCGCACCGTGTCCGGCGTCAGGCTGACCTACAACGGGACCAGGATCGTGCTCGGCCAGTTCGGCGCGGTGACCTTCCTCGACACCCGGACCGGCGGAACGGAAACGATCAAGGCGCCCATCGGCGGCGGCTGGGACGACCCGATCGCGGGCTGAGCCCGGACCCTCGCGCGGAACTCGGCCGGGTCGAGCAGAGCCGTGTACCGGACTCCTGCCCAGGCCGACGCCGCCACGCTTCAGCCAAGGGGCACATCCAGATCCACGGTCAGGCGGCCGAACTGATGCCCGGCTTCAGGTGGCGAGGTGGGCCGCGAGCCGGTCGGCGGCGGAGCGGGGCTCGCGGCCGAGGAGTTCGGCCAGCAAGGGGTCGGCTTCGGCGAAGTAGCGCGCGCGGGCCGCCTGATACCAGGTGAGCATGAGCCGGGCCAGCTGCTCCGGCACGCCGGTCGTGATGCGCTCGGCGACCCACCGTTCGTCGTCCAGGACGATGCGCTCGATGGTGCGACCAGTGAGGTCAGAGGCGATATCGGCGAAATCGTCGAAGGTGACGGCGGTCGGCGCGGTAAGGGTGACAGGACCGTCGAAGGCGCGATCACCGGCGAGGATGACCGCGGTGGCCTCGGCTATGTCGGCACGGTCGGTGTACGGGACGGGGCCGTCCGCCGGCTGAGCGATCACGCCGGTCCGCTGCCATGGGCCGAGAACCTGGTCGAGCGGACCGTAGGCGCCGTTGCGCAGTGCGGTCCAGGCGACTCCGGAGCGTGCGAGGATCGCCTCGGTGGCGATGTGGATGTCCGACGGCGGGTACGGGTTGCCGGGGACGGCGCCCTGCTGGCTCGTGTAGAGGATCCGCCGGGCGCCGGCCGCGACCGCGGCCTCGATGGCGTCGCGGTGCAGTCCGACCATGTCGGCGGCCGGGTCGTTGCCGGACACCAGCAGGACCTGCTCGGCGCCGGCGAACGAGTCACGCAGCGCGGCCGGGTTCTCGTAGGAACCCTGCCGCACGCGCACGCCGCGGTCGGCGAAGTGCTGCGCCTTGGCGACGTCGCGGACGCTGACACCGATCTGGCCGGCGGGTACGCGCTCGAGGAGATGCTCGACGGTGGCCCCGCCCAGCCCACCGGTGGCGCCGGTGACAACGATCATGTTCTTGACCTTCCTGAACGCCCGCGGCGTCCGTCTCGGCGGTGGGCGAGTCATAAGTTGACCACTAGGGTCAGGTTCTCTTCCGTCTATGACCGTAGGTAAACTGACCTGGCGAGTCAAATTAGCGCTGACGGGCGACAGGAAGGGATGGTGAGGGCCTTGACCGGTGGGGTGCCATCGGAATCCCGGCTGCGCGCCGACGCCCGGCGTAATTCCCGGCAGATCCGCTCCGCCGCGATCGGCGCCTTCCGGGGACGAGGCCTGACGGTGCCCCTGGAGGAGGTGGCCAAGGCGGCCGGGGTGAGCAAGGCCACGATCTTCAACCGGTTCGGCGGGCGCATCGGCCTCATCGAAGCCGTCATCGAAGAGGTCGTGGCGAGTGAGCTGTTCGCCGTCATCGACCACGCCCGGACCATCGACGACGCCGGCGAGCGGATCACGTACTACCTCACCGCGATCCGCGACCTCCAGTACCGCCAGCCCGCGTTCAACGACGTCCTGTTGCAGACATATCCGCACTCGCAGCAGCTCATGGAGATCTGCCGCGTCGGAAGCGAGGCCAACGAAGAGCTCATCGCGGCGGCGCGGACCTCCGGTGCGCTGCGGCCGGAGTTCACCGCGGACGACCTCCACGCGCTCGTCGTCGACAACGCCCTCGCACTCAAGCACGGCACGCGCCCGCCCCGGGACGACTACGACCGCCGCACCCTTTACCTCCTGGACGGAATCCGAGGGCCCTCCTCCACCTCCGGCGGCCGATGACAACGCCCTGGCCTTCCGGGGAGTACGCCGACACCAGGCTGTCGCAGCCGAGCGCGGCGGACCCGGTGTCTCGGATCGGGCCGGGGTGCCGACGGTCGGAGACGGAGCAGATGAACGAGCGTGGCCCGCTATCGCGACAAGCCGGTCTCGCGCGGCAAGGTCCTCCGGCTGGAGCGGCATCCCTGGCGAGTGCCGTTCAGAGGCACGGGCGGGGCACGGGCGGGGCACGGTGGTGCAGGCGGTCAGCTGGGCTGGCCGGTGGGCATGATGGTGACCTGCTGGAGGTTCGCCCGGGGCGGCAGGCTCGCGATGAACCCGACGGTCTGCGCGACGTCCTGCGGCGTGAGCCACTCCATCGTCTCCTTGGAGCCGTCCAGCCACGCCCGCGCGCCCTCGTCCGTGACGTGATCCTGCAGCTCGGTGCCGACGATCCCCGGTTCGATCGCCGAGACCCGCACGTTCCTGGCCCCCAGCTCGGCCCGCAGGTGCCGGGACAGGTGGGTGACGTACGCCTTGGTCGCGGAGTAGACGGCGAAGTTCGGGAAGATGTTCTGCGCCGCGATGGAGGAGGTGTTGATCAGGTCGGCCACGCCGCGCGTACCCGCGGCCTCGACGAGCTGGGGGACGAACGCGCCGATCACGTTCATCAGCCCCGTGATGTTGAGGTCGATCTGGCGCTGCCACTGGTCGGCGGCCAGCTCCTCGATGGGGGCGGGCAGCATGACGCCCGCGTTGTTCAACAGCAGGTCGGCGCCGCCCAGCTCGGCCGCGACCCGCTCGGCGACGGCCCGCGTCGCCACCGCGTCGGTGACGTCGGTCGCCAGCGCCAGCGCCTGGCCCCCGGCCTTCCCGATCCGGACGACGAGGTCGTCCAGCCGTTCCGCGCGCCGCGCCACGACGACCACACGGGCGCCCAGCACGGCCAGCCGCTCGGCCGAGGCCTCGCCGATCCCGCTGGACGCGCCGGTGACGACGGCCACGCGGCCGGCGAGAGGGGTTGCTGCGTTCATGGTGCAAGCCTTCCGAGTCATCCGCGGCCCATCGCCGCGGTCCTTCACCAGCACACCAGCCCGCACCCCCTTCCCGAGGCGCCCGAACGGTCCCTGCCCGGGCAGGTAACGGTGAGACCGGTAACGGTGAGACCGGTAACCGTGAGGCAGGTAACCGTGAGACCGGTAACCGTGAGGCAGGTACTGGCAGGGCCACCTCCGTGCACCTGGGCAGCCCGATCGTCCCTGCACACTGGAGGGCATGGACCGCAGTCGCGAACTCGCCGACTTCCTGCGCTCACGCCGAGCCAGGATCACACCGGACCAAGCCGGGCTGCCTGCCGACGGCCGCGCGCGTCGGGTGTCCGGCCTGCGCCGCGACGAGGTCGCCAGACTGGCCGGGGTCAGCACCGAGTACTACACCCGGCTCGAACAGGGCCGCGCCGGTCACCCCTCGCCCGAGGTCGTCGAGTCGCTCGCGCGGGCACTTCAGCTCGACCCCGCCGAACGCGAGCACCTCACCGACCTGCTGGCTCGTCCCGCCCGCCACGCCCCCATCAGCCCCCAGCGGGTCAGGCCCGGCCTCCACCTGATGCTCCAGACCCTCCACGACGTGCCCGCCTTCATCCTCGGCCGCCGTACGGACGTCCTGGCCGCCAACCGCCTGGCCCGCGAGGTATTGACCGACTTCGAGGCACTCCCCGTGCCTCAGCGGAACATGGCCCGCTACTACCTGCTCGACCCAGAAGCCCGGACCCGCACCGGCGACTGGGAACGCGTCGCCGCGGAAACCGTCGCCATGCTCCGCCTGGAGGCCGGCCGCTATCCCCAGGATCGCCGGCTCGCCGACCTCGTCGGCGAACTCACCCTGCGCTCGCCGGAGTTCAGCTCCTGGTGGAACGATCACCGCGTGCTGCGCCGCACGCACGGCACCAAGCGTTACCACCACCCCCTCGTCGGCGAACTGCACTTCCACTACGAGTCCCTCCAGCCTCCTGGCGACCCCGACCAGACCTTGTGCGTCTACAACGTCGAGCCGGGCTCCCCGACCGCGCAAGCGCTCCGGCTCCTCAGCAGCTGGGCGGCCCCCACCGCCGCACCTTGACGGAGCACCCCGGGTGGTGATCGCGGACGCGGGGGGCGCCGAGGATGCGCTTGGCCACCTGGTACTCGACGCCCTTACGGTGGCACGCGGCCGCTCGGCGTAGCCTTCGAGGCCGCCGCCGTCCCCGGAAGGCCGGGGGGCAGGCGTGACCGCGCGTCGTCTTTGGGGAAGCCGATGGACAGGCGCGGCCGCCGCTGTTTTCGGGGAGGCCGATGGGCAGGCGTGACCCCCGTGGTCTTCGAGGAGGGGGAGGCGCGGCCGTCGTTGTCATCGGGCGGGCAGGCGCGGCTCGCCGCCGCCGCAGCGCGGGTGGACGGTGTCGCAGGCGGCCTGGCGCACTCCTCGGCCATGAGGTTCGTGATCGATGCCGCTGCCGGTCGACCGAGGCCCCGGCCCGGCAAGCATGCGGTAGGTTGCCCGTCGTGATCGAACTCGGACCCATCGCCTGGCCGCCTGCCCCGATCAGGACCGAGCGGCTCGTGCTCCGTGAGCCCGAAGCCCGGGACCGTGCGGCGTTCATCGAGCTGCTCGCCTCGCCGGAGGTGCACACCTACCTCGGCGGTCCCCGTCCGCGTGACGAGCTTGAGCGCGAGATGCCCGAGGTGCCCGAGCGGTGGCCCGGGAGCTTCGTCGTTGATCTCGACGGGGCGATGATCGGCCAGATCCTGCTCAGGAGAGCGACCGGGCACCGTAGCCCGGTTGCGGTGGGGAAGGCCGATCTCGGCTACCTCTTCCTACCCCAGGCCTGGGGGTACGGGTACGCCGCCGAGGCGTGCGCGGCGGCACTCGGCTGGTTCGACGGCGTACTTCCCGGCGAGCCGGTCGTGCTCACCACCCAGAGCGCCAACGTCGGCTCGATGCGCCTCGCCGCGAAGCTGGGGTTCATCGAGGTGGAGCGGTTCCACGCCTGGGACGCCGAGCAGTGGCTCGGCCTGCGGTCCCCGGTCACACCGCCCGCTTGACCGAACGCCCGGCGGCTCGTAGAGGTCCCGCCGCGACGTCAGCTTCTTCCGAGCACCTGCTGGGCCGCCTCGGCCACGCACTGGTCGGCCGCCTTGCGGTCGGCGTCGGACTGAGTCTCGGACAGCTTGCTCTGGATCGCCAGGTTCGGGTCCGCCTGGGCGTCGGCCGTAGGGCTGACGGGCAGGCCGTTCGTCTCCTCGGGGTAGACGTGCATCGCGAACACCCCGAAGCCATACTTCGCACGATATTTCCGCACCGCCTGGTATTCACCCGATACGCGGCGCCGCTCCTCGTCGCTTTCCTGCTTCGCCGGCTTGGCCTGACGCGGCGCGGGCGCGGGACCCCGACGCGCGCGGCCGGGTGGTTCCTCGTTTCGCCTGTCGCGCGACGACGGGGGATCAGCCAGGCTTGGCGGGGTTCTTCGCGGCCCAGGCCAGGGCCAGGCCGCCGAGCAGAGCGGTGGGCTGATGCGGCATCAACAGCACCGCCACGACTCCGGCGAGCACGAGCAGGACGCACGCGCCCCGCGGGATACCCCGCCCGCGCCAACCGGCGACGGCGAGCGCGGCGAAGCCGACCGCGCACAGCAGCATCTTGGGAACCACGCCCAGGAAGGCCGGCAGGCCGGGGCTGTCCCACTGGGCGTCGGTGACCGTCCCCGCGAAGTCCACGCCGATGGTGGCCATGGCCCAGGCGATCGTGGCCAGGAACGCACACCCCAGCCCGGCGGTGACGGCGGCCCAGCGCGGCAGTCGCAGCGGGCCGGCCAGTGCGGGCAGGGCGAGGGCGACCGTGACGAAACCGATGGTGATCAGCACGTTGGCGGTGACGCAGAGCGGGCTGCGCACGGCCTCGCGGCCGCTGAGGTCGGACAGCAGGAAGAAGCTGGAGATGTAGGCGGCGGCGCCCATCGCGCCGACCAGGCCGCCGGCGACGACGGCGAACTGCGGGGTGAGAACCCGGCCGGCCGCGCCGGTGGAGCCGGAAGAGCTGGTGGAGCCGGAAGGGCCGTGAAGGCTGGAAGAGCCGTGGGGACTGTGGGAGCCGGGGGAGGTCGTGGACATGGCTTGCCTTTCGAGCGATCGGCGACGAAACGGCCGGCGAGCGGAACAGCGATCCGCGAGGCCGACGCCGCCAAGCGTGCGACGAAGGCGCCGTCCCGGGCAGCGGCCGAGCGGCCGATTCCGCCGTTCCGCCACCGGGCGGAAGCGCCCGCCGGTTTCCCCCGTACGGGGGAACGAGCCTTCGGCCGTACGGCGGTATCGCAGCCGGGCACCGGACCGTACCCTGCGATCGTGGGTATGACGGTGATGCCCGGCGAACAGCACGAGCAACGGCGGGACCGGCTCCTGGACGCGCTGCTCGCGCTGGCGCTGGCAACGTTGTGCGCGATCGACGTCCTCACCCACGATCCGGCCTCGACCCTGCCGCAACCCGAACCGGACGCCGGACTCCTGGCTCTGGCCCTGACCGCCGCCCTGCCGCTGTCCGTGCGCGGACGATGGCCGCTGCCGGTCTGGGCGATCACGCTGGCGGTGCAGACCCTGTTCGACTGGTCGAGCTGGGATCCGGGGCTGATCGGCCTCTGCGTGCTGTTGGCGCTGTACACGGTGGCCGCCTGGCGGCCGGTTCCGGTCTCGCTGGCCTGTCTGGCGGTCACGTACACGATCGCGGTCCCCGTCGTGGCGCTGCGGGCGCCGGACACCTTCTCGCCGGCCACGCTGCCCGAGTCGGGCTTCTTCGTGGTGGCGTGGGCGCTGGGGTTCTTCGTGCGCCGCTGGCGGCTGGGCCGCGCCGAGGCGATGGCCAGGGCGCTGGTGGCCGAGCGGAGCCGGGCCGCGGCGGTGGAGCAGGCGGTGTACGCCGAGCGGCTGCGCATCGTCCGCGACCTGCACGACATCGTCTCCCACACGCTGTCGGTGATCACCGTGCAGTCGGGCGTCGCCCGTCATCTCGTGGACGAGCGGCCCGAACAGGCGGGGCCGGCGTTGACGGCCGTTCAAGAGGCCGCCCGGGCCGCGCTGGAGGATCTGCGCCGCATGCTGGGCCTGCTGCGCACGCCGTCCCCCGCGCTCGATGACCCGCCTCGCCGGCCGTTCCCCGCGCTCGACGGCCCATCCCGCCGGCCGTTCCCCGCGCTCGACGGCCCGCCTCGCCAGTCGCCCGCCGCGTTCGACGCCCCGCCCCGCCCTGGCCAGAACTTCGGGAGGGCCGTCCCCGCCGCCCGGGAGCGGCTGCTGGACCTGCTGCTCGGGGCGGCGTTCACCGCCGTCGCGGTGAGCAGCGTGCTGACCACCGACCCGACCGACGCCTACACCTACCCCGAGCCCACGGCGGGGCTGGTGCTGCTCGCCCTGGGCGCGGGCCTGCCGCTGACGCTGCGGCGTCGCTTTCCCATGAGCGCGCTGGTGGTCGTGTGGGCGTCGACGCTCACGATCGCCGGGTTCGGGTGGAACGCCGGGCTGACCCCGCTGTGCCTGCTGTTGGCGCTGTACACGGTCGCCGCCGAGCATGACCGCCACCTCGCGGTGGCGGGACTGGTCCTGGTGTACACCGGCATGGCGGTGCTCGCGCTGCTGCGCGCGCCGTACTTCGACCACCCGCTCGCCCTGGTCACAGTGGCGGCCTACACCGCGGTGTGGACGATCGGCCGCTACGCCGGACGCCGCCGGCTGGCCCTGCGGCAGGCCGTCGAGCAGGCGCTGGCGGCCGAATGGCGGCGTACCAGGGAGGCCGAGCGGGCCGTCGTCGAGGAACGGCTGCGCGTCGCCCGCGACCTGCACGACGTGGTCTCGCACACGCTGTCGGTCATCGCCGTGCAGTCCGGGGTCGCCGCGCACCTCATCTCCGACCAGCCGGACCGGGTGGCGCCGGCGCTGGCCGCCGTCGAGCAGGCCGGCCGCTCCGCCATGGAGGACCTGCGCCGCATGCTGGACCTGCTCCAGCCCGACACCGCGGCGGCCGGCCTCGCTCCCGCTCCGGGCGTGGCGGAGTTGCTGATGCTCGCCTCGGTGCACCGGGCCGCGCACGGCCCGATCGACCTGGACGTCGACCCGGCCGTCGCCGACACTCCGGAAAGCCTGCGGCTGACCGTCTACCGGGTGGTCCAGGAGGCGCTGACCAACGCGCGCAAACACGCGCCTGGCACCCCGGTACGGGTCAGCGTCCGCGCCGTCGACGGGCGCATCGACATCCAGGTCGACGACGGAGGCGAGGAACCGGCCGCCGATCACCGGCCGACGGGCGGGTCCGGGCTGATCGGGATGGGCGGGTCCGGGA
>NZ_JABCPZ010000540.1 GCF_013283785.1 Nonomuraea antri
TGCTGGAGCACCGGGTGCAGCAGCCGGTCGGCCCGGAGACCGAGGAGGGGCACGCCAAGCCGCAGCCGTGGTGGAAGGTGATGTGCCTGACCGGCGTCGACTACTTCTCCACGCTGGCCTACCTGCCGGGCATCGCGGCGCTGGCCGCGGGCGCGCTGTCGCCGCTGGCGACGCTGCTCATCGTGGCGCTGACGCTGCTCGGCATGTTGCCGATGTACCGGCGGGTGGCGCGCGAGAGCCCGCACGGGCAGGGGTCGGTGGCGATGCTGGAGAACCTGCTGCCGTTCTGGCGGGGCAAGGTGTTCGTGCTGGTCCTGCTCGGGTTCGTGGCCACGTCCTGGATCGTGACGATCACGCTGTCGGCCGCGGACGCCTCGGTCCACCTGCTGGAGAACCCGTACGCGCCCGGCTTCCTGCACGGCCACGCGGTGCCCATCACCGTGATCCTGCTGCTGGTGCTCGGCGGGGTGTTCCTGCTCGGGTTCACCGAGGCGGTCAGCGTGGCGATCCCGCTGGTGGCGCTGTTCCTCGGGCTGAACGCGGTGATCGTGGTGTCAGGGCTGGCCGAGGTGGCGGCCACCCCGGAGGCGCTGGAGCGGTGGACCGCGGCGCTGACCGAGGGCCGCGGCGGCGTGGGCGGCGTGATCTGGCCCGCGGTGCTGGCCTTCCCGCTGCTGGTGCTCGGACTGTCCGGGTTCGAGACGGGGGTGAGCATGATGCCGCTGGTCGCCGCCACCGGCAAGGACGCCGCCGAACGGCTGGCCGCGCGCATCCGCAACACCCGCAAGCTGCTGACCGTGGCCGCGCTCATCATGAGCGTCTACCTGATCGCGACCAGCTTCGTCACCACCGTGCTCATCCCGCCCGCGCAGTTCGCGCCCGGCGGCCAGGCCAACGGGCGGGCGCTGGCGTACCTGGCGCACGAACGGCTGGGGGAGGCGTTCGGCACCCTCTACGACATCAGCACGATCCTCATCCTCTGGTTCGCCGGGGCCTCGGCGATGGCCGGGCTGATCAACATCGTGCCGCGCTACCTGCCCTCCTACGGCATGGCGCCCGAGTGGGGCCGCGCGGTCCGTCCGGTCGTGCTCGTCTACACGGCCATCTGCGTCGTGCTCACCATCGCCTTCGACGCCGACGTCGACGCGCAGGCCGGGGCGTACGCGACCGGGATCCTGGCGATGATGGTCTCCGGCGCTGTCGCCGTCACCATCTCGGCCGCGCGCCGCCGGCGGCGTCCGGCCACGATCGGGTTCGCGGTGCTGACGCTGGTGCTGCTGTACGCGCTGGCCGAGAACAT
>NZ_JABCPZ010000541.1 GCF_013283785.1 Nonomuraea antri
GTCCGGCAGCATCATCCCGAAGGCTGACAGCTAATCTTCGGAATGATCCTCGAGCCGGGGGTCCAAACCCCAGCTCGAACCCAGCTCAACCCGAAGGGCCTGGCACCAGCCAGGCCCTTCGGCCTTTCTGGTCTGAGCTTCGTCCGAGTGGAGCAAGGGCGGTTCTCGTCGAGAGCGGCCACCACGTGACGCTTCGAATATGACCAGCGACCCTCCCATTCGGGGTGGACGAGCCAGGGGTTCATCGATATCGAGGCCAGGCGGGACCTGCTGGCCGCAGTACACGATGAACAGCCCAGAGCCGCTGGGGAACCGCTCTCCAGCTGCAGGAATGCCTCACGGACGTCCGCAGGACCCTTCCCATCGAATGCGGACAGTATCGGCAGGCGAGCAACGGCGCAAGGCACTCCATACCCCGGTCGATCCACCGGCGTTGCCGGAGATTTTCGCACTCCGGGCATCGATGATGACCACCCGACGGTCATGCGCAGAAAGTGACAGAAAAGTCGATCTTCGGCGTGACCTGCCTGACAGTGGACACTATGAGCGCCTAACGAAGTGATCTTTATTGCGCTTCGACTTCAGACAGGCAAAGCGGGAGAAGCACATCGGCAGCGGCTGTATGCGGTGCTGCTCCATCGACTTCCGGTGGCCGGTGTCTTGACCCATCTCGGGCTGCAGTGCTTCTTGCTGCTAAATTCCACTTGATCACGGACGTATCGCTCGCCGTGGCCCAATGCTCTGACGTCACTCTGGCCGACCGCGGCCATGACGACGGTAAGGATCCTCGCGCCGGGCCCGAAGCAGAGCTCCGCCCTGCCGCACGCCCTCAGACGCCTGCGCATCCACCGACCGGCCGGCCTGGCCCGCGCCCATGCTTCCCCCGCCCTGCCGAACGAGCAAAGGCACGTCCCGGCACGAAGATGAAGGCCCCTTGGACGCGCGGGGCGACAAATCGGTGCCAATAGGCGTTGTGATTCGCGTCACACCACAAATAGTTGACTAGGTATGAGAACCACCAGTAAGGCAGCCGCCCTTACATCCTCCTTATCTTGATCTGCGCAAACACCTCGCACCACAACCCTCCCAGCTCCGAGCAGCAGTGTCACCAAACATCACAAATCAGTCACGACACTTTTGTCGCATCTTTCACCGGCAAAGCGACTTCCGGTTTCCAAGATCGACACTGTATGTTCCTGGCTATCCCTTTACTGACGCATGGGACGCAAGAGGCGTTCCACGACAGCGCAAGGAGTTACCTTGAAGCGCATCCTCCTCCCCGCCAGTGGCG
>NZ_JABCPZ010000542.1 GCF_013283785.1 Nonomuraea antri
TGAGCTTCCCCCCGCAGCACGGACACCTGAGGTGAGGTCACTCGGCGGTGCCTGAAGGCCTGTAGAGGGCCTCGAACGTGACGGGGCTGTGCATTCCGATGCTGGAATGTCGTCGGTATGGATTGTACCAGCATTCGATCCATTCAAAGATGGCGTTGGCTAGTTCTTCTCGGTTTTTCCAGATTCTGATGTCGAGAAGTTCGAGCTGCATCGTTCCCCAGAACGATTCCATCATCGCATTGTCGTAGCAATCGCCCACTGTTCCCATGGATCCGAGCAAGCCTGCGTCCCGCAGCCGCTTGCCAAAAGCCCAAGACGTATATTGCGTGCCATGATCGGAATGCAGAATGGTTGAGCGGGCGTCCGGCTTCCGCCGGGCCACGGCCATCGCTAATGCGTTCACCACGAGATTCGTATCCTGTCGTGCGTCGATGGACCAGCCGATGACGCGTCGTGAGTAGGCATCCATGACGGCGGCGCAATACACCTTTCCCTCGCCGGTGGGATGCTCGGTGATGTCGGTCAGCCAGAGCCGATCGGGCGCCTCGACGTCGAAGCGGCGCTGCACCAGGTCCTCCTCGGTGGCCTGGGTGACCAGGTCACGGCGGGCCTTGCGCCGATAGACCCCCTGCAGGCCGGCCGCCCGCATGAGCCGCTCGACGCGCTTGCGGTTGACCTTCTCACCCAGCCCGAGCGTGAGCTCGGCGTGCACCCGCGGCGAACCGTAACTGCCGCGCGAGTCGGCATGTATCTGCCGGATCATTTTGGTGAGTTCCTTATTGCGGAGTTCGCGCGGCGGCTCGGGCCGGCCGAGCCACTCGTAATATCCCGAGGTCGACACCTGGAGCACTCGGCAGGCCACCGCGACCGGAATGCAGTCGTCGGCGAGTTCGCGGACCAGCGAGTAGATTACTTTGGGAGGACGTTCTCCCGGGCAAAGTACGCCGCCGCCCGCTTGAGGATGTCATTCTCCATCTCCAGCTGTTTATTGCGGCGGCGCAGCTCGGCGATTTCCTTCTTCTCTGCGCTGGTCAACCGGTCACCGGTGCCGGCGTTTTCATCGGCGTCGGCTTGCCGCAGCCAGTTCTGCAGGCACGAGCGGCTGACGCCCAGGTCCTTGGCGAGCTGGAGGAGCGGCTTGTCACCTTGGCGCGCGAGTTCGACCGCGCGACGCCGGAACTCGGGAGGGTGTGGCGAGGGCATGGAGGACATCCTTCCTGATGATCAAGGGTGACCTCAGGTCAAGTGTCCGGAGAACGGGGGGAAGCTCA
>NZ_JABCPZ010000543.1 GCF_013283785.1 Nonomuraea antri
GCGGGTGGGCTGGGTCAAGTTGACCGCAGGCCGTACCAGGGTCGTGCGGGCCGACCCGGACGGCCCCGGCTGGAGCTGGGTGGAGGTGGACACGTGAGCGTGACGTCCGCGCCGGCCGTCCGCACCGCAAGGCCGGTGCTGTTGTTCCTGGTGGTGGGCCTGGCCGGGTTCGTCACCACGCTGGACAACACGGTCGTCACCGTGGCCGCCCCCAGCATCGGGCGCGACCTGGGCGCCGGGCTGGCCGCGCTGGAGTGGGTGGCGACCGGCTACATCCTGACCTTCGCCGGGCTCATGCCGGCCGGCGGCCGCCTGGCCGACGTGTACGGGCACCGCCGGGTGCTGCAGGCCGGGTTGTTCCTCTTCACCGTCGCCTCGCTGGGCGCCGGGCTGGCCGGGTCGATCCAGGCGCTGGTGGCCGCCCGGCTGGCGCAGGGGGTGGGCGCGGCGCTGGTCCTGCCCGCGACGCTGGCCGTACTGGCCGGGCGGGAGGAGCGGCAGCGGTCGCAGGGCGTGGCGGTGTGGATGGCGTCCGGGGCCGGGGCGCTGGCGCTCGGGCCGGTCGTGGGCGGGTACCTCAGCCAGCACTGGCACTGGAGCTGGGTGTTCCTGGTCAACGTGCCGATGGGCGCGGCGGTGATCGCGCTCGCCGCCGTGGCCGTCCCGCCGGGCGGCCCGGTGGAACGCCGATCGGTGGACGTGCCCGGCCTGGCGGCCTCCGGGGTGTTCCTGGGCGCGGGGACGTACGCGCTGATCCACGGCGGCGCGCACGGCTGGACGTCGCCCCAGGTCGTGGCGGCGGGCCTGGCGTGCCTGGCCGGTGGGGCGGCGTTCCTGGCGGTCGAGCGGCGGGCCGCAGAGCCGATGGTGGACCTGCGGCTCTTCCGCGCCAGGGCCTTCACCGGCGGCGTGCTCGCCCAGGTGCTCTGGGGCCTGGGCGTGAACGGCGTCTTCTTCTACACCGCGATCTTCCTGCAGGACGTGCTCGGGTTCTCGCCGACGGGCTCGGGCGTGGCGTTCGTGCCGCTGGCGCTGCTGGTCGTGGTGGTGACGCCGCTGGTCCCGATGCTGGAGCGGCGGCTGGGCGCGGGGCACACGGTGGCGCTCGGGCTCACGCTGGTCGCGGCCGGGATGGCGGTGGCGGCGTTCCTGGAGCCAGGCGACGGCTGGACGCGGCTGCTGCCCGCCGTCTGCGCCATCGGGGTGGGCTCGGCGCTGACCATGCCGCTGGGCTCGGCGGTGCTGGGCGCGGTGCCGGAGGATCGGGCG
>NZ_JABCPZ010000544.1 GCF_013283785.1 Nonomuraea antri
GAAGGAAGGAATGACCATCATGCCGATCGTCGTCACTGGAGCCACCGGCCAGCTGGGCAGGCTCACCCTCGAGGCACTGCTGCGGCGCGAGATCCCGGCCGCGGACATCATCGCGACCGGCCGGGACATCGCCGGGATCAAGGATTTGGCCGACCGAGGCATCACGGTACGCCGCGCCG
Source organism: Nonomuraea antri (assembly GCF_013283785.1). Classification (GTDB taxonomy): domain Bacteria; phylum Actinomycetota; class Actinomycetes; order Streptosporangiales; family Streptosporangiaceae; genus Nonomuraea; species Nonomuraea antri. Next base: position 180 of record NZ_JABCPZ010000544.1, read on the forward strand.
ACTTCGCGGACACCGACGGCCTGGCCGAGGCATTCGCGGGGGCGGACAGGCTGCTGCTGATCTCGGCCTCGGTCCCCGTGGGCGAGCGGGTCGCCAACCACCGCCGCGTGATCGACGCCGCGGCATCCGCAGGCGTGTCGCTGGTGGCGTACACGAGCACGACGCACGCGGACACGGCCACCACCGTCATCGGTGCCACGCACAGCGAGACCGAGGCGTATCTGCGGGACCGCGGAATCCCCAGCGTGCTGCTGCGCAACGGCTGGTACTTGGAGAACTACACCAGCCAACTGCCGCAGATCCTGCAGAACGGCGCGGTCGTCGGCGCCGCAGGCGAGGGGCGGATCAGCGCCGCGTCCCGCGCCGACTACGCGAGGCCGCAGCGGTCGTCCTCACCACTGAAGGCCACACCGGTGCCGTGTACGAGCTCGGCGGCGACGAGTCCTTCACCCTGACTGAGCTCGCCGCCGCGATCTCCGCTGCGGCCGGAAAGCAGGTTACCTACGCTGACCTCCCGGTGGCCGACTTCGCCCAGGTACTGGACGCCGCGGGCCTACCCGCCGAGCTGGCGGAGGTCCTCGCTGACGCTGACCGCGGTATGAACCGCGGCGAGATGTACACCGACTCTGGCGACTTGCGCCGCCTGATCGGCCGCCCGCCCGTGACCCTGGCCGAGGCACTCGCGGCCGCCCTGCATTACTGAGGTTGAACTCGTGATGTGGCCGGGTTGCTCAGGTAGGTCTGATTGCTAGGCCGGCTCGGAGAGGCAGCCGTCTATGAGTTCGCTGCGGTACTGGATGTGCCGTAGGCCGCGCCGGATGCGCTGGACGAGGGGTTCAGGGGTACTGAAGGCGACGTTGGAGAGCCAGCCGCGTCGCAGGAGGGACCAGATCCCCTCGACCGGGTTGAGGTCGGGTGCGTAGGGCGGCAGACGGTAGATGGTCAGCCAGTCCCGGGCCTCGGCGAACTTTTGCAGGTCGGCGGCCTTGTGAACGTTGAAGTTGTCCCGGACGAGAACGATCGGGCCACTGAGCTGCTGGTGTGCTGCGATCAACAGGTCCCGGTAGTCGCGCCAGGAGAAGCTCTTGC
>NZ_JABCPZ010000545.1 GCF_013283785.1 Nonomuraea antri
CTAGTGCTGTGACCGGAAACGTTCACCGGGTTGGGTGATGGGTTCAGGCTGCTGTTGTGAGGGGCCGGCCGCCCCAGCGGATGCCTTTCTCGCTGCGGATGCGGGCGCGTTCGCGGCGTTGGGCGGCCAGTACGTCGGGGTGGCGGGCGTGGGTGTTGCGCCAGCGCAGGTAGGCGTGCAGAGCCCGGGTCTGGACGGTGTGGTTGGGATGGTCGGAGTTGGCCAGGGTGAACTGGCGTAACGGCCCGAAGTGCGCCTCGATCGGATTGGCCCAGGAGGCGTAGGTCGGCGTGAACAGCAGCCTGACCTTGTTCTTCTTGGCCCAGGCGCGAATACGCCAGTTCTTGTGGGCCGACAGGTTGTCCAAGATGACGTAGATGGGGGCGCCGTCCGGGCGGGCGGCCCGGATCGACTTCAGGGCGGCCCAGGTGTGGTCGATGCCCTTGCGCGCTCGGTTGACGCCCCACAGCAGGTCGTCGCCGACGGAATAGCAGCCGTGGAAGTAGGTGACGCCCTGGGTGCGGCGATAGGTGGCCGGCAACCGGTTCGGCTGGCCGGCGGGTGCCCAGCCGGTTCCGGCGGTGGGCCGGATGCCGAGCGGGCCGAACTCGTCGAAGGCGAAGGTGCGCTCGGGGCGGTGGGTGAGGGCGTACTCGATCTCCTCCAGCTTCGCGTCGAAGTCCGCATCGGGTGAGTCCTTCCAGGTCTTGGTGCGCTGGAAGGTGATCCCGTGCCGGTGCAGCAGGATGCGTAACGCCTCCCGGCCAAGGGCGATGGCCCGGCCGGGAAGGCGGCGCAGATAGTGCAGGAGCTTGCGGATGGACCAGCGGGTGAACGGCTGGCCGAGCTTGGCTGGTCGCGTGGTGGCCGTCGCCGCGATGAACTCTTCGTCGTCAGGACTCAGCAGGCGGGGACGGCCTCCCGCCCACTGAGGGTCCAAGCAGGCCAGACCGATCTCGTTGAAGCGGTGGATGACGTCCCGCACGGTGTCTTCATCGGCCTGCACCAGCCGGGCGATGACCGGGACGGTGTTGCCGCCGGCCGAGGCCAGCAGGATCATCGCCCGCCGATACCGCACCGTGCTCATCGTGCCGCGTCGCACGATGCGCTGCAGTTTCTGCCCCTCTTGGTCCGAGAGCCTGCGGACCTTGACCGGTTGTGTCACCGGGCCTCCCAACTGCTGGAACGAGCGTGATCAGCTCATCCAACCGGCAGGACCGTCCTACACGCCAACCCGGTGATCATTTCCGGTCACAGCACTAG
>NZ_JABCPZ010000546.1 GCF_013283785.1 Nonomuraea antri
GCTCCCGCGCGGCCAGCCCGTACGCCAGCGAAAGGCACGCCCCGGCCAGCGCCAGCATTCCGATCAGCACGGGCACCAGCCCGCCGGCGACCAGCGCGTAGTCGCTCAGCAGCGGCTGGGCGGGCAGGGCGAGCTGCGCGTAGCCCAGCGCGGACACGGCCACCACCGCGCCCGCCAAGGTGGTCCAGGTGCTCGTTCTCCAGGTCACTGCGTCACCTCGTCGTAGATCTGCTCGAAACGGGCCAGGGAGGTCTGGTGGTCGTGGGTCAGGGCCAGCTCGCGGCTGGCCTTGCCCAGCCGGGTGCGCAGCGCGTCGTCGGCGAGGATCGAGGTCAGGTGCCTGGCCAGCGCGATGACGTCGCCGGGGGCGAAGAGGTGGCCGTTGCCGTCGACCAGGTGCGGCAGCGCCATCGCGTCGGCCGCGACCACCGGCAGCCCCGAGGCCATGGCCTCCAGCGTGGCGATGCTCTGCAGCTCGGCGATGCCCGGCATGGCGAACACGTCGGCGGCGGCGAACGCCTGCGGCATGTTCTCGTCGGGCACGAAGCCGAGGAAGAACACCCGCTCGCCGACGCCGATGCGCTTGGCGAGCTTCTCCAGCTCGCCCCGCTGGTTGCCCCGGCCGACCAGGGCCACCTGGGCGTCGGTCTCGTTGAGCACGAGCGGCAGCGCGCGGATCAGCTCGTCGATGCGCTTCTCCTCGTCGAGCCGGCCGACGAACAGCGCGGTGGGCCGGTCGGGCAGGTCGAACGTCTTGCGTGCCCACGCCTTGGGCTCGGCGCGCGGGTGGAACCTGGTCAGGTCGATGCCGCAGGAGACCGACTCGACCTGGCGGGTGAACCCCTGGTCGGCCAGGAGCCGGGCGGCCAGCGGGGTGGGCGTGGTGATGTGGTCGGCCCGGTTGAAGATCCGGCTGAAGTCGCGCCAGGCCAGCCGGCCCGCCCGGTCCCTGAGCCGGGCCGGGATGTGGCCGAACTGGAACAGGTTGTCGGGCATGAAGTGGTTGGTGGCCACGACGGGCACCCCGGCGCGGCGGGCGGCGGCGATGGCGGCCCGGCCGACCACGAAGTGGCCCTGGGTGTGCAGCACGTCCGGGCTGATCGCGGCCACCAGCCGGTCGAGCCTGGTCGGGACCGTGACCCGCATGGTCGGGTGGACCAGCAGCGGGGCCGAGCGCAGCCGGTGCACGACCACGCCGTCGACCACGTCCGCGCTGGCCGGGGCGTGCCTTTCGCTGGCGTACGGGCTGGCCGGCTCCCGCG
>NZ_JABCPZ010000547.1 GCF_013283785.1 Nonomuraea antri
CGTGAATCCGCCAGGGGCGGGCGGTGTGGGCGGAGTTCGGAAGCCGCATCGCGGACCTCCTCCTCTCTGTGTTGGCCAACATAGATTACGATTGCTAGCACAGGAGGAGGTGGCGTGACAACACGACGAGAGCAGACCAGTCAGGAGAGCCGCGAGCTGATCCTGAACGCGGCCGCGGAGCTGTTCGCGGCCAAGGGCTACCGGCAGACGACGTTCGCCGACGTGGCCGAGCTGTCCGGCATCAGCAGGGGGTCGATCCCGTGGCACTTCGGCAGCAAGGAGGGCCTGCTGCTGGCCGTGCTCGAACGCTCGGTGAACACGATCAGAGCCGGCCTCCACAACGAACCAGTCAAGCCGGGAGAGCCGGGAGAACCTGGGCGGGCAGGACGGGACGGGGAGGCAGAACAGTCAGGACAGTCAGGACAGGCGGGGTTCGACGGCATGGTGGCGGGCATCGCCGCGCTGTTCACGCTGCCCACCACCAAGCTGTTCGTGACACTCCTGGTCGAGGCGCTGGAACCGGGCTCGCCCATCCAGGGCCGATACGTGGAGATCCACGAAACCCTGCGCGAGCACTGCCGCCGGGCACTGGAGCTGTTGCCGCTGCCGCCGGAACTGCCCGCCGAGCCGCTGGCCGCGGCGATCGTCGGGGCCGGGATCGGCGTCCACCAGCAGTGGCTGCTCGCACCCGACCGGGTCGACCCCGTCCAGTCGCTGGAAGCCATGCGCGCGTTGCTGGCCGCAGCCATACGCCCCGCCCCTTTCGTGACCCCCTACGCCGGCACCTGACGTGAGGACCGCCGGATCCGCCCAATGCGCAACCACGGCGCGAGTTGTGCCACGCCGAACGTCACCTCGATCGCCAGGAACGGCCACAACACCCCGCTGAGCCCGTCCGCCAGCCCGTACGCCTGCCAGGCGGCGAACAGCGCGCGCGCCACGCCGTCGAGCAGCCCATGCAACGGCAACGGGCGCACGACGCGCAGCAGCCCCCAGACGACTACGACGGAGCCCATGAGGTTGGCGTACAGAACCTGCATCGGCTCCAACGGCGGCAAAGCGCCCAGCCCGAGCGCCGCCCCGGCGGCCGACAGCACGTCGTGCGCGAACGCGTACGTCCACGGGGTCGCGAACGCGGCCGTGACGATGAGGTCGTACCAGCCGCTGGCGCGCACGACGCGCATGTAGCCGGGACGGGTGGGAGGGGAGAAACGGATCACGATG
>NZ_JABCPZ010000548.1 GCF_013283785.1 Nonomuraea antri
GTTCGGTGCCTACCCCGTCACGCTTGCTCACACCGGCTCCTTCACAGGCCTACCAGGCGAAACCCCTGGGTCACGCCCCCCATTGGGCACAAGATTGCCAGGATTCTAGCCCCCATATATGGACATCAGAGACATGTGCCCAAGCTGAGATGAACGCCATATGACGTCAGGACGTCGCCGAGGAAGACGCCAACCAGGTATTGCACTGGAAAGTCCGGTTCTTCTCCCAGCCCTGTCTGAACCACCGATTGTTGTTGGCCGGAGTGCCGTGATCCCGCGGCCAGCCCGGATAGTCGCCGACCTGAGCGTAGAACCAGAACAGCCGGCCGCGATTGGCGGTGGTGACCGGGTAGGAGGCCGCGACCGACCGCATCCACATGCCGCCGAGACAGGTGGCCTGCAGTTCGAGCCGCCTGCTCAGCGCCAGCTTGCCGCTCTGGCTGGAGGAGTCGAGCGTCTGCGCCCACCAGGAGTTCATCAGGCCGGTGATGTTCTGCACGTGATGGCCGTACTCGTGGGCCATCATGCTGATGATGCCGCCGTGCCAGGAGATGATCTGGCCGTACCCGCGGGCGTTGCCGTTGCCCCTGGCCATGGCCGAGGTGGAGGCGTAGATCGTGTTGTTGCGCGGGCAGTAGTACGGCACCATGCTGCCGGCCGACGGGTAGTCGCCGCACGCGCCCCTGCCGCGCCTGGCGGCGATCGCGTACCCGGGCGGGCTGAACGCGATGCCCTCCTTGCGCAGGATCGGGCCCCACGCCCGGTCCATGCAGCGGCCGGTCCTGAGGATCAGCGCCTTGAGCTGGCTGTGGCTGTAGATGTTGACGTTGCCGGCCGGGCAGCCCAGCCTGGGCAGGCCGCCGGCCTTGTACAGGGTGTTGTTCTTCAGGCTCGTGTTGAGCGTGACCTTGGCGGGCGGGTTGACCGTCGTGTCGTTCCCGTTCTCGGTGGGCCGCTGTGTCGGGCGCTGTGTCGGGCGCTGGGTGGTCGGCTCCTCGCTCGGCTCGTCGCTCCTGTCGGTCGTGGGACGCTCGGTGGACCTGCGCGGCGGCTCGTAGGTGGGATCGTACGAGGGCAGCGCGACCGGCGTGGTCGTGTCCGAGCCGGACGAGCTCGCGAACACGAACGCGCCGATCACGATCAGTACGAACAGCGCGGCCATCGAGCCGAACACGATCCCGAGCACGCCGGCCGCGCCCATGCCCTGCTTCCTGCGCGGCC
>NZ_JABCPZ010000549.1 GCF_013283785.1 Nonomuraea antri
CCCCACACCCCTCACCCACCCCGAAAGTTCAGCCGGAGAGTTACGCCGGAGAGGAGCACGAGATGCCCGGAGGCCCACCCACGCTGGGATTCAGCCTGATCATCTACGCCATGGTCGGCCTGGTGACACTGATCGCGCTGAAACTGAGGAGGCGCAGGTGACCCCCACCCTCACCGTGATCATCCCCGCCCACAACGAGGAACACGGCCTCCCGGCGACCCTGCGCTCGATCACGGCCCAGTCCGTCCCACCCGAGCAGATCATCGTCGTGGACGACGGCTCGACCGACCGCACCAGCGAGGTCGCCGCGTCCTTCGGCGTGGCCGTCCTGCGCCCGCCCAGAAACCTGGGCAGCAAGGCGAAAGCCCAGAACCACGCACTCCCCTACTGCCGCACCGACCTGGTGCTGGCCGTGGACGCCGACACGGTCCTGGCCCCCGACTACATCGAGAAGATCAAACCCGCCTTCGACGACCCAGCGGTCACCATCGCGGCCGGGAACGTCCAGACCCACTTCGCCCGCACGGCATGGGAGCGCGGCAGGTCCACCGAATACCTCTTCGGCTTCCACTGGCACCGTCCGATCCAGCAACTCGCCAACAGCCCGATGGTCTGCTCGGGCTGCTGCTCGGTCTTCAGGCGCGAGATGCTGGCGTCCTACGGCGGCTTCCCCGAACGCACCATCGTCGAGGACATGGACCTGACCTGGAGCCAGCAACTGGACGGCCGCCGAGCCGTCTACGTCTCGGACGCCATGGCCTGGGCCGCCGACCCCGAAACCCTGACCTACCTCCGCAAACAGGTTTGGCGATGGATGGCCGGCTTCATGCAGAACGTCCGCCTCCACCTCCCGGCCCTGGTCACCCGCAAACCCATGCTGGCCATCTGGATCATCGTGGCGCTGCTGGAGATCCTGGTGGCCCCGCTCTGGTGGGCGACCCCCTTCGTCCTCACCTTCGCCCTGCACGAACCGGTGGCCACCACCATGTCCTGGTGGGCCGGCGCAGACCTCCTCCTCACCGTCCCCGCACTGCTCTACGCCGCAAAACGCCGCCGCCTCCCCGTACACCGCGTCCTGTACAACCTGCCCTTCGTGTACCTGAACAAGGCCGTGAACCTGTACTACGCCTGGAAGGCTCTGATCGTGGAGTTGATCATGGTCCCCCTCCACCTCTCCCGCGGCCTCCTCATCTACGAAAAGGGCCGCTAACACCCCCAC
>NZ_JABCPZ010000054.1:0-50000 GCF_013283785.1 Nonomuraea antri
CACCCCGTCCGGCCACGAGCCGCCGGCCGCCACCGGCCCCTCGCGTTACGAGCAGCCGGGCGCCCCGACGTTCTCCGCCCCCGACGAGCCCACCCCTCCGGCGGAGGGCGAGCCGGCCAGGGAGTACGGCGGCCCGTACGCGGCGCAGTCCCCCGAGGGCAACGTGCCCGGCACCACCCCGTCGAGCCCGTACGGCGGCGCCCCGGGATACGGGCCGCAGCAGCCGGGCCCGCCCGGCTACGGCGCCCAGCAGCCCGGCCAGCCCGGCTATGGAGCTCAGCAGCCCGGCTATGACGGCAAGCCAGGCGCCCCGGGTTACGGGCCGCCCGGCCCGTACCAGCAGAACTGGTCGGACGGCCGGCCGGGCAGCGGCCTGGCCACCGCCTCGCTGGTGCTCGGCGTGGCCAGCCCGTTCCTGGTGTTCGTCTGTTTCACCGGCCTGATCACCGCCATCCTGTCGATCGTCTTCGGCGGCGTCGCGCTCAGCAGGGGCGCGGGCCGGGGCCGGGCGATCGCCGGGATCGTGATCAGCGTGTTGTCGCTGATCCTGTTCGCGATCGTGGCCATCTGGTTCTGGAACGTCGTGCAGGAATGCGGCCAGCTCCCAGGACAGCTCGCCGACCGGTGCTTCGAGGAGAAGTTCCCCTGGATGAACCGGGGCCGTTAGAGCGGCAGGTGCGCCGACAGGTCGGCGCGCGCCCCGCTGGCCGAGACCGCGCCTTTCGCCATGGCCTCGGCCCAGGTCAGCCGGCCGAGCGCGAGCTCGATCCAGGTCTTGGGGTCGGTCTCGACCACGTTCGGCGGGGTGCCGCGCGTGTGTCTCGGGCCCTCGATGGCCTGCACGGCCGCGTACGGCGGCACGCGTACCTCGACCGTGCGGCCGGGCGCGGCGGCGGCGAGCTTGTCGAGCAGGTGGCGCACGGCCTGGCGGCCCGCGTCGCGCTCCGGCTTGAGCCCCCGGTCGTAGGCGGCCAGCACGGCCGCGACCAGCGCGTCGGGCAGCGCGTCGGCCGGGCCGTCGTAGGCGGGCTCGTCCAGTGCGACGAGCTGGGCGTCGAGGGCCGTTCTCAGCTTTTCCCGGTCCATCTTGCGTGGTGGCACCCGACCATTGTCTCCCGAACAGCGTTCATCGAGGCGGAGGTCCTCGTTCACCTGCGGTTTCTTCGGTGACCGTAACGTCCCCGCCGTACGAACGCGCACTTTCTTGGAGGACCTGTGTCGAACCCCAACGGGGACGGCCGGCGCATGCTGCCGCTGCTTTCCACCCCGCACAAAGGTGGCCGATCCGCGCTGACCTGTCAGTTCCGTTGTGGCAACGCGTGCGCGCACGAGGTGTCCAACACCAGCGGAAACGCCTACTTCGGTGACGTGGTCAAGCAGGCGCTGTCGCGCCGCGGCGTGCTGCGCGCCGGCGCCCTGGGCGCGCTGGTGGCCGGCGCCGGGGTGGCGGGCGCGGTGCCCGCGCTGGCCGACGACCCCCAGGCGGCCGCCGCCGAGCCCGAGACCGCCGGCTTCTGGGGACGCGGTGACCTGCGCTTCACGCCCGTCCCGCCGAACAAGGACGACGCACTGCGCATCCCGGACGGCTACCGCTCCTCCGTGGTGGTGCGCTGGGGCGACCCGGTCCTGCCCGACGCGCCCGCGTTCGACTTCGACGCCCAGAGCGCCGACGCGCAGGGCAAGCAGTTCGGCTACAACTGCGACTTCGTCACGCTGTTCCCGATGGGCCACCACCGCGGCCTGCTCTGGGTCAACCACGAGTACAGCGACGAGCGGCTGATGTTCCGCGGCTACACCAACGGCGCGGCGGCCACCGAGGAGCAGATCAGGATCGGCCTGGCCGCGCACGGCGGCTCGGTCGTCGAGGTCGAGCGGGTGCGCAACACCGGCGAGTGGCGTCTGACCACCAAGGGCCGCCGCCGCTACAACCGCCGCATCACCGCCCAGACCCCGATGCGCTTCTCCGGCCCGGCCGCCGGCGGCGCGCTGCTGAAGACCGCCGCCGACCCGGCCGGCACGACGCCGCTGGGCATGCTGAACAACTGCGCCGGCGGCACCACCCCGTGGGGCACGGTGCTGACCGCCGAGGAGAACTTCGACCAGTACTTCGTCAACGGCCCCGCGAACCCGGGCAACGCCCGCTACGGGATCCCGACCGGCGTCTCGTCGAGCAGCCGCCGCTTCGACCGGGTCGAGGAGCGCTTCGACCTGGCCAAGCACCCGAACGAGGTGAACAGGTTCGGGTGGATCGTGGAGATCGACCCGTTCGACCCGGACTCGACCCCGATCAAGCGCACCGCGCTCGGCCGGTTCAAGCACGAGGCCGCCAACACCACGATCGCCCGCGACGGCCGCCTGGTCGTGTACATGGGTGACGACTCCCGCTTCGAGTACATCTACAAGTACGTCTCGAAGGACCGCTACATCCCCGGCTTCGACCGGCACAACCGCAGGCTGCTGGACGAGGGCACCCTGTACGTGGCCAGGTTCACCGGCGACAGCCCGGCCACCGAACTGGACGGCACCGGCAAGCTGCCCTCCGACGGCCTGTTCGACGGCTCGGGCGAGTGGATCCCGCTGGCCTCCGGCACCCGGTCGCACGTGCCCGGCATGACGGCCGAGGAGGTCTACGTCTTCACCCGTCTGGCCGCGGACAAGGTCGGGGCGACGAAGATGGACCGTCCCGAGGACATGGAGCGCAACCCGGTCACCGGCGGTGTCTACGTGGCGCTGACCAACAACTCCAACCGCACCGCGGCCCAGGTGGACGAGGCCAACCCGCGCGCCTCCAACAAGCACGGCCACGTGCTGGAGATCGTCGAGCGGCGCGACGACGCGGGCGCTTCGACGTTCGCCTGGTCGCTGCCGCTGGTCTGCGGCGACCCGAACGACCCGAACACGTACTTCGCCGGCTACGACAAGACCAAGGTCTCGCCGATCTCCTGCCCGGACAACCTGGCCTTCGACCGCGACGGTAACCTGTGGATCTCCACGGACGGCAACCAGCTCGGCAGCAACGACGGCCTGTTCGTCATGCCGGTGCAGGGGCGCGAGCGCGGGTACCTGCGCCAGTTCCTCACGGTGCCGCTGGGCGCGGAGACCTGCGGCCCGATGGTCACCTCCGACCAGCGCAGCGTGTTCGTCGCGGTGCAGCACCCGGGCGAGGTCGACGGCGCGACCCCGGACAACCCGGCCAGCCGCTGGCCCGACGGCGAGGGCGGCCAGCCGCGCCCGTCGGTCGCGGTGGTCTGGCACGGCCGGGGGCACAAGATCGGCTCTTGAGCGGATTTAATCAGTTGACCTCAAGTTAACTTGAGGAACTAGATTCCATGTCATGAGCATGGAAGTGACCGCCTGGCATCAGCTGTATTCGTTGAACAACCAGCAGAAGGAGCGTCGCCCGCTGTCGCGGGCGACGCTCCGCCGCATCGCCGCCTTCGCCCGTCCGCACCGCAGACGCATCGCGTTGTTCCTGGTGCTGAGCGTGGTGATGGCGGCGCTGGCGGTGGTGGCGCCGCTGCTGGCCGGTCAGGTGGTCAACGCGATCGTCAACGGTGACCCGTTCAGCGTGGTCGGCTCGACCGCGGCGCTGATCGCGGGCCTGGCGATCGTCGAGGCCGGGCTCGGGCTGGTGAACCGGTGGCTGTCGGCGGGGCTGGGCGAGGGGCTGATCCTGGACCTGCGCACCGCCGTCTTCGACCACGTGCAGCGCATGCCGATCGCGTTCTTCACCAGGACGCGGACGGGCGCGCTCGTCAGCCGGCTGAACAACGACGTGATCGGCGCGCAGCGGGCCTTCACCGACACCCTGTCCAGCGTGGTGGGCAACCTGGTGACGCTGGTGCTGACACTCACCGTGATGATCGGCATCTCCTGGCAGATCACGTTGCTCGCGCTGTTGCTGCTGCCGGTGTTCGTGCTGCCGGCCCGGCGCATGGGCACCAGGATCGCCAGGCTCAGGCGCGAGGCCGCCGACCACAACGCGGCCATGGGCACCCAGATGACCGAGCGGTTCTCCGCCCCCGGCGCGACGCTGGTCAAGCTGTTCGGCCGGCCCGCGCACGAGTCGGCCGAGTTCGCCGCCCGCGCCAGGCGGGTGCGCGACATCGGCGTGCGCACCGCCATGAACCAGTCGGTCTTCGTCACCGCGCTGACGCTGGTCTCCGCGCTGGCGCTGGCCCTGGTGTACGGCCTGGGCGGCTTCTACGCCCTGCGCGACCAGCTCGAACCCGGCGCGGTCGTGGCGCTGGCCCTGCTGCTGACCCGCCTGTACGCCCCGCTGACCTCGCTGGCCAGCGCCAGGGTGGACGTGATGAGCGCGGTCGTCAGCTTCGAGCGGGTCTTCGAGGTGCTCGACCTGGAGCCGCTCATCAAGGAGAAGCCGGGCGCCCGCGAGGTCCCCGAAGGCCCGATCTCGGTCGAGTTCGACGACGTGCGCTTCGCCTACCCGTCGGCCGACAAGGTTTCGCTGGCCTCGCTGGAGGAGGTCGCCGTCCTGGACAACCGGGGTGGCGAGGAGGTGCTGCACGGGGTGTCGTTCACGGCCGAGCCCGGGCAGATGGTGGCGCTCGTCGGCTCGTCCGGCGCGGGCAAGTCCACGATCGCGCAGCTCCTGCCCAGGCTCTACGACGTCGACTCGGGCGCGGTGCGCCTCGGCGGCGTGGACGTGCGCGACCTGACCGCCGACTCCATCCGCGACACGCTCGGCATGGTCACCCAGGACGGCCACCTGTTCCACGAGACGATCAGGGCGAACCTGCTGCTGGCCCGCCCTTCGGCGAGCGAGGAGGAGATCTGGGACGCCCTGACCAGGGCCCGCCTGGCCGCCCTGATCGAATCGCTGCCCGACGGGCTCGACACGGTCGTGGGCGAGCGCGGCTACCGGCTGTCGGGCGGCGAGCGCCAGCGGCTGACCATCGCCAGGCTGCTGCTGGCCAGGCCCAGGGTGGTCATCCTGGACGAGGCCACCGCGGCGCTCGACTCCACCTCCGAGGCCGCCGTGCAGGCCGCGCTGGGCGAGGCGCTGGAAGGCAGGACCGCCGTGGTGATCGCGCACCGGCTGTCCACCATCAGGGCCGCCGACCTCATCCTGGTGATCGAGGACGGCCGGGTGGTCGAGCGCGGCACCCACGCCGAGCTGCTCGCGGCCGGCGGCCGCTACGAGGAGCTGTACCGCACTCAGTTCGAGGACCCGGCGGTCACGGTGGCGGCGTGAGCGTCGTCCTTCCTGAGCTCGCGCGGGGGACGGCGGAGCGCGTACAGGCTGATCGGGATCCCGGCCAGCACCACCGCCGCCGCGATCACCAGCGTGAACTGGTAGGCGTCGAGGAAGGCGACCAGCGGCGGCTGGTCGCTCGCGCTCTGGCTGGAGGTCATGAACGCGCCCAGCACGGTGATGCCGAGCAGCCCGAACACCTCGCGCGAGACGTTCAGCACCCCTGAGGCCACGCCGGACCTGCCCTTGGGCATCCCGTCCAGGATCGCCGCGGTCAGCGGCACCAGCAGGCCGGCGCCGAGTCCGTACAGCACGAACCAGGGGGCGACGTCGGCGTAGGTGCCGTCGGCGCCGACCCCGGCGAGCAGGTAGATCGCCACCGCCATGAGCGCCATGCCGAGCGCGACCGTGCGCCCCATGCCCAGCAGCGCGCTGACCCGCTGCGACAGGATCGCGACCACGCCCATGACCAGGGCCATCGGCACGAAGGCGGCGCCCGCCTCGGTGGGGGAGAAGCCGAGCACGTTCTGCAGCCACAGGGCGCTGAAGAAGTAGATGCCGAACACGCCGAACGACCAGATGCCCATGGTCAGCAGCCCGCCGCTGAACACCCGGGCGCGGAACAGCGACAGGTCGATCATCGGCTCCGCGGCCCGCGACTCGGCCAGCAGGAACGCCGCCGCCGCCAGCCCCGACACGCCGAACGCGGCCAGGATCTCCGGCGAGGTCCAGCCCGCGGCCTCGCCCTCGATGAGCGCGTACGTCAGCGCGAACAGGCTCAGCGCGGAGGTGAACAGCCCGGGCAGGTCGAGGCTGTGCCGCACGCGGGCGAGGTCGGGACGTACCGCCCACAGCGCCAGTCCGAACGTCACCACGCCGATCGGCACGTTGATCAGGTAGATCCAGCCCCAGTGCAGGTGCTCGCTGATGAACCCGCCGGTCACCGGCCCGAGCGCCATCGACAGCGCCCCGGCCGAGCTCCAGATGCCCACCGCCCGGCCGCGTTCCGCGGGGTCGGGGAAGAGCTGGGTGATCAGCGCGAGCGCGGTGGGGGTCAGCAGCGCCGCGCCGACGCCCTGCACGGCGCGCGCGGCGATCAGCAGCGACCCGCTGGTGGCCAGCCCGGCGGCCAGCGAGGCGAACGTGAAGACGGCCAGGCCGGACAGGAACACGCGCCGGGCGCCGAAGACGTCGGCGAGCCGGCCGCCGGCCAGCATGAGGCCCGCGAACACCAGGATGTACGAGCTGACGATCCACTCCAGGCCGGAGATGGTCAGGCCGAGCTCCCGCTGGATCGTCGGGAGGGCCACGTTGCCCACATTGTTGTCCAGGTACGTCATGAAGGTGCCGAGTGTCACGGCCCCCAACGCCCACCAACGCATGAAATTTCCTCCTATACGCCGTACTTGTACGTCGTATAGTTGAACTTGTACGGCGTATAGTTGTCAACCGTGATGGGAAAGCTGACCGCGCGGTCGATCGTGGAACGGGCGCTGGAGATCGGTGACACCGACGGGATCGACGCGGTGACGATCCGGCGTCTGGCCACCGACCTGGGCGTCACCCCCATGGCCCTCTACTGGCACTTCAAGAACAAGGACCAGCTGCTCGTCGGCATGGCCGACCACCTGATCGCGGACTTCGTGCCGGAGCCGGCCGACGAACGTCCCTGGCAGGTGAGGTTGCGCGAGCTGACCGTGGGGCTGATCGGCACCCTGCGCGCGCATCCGTGCGCCAAGGCCGTGCTGGAGCAGGTCGACCAGACGGCCGTGCCGAACTTCCTGGCCGTATGGGACCTGGCGCTCGGCCTGGCCCGCACCGCCGGGTTCGACGTCGAGGAGAGCTGCCTGATCTCCAAGTACCTGCTGACCAGCGTGATCGCCATCGCCGACGCGCCGGTGCACTTCCAGTCCGCGCACACCCCGGCGGAGATCGCGGAGCTGGTGCGGGTGAAACGGCTCGGGCTGCAGTCGCTGCCGGTGGAGAAGTATCCGCACCTGGTGGAGATGGCCACGCCGATGGCCGGCGCGCTCGACCCCGGCCTGTACGACTCGTTCGGCGTCGAGCTGGTGATGAGCGGCATAGAGGCGCTGGCGGCGAAACGTCTAGAGTCGGGGGCATGACGTTCGAGCTGGTATGCGAGATCGAACCACCGACCGCGCCCGATCTGAAGCACGTCCGACACCAGATCGGCACGCTCAGCACGATCGCGCACTCGTTCCTGATCCCCGACAACCACATCGGGCGGGCGACGGTGTCGAGCGTGGCAGTCGCGCACGAGGTGCAGGCCATGGGCGGGCGCGGCATCGCCTGTCTCAACTCCCGTGACCGCAACCTGCTGGGCTTCCGCCGCGACCTGCTCACGGCCGCCGCGTACGGGGTCGAGAGCTTCCTCTTCGTCTACGGCGACAAGCCGACGAGCGGCAACCGGACCAGCGACCTGACCGTGCGCTCCATGATCGAGGAGGCCAGGGCGTTCTCGCCGGGCTTCCGCGTCGGCGCCGCCGCCGCGCTGCGCCCGCTGCCGGCCTGGAAGCGGTCGGCCGACTTCCTGTTCTCCCAGGTCAGCTACTCGGTGGAGGCACAGCTGCGGTGGCGCGAGTCGCAGCCGGTCGACGTGCCCGTCTACGCCGGCGTCATGGTGCTGGCCAGCGAGAACCACGCCCGCCGGCTGGCCGCCGCCATCCCGGACATCGACATCCCCGAGGACCTCGTCAGGCGCGTGTCACTGGACCGGATGGCGGGGGTGGCCGCCGCCTGCGAGCAGGTGCTGGCCATCCGCGATTCCGGCGCGTTCGCCGGCGTGCACCTCGTCCCGGTCTCCCGCTACCGCGACGTCGAGGCCCGGCTGGCGACCGCGCTCTAGATCAGGCCGAGTCTCAGCATCAGCGCACGGTCGAGCTCGGCGGCTTCGTGCGCTTCCAGCGCGCCCTTGAAGTCGCCGAGTCTCGATTCCGTGATCGAGTAGATCTGGTCGGTCAGAATGCGCGACTTCCTGCCATCGAACTCGATCTCAGGCCGGTAGATGGCGGGCCCCGCGCTCGTGGACGTCAGTGCCACGGTTATCGTGCTCGTGCAGAAACGGTCCGACTGGATGATCACGGCGTAGCGACGACCTTGCTGCTCGTGTCCTTGTGCACCTGGAAGCGCTTTGATCTCGTAGATCGCGCCTCGGAATATCACTCGGAAACGCCCATGAAGCGCTGGATGGCCAGCATCTCGCTCTGGTCGTCAGGGTCGTTCCGCAACCGGTCGGCATCGGCCGCCGCCTGCTTCAGCAGCATTTCCTTGTACGTGTGGAGTATGGCGTAGCGCACGGCCTCGGAGCGGCTTCGTGTCTCTCCCGCGAGCGCACGAAGGGCGGTTTCCATCGCCTCATCAGTGCGGACATTGAGCGTTCCCATGGAATGAGTGTAACACGTTTTGTAATACGTCACCGGCGTGGCCGGCGGGCCAGGGCGGCCAGTACGACGCTCGCCACGGCCACCGTGAACAGCACCGCGTACGCCCGCTGGAAGCCGTCCATGAGCTGGCCGACCGCCACCGGCGACAGCTCGGCCAGCGTCGCGGCGTACACCTGGGCCCGTAGTTCCGGGCCGACCGAGCTGGTCAGGACGCTGAGCGACAGGCCGACGCTGAGCACCACGCCGATGTTCATGATCATGACGCGGAACCCGTTCACCACGCCCAGGCTGCCGCTCGGCAGCGCGCGCATGACCAGCGTGGTGTTGCCGGTGAGGAACGTGCCGCTGCCGCAACCGGCCACGAACAGCCCGATCCCGATGATCCAGTACGGCGTGGCCGGGTCGGCGGTCAGCATCAGCGTGCCGAGCCCGAGCGAGGTCATCGCCGCCCCGCCGATCGACACCGCGTACGGCGACACCTTCCGCCCGAGCGCCCCGGCGATGGGTGAGGCCAGCCCGATGCCCAGCGGCACCGGCAGCACGCTCAGCCCGGCCTCGAACGCGTCCAGCCCCCTGGCCGCCTGGAAGTAGAGCGCGACCACCAGGATCAGCGCCGAGCGGGCCAGCGCGTTGCCGAACGAGGCCAGGTTCGCGCAGGTCAGCAGCCGTCCGCCGAACAGCGTCAGGTTCAGCACCGGGTTCGGCGCCCGCCGCTCGGCCAGCCAGATCAGCGGCAGCAGCACCAGGAAGGTGGCCGCGCCGGCCAGCACGATCGGGCTGGACAGCCCGCCGGAGCCGGCCTCCGACAGCGCCAGGATCACCGCGGACAGCGCGGCGAACAGCAGCACGTTGCCCAGCGCGTCCACCGGTTCCTTCGGCCTGGTCGGCATCCTGCGCAAGGCCAGCGCGCCCCAGCCGAGCGCGATCACCCCGGCGGGCACGTTCACCCAGAAGATCCACTGCCAGCCCGCGGTCTCCGCGATCAGGCCGCCGACCGTGGGACCGGCGAGCTGGGCCACCGACAAGGTCCCGATGTAGACGCCCATGCCCTGGCTGAGCCGTTCGGGCGGGAAGGCGTCGGTGATGAGCACGGTGCCGTTGGCCAGGATCATCGCCCCGCCGACCGCCTGCAGCACCCGCATCCCGATGAGGAACCAGACGTCGGGGGAGAGCCCGGCCAGCAACGAGGCGACGGTGAACAGCGCGAACCCGGTGAGATACACCCCGCGCCGGCCGAGCAGGTCGGCCACGCGGCCGAAGAACACCAGGCTCGCCGTGCTGACCAGCAGATACGACAGCAGGATCCAGCCGGACTCCAGCGGGGACGCCGAGAAGTGCCGCACCACGGTGGGCAGCGCGACGTTCAGCGTGCTGCCGGCGATGCCGATGAGGATGAGCCCCAGGCTGACGACCGAGCAGACGCGCCAGGCATAGCGGAGTCGGAGGCGGCTGTCTTCTTCGGGGGTGACCGCGACCATGACTCCCACTATGACGTACGACGTACGTCCGCTTTGTCCCAGGGGGTGCCGCCCGTCACCTGGCGCGCTTGCGCAGGCCCTCCAGGTCGTGGATCACCACGCGCCGCCGGCCGGTCTCGATCAGCCCGCGGTCGCGCAGCGTGCGCAGCGCCTTGCTGACCGCCTCGCGGGAGGCGCCGGTCCAGCCGGCCAGCTCGTCCTGCGACAGCGGCAGCGCCACGCGCACGCCGCTGTTGGTCTGCTCGCCGTAGCGGTCGGCCAGTTCGAGCAGCCGCGTGGCCACCCGTCCCGTCGTGTCGAAGGCGCCGTACTCGATCCGCTTCCTGTCCGAGTCGCGCAGCTTGCCGGTGATGAGCTGCATGAGCAGGACGGCCACCCGCCCGTGCGTGGCCAGGAACGCCGGGAAGTCGCGCACCACGATGCCCGCGATCGGTTCGAGCGCGGTCACCGTGGCCGAGCGCGGTGACCCGTCGACGGCCGACATCTCACCGATCAGCGCGCCGGGACCGCGCACGGCCAGCACGACCTCGGTGCCGCTGGTGGTGTGCGACGACACCTTCACCCGGCCCTCGGTCAGCAGGAGCACCCAGTCCGAGGTGTCGCCCTCGGTCATGACGGTGGTCCCGCGCTCCCAGCGTCGCGGCCGTCCGGCCGCGCGCAGCGCGTCGATCTCTTCGGGGGTGAGCAGGGTGAGGAACTCGCCTGGCTCTGCGTCCATGCCGCCGATTATGGCCGCATGAGTTAGGTCCTTCTATTGCATTCCAGTCAATACGTAAGCGGCGACCTGCTCTTCCTTGCCCTTGAGGTTGAGCCTGCCCAGCGGGTTCACCGTGACGCCGCGGCCGAGCTGCTTGAGCGTCGTCTCGCCGATCACCACCGTGCCCGGCTCGGCCAGCGCCTGGAGCCTGGCCGCCACGTTCACGCAGTCGCCCATGGCGTTGAAGCCGCGCAGCTCCGGGCTGCCGATGTTGCCGACGAGCGCGGGCCCGGTGTTCACGCCGACCCGGAACGTGGGCCACTGGACGTCGTCCACCCGCTTCCAGGCCATCTCCTCGGCCACCTCCGCCGCCGCCAGCTGCATGGCCAGCGCGGCCTGACAGGCGGCCCTGGCGTGGTCGTGCTGCGTGGCCGGGGCGTTGAACAGGGCCAGCAGCGCGTCGCCGACGAACTGCACGATCGTCCCGCCGTTGTTCAGAATGCAGGGGACGGCCGCCGTGTGATACCGGTTCAGCATCTCGACGATCTCACCCGGCGTGACCTGCTCGGAGAACGTGGTGAAGCCCTTGAGGTCGGCGAACAGCGCGGTCAGCTCCTTGAGCTGGCCGCCCAGCTCGGCCTGCGCCGGATCGGCCAGCAGGCGGTTGGCCACGTCGGGGGACATGTACTGGCGGAAGAGCGTGTCGAGCTCCTGGTAGAGGCGGGCGTTCTCCAGGCAGATCGACAGCTGGCCGGCCAGGGTGGCGGCCAGCGCCTCGTCCTGGTGGCTGCGGCCGACCGGCACCTCCAGCACGCCGGCGAGGTGGCCCTTGACGGTGAGCGGGAAGGCGAGCAGGTGGTCACGCCTGATCGGGGTGTTCCCGGTGAACCGGTACTCGCGTGAGCCGATCTGCGTCCTGCCCTCCGACACCAGGCCGATCCTGACGTCGCCGTACGCCTGGCGCACCCGGTCGAGCGCGCTGGACAGGAGCTGGTTCTCCGGCAGCCCGACCCGGGTCTGCGCGCTGACGTCCACCAGCGCGGACAGCCGTTCCGACAGCTCGCGCTCCCTGGCCAGCGCCTGCCCGGCCCGGTCGAGCACCGCCGCCTGGCCCTCGTTGAGCTGGAACTTGCCCGACAGGCGGGTGGCCGCCTGCGGCTCGCCGTTGCGTACGTGGTCGACCAGCTCCTCCAGGGCCTGGTCGTACTCCTGCCTGATGCGCGCAACCGTGGTCGACAACGTCACCGAGTCGAACAGCCCCGCGCTCGACCCCTCACGCCTGAACTGCAGGTACGCGCTGTAGGCCACGAACACGAACGCCAGCGTCAGCAGGACGTGCCACTCCCACCAGCTCAGATGCCAGTTCAGCTGCGACATGCCGGCGATCATGGCCTCGGCCAGCAGGGCGTAGGCGGTGATCAGGCTGATGAGCATGGCCGACGGCCGCCGCCGGTGCAGCAGGAACATCATCACGCTGGCCGCCCCGTACAGCAGCAGGCCCGGGATCGAGGCGTAGGCCAGCCAGTTCACCGGCGACGCCAGCGGCGGCAGGCTCAGCGCGGTCAGCCCCGGAACCAGCGACGCGACACCCCACGCCAGCATGACCCCGACCAGCGCGGCCCGGACGAAATGCTGGTACTCCAGCACGGCCGCGGCGGCCCGCGCCCCCAGCGGCAGTGCCGAGGCGAACGCGAATGCGGCCGCGATCGTCAGCCCGGCCTGCTGGCCGAGGTCGAACCCCAGCGACCCGGTGGGCAGGAAGATGCGCGGCGTGGCCAGCCCGTGCAGCAGGAAGAACCCGGCGCTGCTCAGGAACACCATGGACACCAGGAACAGCCGGGCGTCCTGCCGCCGCCGCGACGCCTCGCTGATGAGCGTGCCGAGCACCACGTTGATGCCGGCCACGACGAGGATCATCCAGAAGTGACTGGCGTTGTGCTGCCAGACGACGTTCAGCTCCACCTGGGCGAGCAGCAGCCACAGCCCGAGCATGGGCACGGAGAGATGGATGGCCCAGACCACGGCCCGCACTGGCTGCCTGGCCGGAGGAAGGTAAGGGCTGGGGGACGGCACAGACCCGATTATGCACGCGAGATCGGCCCCGCCAATGCGTCGTTTTACCTACATGGGCGGGCGAAGCCCTCAATACGATCATCAACCCTGAGCTTCGTGACGATCGCGTTATGCGACTCCTGTCATCCGGCCGGGTGACTCGCACGTGAACCTCATATTCATCCCCCGCAACACGTGTTCCTCTGGAAGGAAAGCCGTGGCCATGAAGGTCCGCGGTGGGCGTACGCTCACCCTCGCCACAGTTGGAGCGCTGGCCGCCTCGCTCCTCGCCATCGGTGGCGTCGCCACCGCCTCGTCGGCCTCGAACGAGGTGCATGCCTGCGTGCACAAGAAGACCAGGTACACCCGCATCGTCAACCCCGGTACGAAGTGCCGCAAGACGGAGGAGCGGATCGTCATCGGCGGGTCGACCGGCGTGACGGCCGGCGTCCAGGGCCCGAAGGGCGACACCGGCCCGCAGGGCAAGCAGGGGCCCCAGGGCGTTCAGGGTCCGAAGGGCGACACGGGCGCCACGGGCCCGCAGGGTCCGCAGGGCAAGCAGGGCGTGGCCGGCCCTCAGGGTTTGAAGGGCGAGAAGGGCGATCCGGGCAAGAACGGCATCGACGGCAAGGACGGCGTCGACGGCAAGAACGGCCAGGACGGCAAGGACGGCAAGGACGGCCAGGCCAACGTCAAGGTCTACAACAAGCACCTCACGCTGGGCGGCGAGGGCAAGCACGTCCTCGCGTGCGACGGCACCGACCTGGCCACCGGAGGCGGTTACGCGCTCACCAAGATCAGCGCTCGGGTGACGATGAGCGCGCCGCAGTCGACCACCGAGTGGACCGTCTCGGTGGACAGCATCGGCAACAGCTCGGCCGGCAGCATGTACGTGGTCTGCCTGAACAAGGGCTGATCCAACCGAACGAAGGGCCGATACGAAGGCGTATCGGCCCTTTCGTGTGCTCGCGGTGGGTTTGACACACCTGTGTGGACAACAATCCGTCAACCAGGTCAGTAACGGAATGCGTCGTGACAAATACGTTACGTAGTTCCTGTCACCCTTTGGAACGGTTCAAACGTGAATCACATGAACAACCTCAGCAACACCCGTTCCTTTGGAAGGAAAACCGTGGCCATGAAGGTTCGCGGGGGGCGCACGCTCACCCTCGCCACAGTCGGAGCGCTGGCCGCCTCGCTCCTCGCCATCGGTGGCGTCGCCACCGCCTCGTCGGCCTCGAACGAGGTGCACGCGTGTGTGCACAAGAAGACCCGCTACGCCCGCATCGTCAACCCGACGACTCCGTGCCGTAAGACGGAGGAGCGGGTCGTCATCGGCGGCGGCACGAGCACGGGCGTGACGGCCGGGGTGCAGGGTCCCAAGGGCGACACCGGGCCGCAGGGCAAGCAGGGTCCGCAGGGCGTCCAGGGTCCGAAGGGCGACACCGGCGCGACCGGCCCCAGGGGCGCCACGGGTCCCCAGGGGCTCAAGGGCGAGACCGGCCCGCAGGGACCGCAGGGTCTGAAGGGTGAGGAAGGCAAGCAGGGCCTGCCCGGCAAGGACGGCACGCCGGGCAAGGATGGCACGCCGGGCAAGGACGGCACGCCGGGCGCCAAGGGTGACAAGGGCGACCGCGGCCTCCAGGGAATCAAGGGCGACGACGGCGATCGCGGCCCGCGGGGTTTCCGGGGTGAGAAGGGCGACGACGGCGATCGCGGCGAGCGCGGCGAGCGCGGCCTGCAGGGTCCTGCCGGTCCCCAGGGCCCGAAGGGTGACCCGGGCACGGGCGGCGGCTTCACGATCTACTCCAATTTCGCGTCCCTGAGTGGGCTCGGCTCGGTCAAGGCCTCCTGCAAGAGCGGCGACTTCGCGACCGGTGGCGGCTTCACCTTCGGCACGCTCAAGAACGCGGTCGTGATGAGCAGCGTGCTCTCCGGCGTCGACGGCTGGACCGTCACCGTGGCCAAGGACGACAACGGCAAGGGCAACGATGACGAGGACAGGCATGGTGGCGACAACGGCACCAGCGTCAGCGGCTCCGTGTACGTGGTCTGCGTGAAGAAGGCCTGATTCACGAAAGAGGGCCGGTACGGATCCCCGTACCGGCCCTCTTCGTGTTTCGTGTGCGTCAGCCGAACAGCGCCGGCAGTGCCGCAGAATGCGTTTCGCGCAGGTCCTCGACCGGCACCTCCAGCACCCCCTCGACCACCAGCGAAGCCCCGCCCGTCGAGCCGAGCCCGTAGCACGGCACCTCGTGGCGGCCGCACAGCGCGGCGAACTCGTCGAAGTGCTCGGGACGCACCGTGACCAGGGCCCGCGCCGCCGACTCGCTGAACAGGTCGGTGAACGCGTCGTCGCCGCACAGCGAGACCGTGGCCCCGACGCCGCGCGCCAGGCAGGACTCGGCCAGCGCGATCGCCAGGCCGCCGTCCGACAGGTCGTGCGAGCCTTCGAGCAGCCCCCGGGCCGCGGCCTCGACCAGCACCTTGGCCAGCGCCTGCTCGGCCGGCAGGTCCGCCTGCGGCGGCAGGCCGCCGAGGTGGTGGTGCGCGACGTGCGCCCACTCAGAGCCGCCGAACTCCGCGCGCGTGTCGCCGAGCAGCGCGATGCGCAGCCCCTCCGCCACGAACCCGGACGGCACCCGCTTGGCCACGTCCTCGATGACGCCGAGCACGCCGACCACCGGCGTCGGGTGGATGGCGGTGGCGCCCGTCTGGTTGTAGAAGGAGACGTTTCCGCCGGTCACCGGCACGCCCAGGGTCTTGCAGGCGTCCGCGAGCCCGCGCACGGCCTCGGCGAACTGCCACATCACCTCGGGGTCCTCGGGCGAGCCGAAGTTGAGGCAGTTGGTGACGGCCAGCGGCTCGGCGCCGGTCACGGCCACGTTCCGGTACGCCTCGGCCAGCGCGAGCTGCGCCCCCGCGTACGGGTCGAGCTTGGCGTAACGGCCGTTGCCGTCGGTGGACAGCGCGATGCCCCGGGTCGTCGGCTCGGCGCCCTCGATGGCCTCCGAAATGCGCAGCATGCCCGCGTCGGCCGGCTGGGCCAGCACGGTGTTGGAGCGGACGTACCGGTCGTACTGGGACGTCACCCACTCCTTGGAGGCCAGGTTCGGCGAGCCGAGGAGCTGCAGCAGCGTGGCCCGCAGGTCGTCCGGGCGCGCCAGCGAGTCGGGGGTGTCGGCGTTGAGCGCGGCCTGGCCGGCCGGCTCGTGGAACGGACGCTCGTACACGGGGCCCTCGTCGGCGGCGGTGCCCGGCGGGATGTCCACGATGATCTCGCCGTCCCAGGTCATCACCAGGCGGCCGGTGTCGGTGACCTCGCCGATGACGGTGGCGGGGACGTCCCACTTCTCGCAGATCGCCATGAACGCCGCGATGTCGGACGGCCGGACCACGGCCATCATCCGCTCCTGCGACTCGCTCATGAGGATCTCCTCAGGCCGGAGCGAGGGGTCGCGCAGCGGGACCAGGTTGAGGTCGACGTCCATGCCGCCGGTGCCCTTGGCCGCCAGCTCGGTGGTGGCGCAGGAGACGCCGGCCGCGCCGAGGTCCTGGATGCCGACGACCACGTCGGCCGCGTACAGCTCCAGGCAGCACTCGATGAGCAGCTTCTCCATGAACGGGTCGCCCACCTGCACGGCCGGCCGCTTGGCCTGCGACTCGTCCTCGAACGTGGCCGAGGCCAGCACGCTCGCGCCGCCGATGCCGTCGGGGCCGGTGGACGCGCCGAACAGCACCACCTTGTTGCCCGGCCCTGGCGCGGTGGCCAGCTTGATCTGGTCCTTGCGCAGCAGGCCGACGCAGAGCGCGTTCACCAGCGGGTTGCCGATGTAGCACGGGTCGAAGACGACCTCGCCGCCGATGTTCGGCAGGCCCAGGCAGTTGCCGTAGTGGCTGATGCCCTCGACCACGCCGGGCAGCACCCGCCGCGTGTCGACGGCGTCGGCGCCGCCGAAGCGCAGCGCGTCCATGACCGCGATCGGACGCGCGCCCATCGACATGATGTCGCGGACGATCCCGCCGACACCCGTGGCCGCGCCCTGGTGCGGCTCGACGTAGGAGGGGTGGTTATGCGACTCGATCTTGAACGTGGCCGCCCAGCCGTCGCCGATGTCCACGACGCCCGCGTTCTCGCCCATGCCGACCAGCAGCGCCTCGGACTTGGGAGCCTTGGTGGCGAACTGCCGCAGATGCACCTTCGACGACTTGTACGAGCAGTGCTCGGACCACATCACGCTGTAGATCGCCAGCTCCGAGCCGGTCGGACGGCGACCCAGGATCTCCTTGACCCGGTCGTACTCGTCCTGCTTCATGCCCAGCTCGGCGAAGGGCATCGGCTCGTCGGGCGTCTCTGCGGCCCGCTTCACGCTGTCGGTCACGCGTTCACCAGCTTCTTGAGAATGGACGTGAAGAACCCGAGGCCATCGGTGCTCGGCGCGCCGACCAGCTCCTCGACCGCGTGCTCGGGGTGCGGCATGAGGCCCACCACATTGCCCGCCTCGTTACGGATGCCCGCGATGTCGTTCAGCGACCCGTTCGGGTTGCCGCCGACGTACCGCACGACCACCCGTCCGGTGGCCTCCAGCTCGGCCAGCGTCTCGTCGGACGCCACGTACCGGCCCTCGCCGTGCTTGATCGGCAGGACGATCTCCTGGCCCTGATCGAACGAGTTCGTCCAGGCGGTGTCGTTCTGCTCGATCCTGACCCGCTGGTCACGACAGACGTAGTGCAGCGAACCATTGCGCGTCAGCGCCCCGGGCAGCAGGTGCGCCTCGCACAGGATCTGGAACCCGTTACACGTGCCGAGCACGGGCAGCCCCGCCCTGGCCGCCGGAATGAGCTCCTCCATCAACGGCGCGAACCGCGAGATGGCCCCGCACCGCAGATAGTCGCCGTACGAGAACCCGCCGGGCAGGAAAACCGCGTCGACCCCCTTGAGGTCGTGATCGGCGTGCCACAGCGGAACCGCCTCCGCGCCCACGAGGCGTACGGCTCTGGCGGCGTCCTGGTCGTCGAGTGTGCCGGGAAACGTGACTACGCCCACACGGGCAGCGCTCATGACAGTCGTCCCCTCCGAGGAGTTACGCGGCCACCATCTCTACGGGGCGGGCGGCGGCGGTGACTTCAGGTTATCGGGTGCGCCCAAATGTTCCTCATCGCCTCCCCGCGCCAGCCGACAGGCAAGGGCTTCCGCCCCCCAAAGGCATCGTCCTCGCTTCGCTCGGGCGCCTTTCCAGGGGCTGCCGCCCAACGCCCCACAAGTGCCCGGCGATACCCGCGAACCTTTGGCCAGAGAACCGATCGAGTGCGTGACGACCAGACTTCCGGAGCCAGGCCCGTTTCCCGAGCCCTGCCGGTTTCCGGAAACGGGCCCGTTTCCAAGCTCTGCCGGTTTCCAAGCCGGGCCGGGTTGCCGAGACATGCCTGTCCCATGACACGCTGGATTCCCGAGGCCTGCGGGATGGCGTTCGCTTCGGCAGGATTCCCAGGCAAATTCCCTTCGCCAGGCCCAGGTTCGGCGAATCCGCAGCGGTCGAACGCACCTGATCCGGCACGAACCACGGCGGCCGGCCACCAGCCCGCTGATGACGGTCTCCCGGAACCCCCGGAACCCCCGAAAGCCCGGAAAAGGACATGAGGGACAGCCAGGCGCTGTTACGGGGTCCAGAGACGGTCGAGCGGCATCACGAAGAGCCGGTCGTCATGGCGGAACGACTGCTGCCCCAGGTTGAGCAGCACCCCGGCGACGAAGCTCGGCCCGAGCTTGTCCCTCAACAGCCGCAACCCCTGAAAATCCCGCTCCTCGATCGAGGCCTTCGCCTTGACCTCGATGCCGACCACATCCCCTTCCTGTGACTCGATCACGAGATCCACCTCTCGTTGGTCTCTCGTGCGGAAGTGGCTGAACTCGACCAGTTCGTCCGACCAGCCCGCCTGCTTCATGAGTTCGTTCACCGCGAACGTCTCCACCACTCGCCCGAACTCGGTGAGGGCCGCGGGGTCACGACGGTTCAGTTTCCTCTGCGAGATGCCCAGCACGTGAGCGGCGAGTCCGCTGTCGATCAGGTGGACCTTCGGTGATCTGGCGACCTTGCTGGTGAGCGTACGGCCGAAGGCGTTCAACCGGTGAATGAGGAAGACCGCTTCGAGCAGGCCGATGAAGTCGCCGACCAGGCGTTGGTCCAGCCCCACGGCGGAACCGATGGCGGCCGCCTTGACCGTGCTCGCCGTCCTGGCAGCGAGATGATGCAGGATGACGGGCAGCACCTGACGCTGGCGCACCTTCCTGATTTCGAGCACGTCCCGATCGATCACCATCGAGACGAAATCTCTGAACCACGCGCCGCGCTCCGACGGCGGCAGATCGAGCGCGATCGGGAATCCGCCGGTGAGGATCATCGATTCGTAGTCGGCACGCGAAGTCTGCGAGGGCGGCCCGGCCAGGAGGCTTTGCGGATCTGAGAACACGGCGTCCAGGAAGTTCTCTCGGCGGCCGAGCAGCTCACCCTGGGACAACGGCCAGATGGTCATGACGTGGGCGCGTCCGGTGAGCGCCTGCCCCATGCGGGGCAAGGCGCTGTAACGCGTGGATCCCGTGAGAATGAACCGGCCCGGCCGCAGGTCGCGGTTGAGCTCTGCCTTGATCGCGGACAGGATCTCCGGGACGTGCTGGAACTCGTCGAAACACACGGGCTCGGCCGGAGTCGCGGCGAAATGGCTGGGATCGGCGGCCACGGATTTCCGGACGCCCGGCTCGTCCAGGTCGATCACCGGCACCTTGTGCAGCTGAGCGCACGTACGGAGGAGAGTGCTCTTCCCGACCGTGCGCGGGCCCGTGAGGATCACGACCGGGCGCGTTGTCAGGCGGCGGCGGATGACGTCTTGGAGGTTGCGACTGACGAGCACGTCCTGGTCCATGCCGTCCCCTCGTTGAACTGGGCTTTCGGGGGAAAAGCGCGAACTGTCCCCCGATTTATATCAGGATTGTCCTCCAGTTTATGTCAGGAACGTCCATGATCAACTGTCATTCTCCTTCGAGCAGGCGTTCAACGCGAGACAGGTCGGTCGGGGATGTGAGGTGAGACGCCGTCGCGCGGCCCCGTGGAGGCCGGCCTGCGGTAGGGGGGCCTCTGGCTGCATGCGCATCGCGGTGGCCCCCAACCTGTTTCCTGCGACTCCTGCTCAACGCCTCGCCGCTTCGACGGCACTGGCCAGAGCCGATCCCGCTGCGGGACAAAGCCCTATGGCTCGGCGCTTTCGGAGCTTCGGAAGCGGGCTCCTCGTCCACGAACCCGGAGCCGGCTCGCATTCCGTGATGCCACACATATTGGCCGGCGTGTGGCAGGTGCGCATTCTGTATGAGTGGCGTGGGCGAGGTTGAGGTGCGAGGCCGTTCGGTGGGTGAGTGACGAGCCGTGGCCGGGTTGGGTGGAGGTCCGAATGACCGACGTCCATGGTCGCCGGTGGTCCATTTTCGACAAGGCTCCCATCTTCGACGACGGGAACAGGCTGACTCCGGAGGCGGCCTATCCGCAGGAGGTCGAGATCGCCTGCGAAATCGTGGCGGCGGTGACAGGGCCGGACGGCAGGGAGGCCCTGGTGATCTCGACCGACAAGCCATGGGGCGTCGCCGCCGCGGAGGGGCAGACGGAGTTCCAGGTCAGCAGAGACCAACTTGTCCCACCGGGGTGAGCAGCCCGAACTTGCAGCCCTGGCAGCTTCGTCATCCGGTGCTGTGACCGGACGGGCTCATTCGCCGCTCACCTGATGCCCGGCCTCCCGCAGCACGGTGACGGCCTGGTGCTTGCTGTGTTCCGGGACGAGGACCAGGTCCGCGTGGAACGTCGAGGCGACGAACACCGAGATCGCCGCCTGGGCCAGCGGTTGCACCATTGCCGCCAGCATCCCGGGCACGTCCAGGCCGTGCGCGGTGGCTCCGCTGTAGAAGCCGATCCAGCGCTCATCCGAATCTGCGGGCCGGGCCTCACGGATGACGGTCAGCCCGCCGTCCGGAGCACGAACCAGCGCGATCCAGTCGTCGTTCTGGGGCAAGGTGGCCTGTGGCTGGTGCTCGACCACGTAAACAGTGGAGAGCACATTCAAATGCTGGGCTGTCGGTGACGTCATGGCCATGTATGTATCAGGGAGGATCACCTCCACGGCCCAACATGGAACCCACAGGAAATTTCTGCGCACCCGGCGACCACGGTGAGCGCTGGGTCGGTCACGCTGGAGAGCATGAACGCAAGGGGATACGGTGCGCTCCGCCCTTACGCCGTGTCGGCCACACTTGACGAACTCACAGGGCCGACCAGCGGCATCGTCGTGCTGCCGCTGCGCCTCGACTGGGGGCCGCGGCGAAGCTACGACTTGGACCAGCTCACTGATGCCCGACTGATGTACATGCGGGTGATTCGTGAAAGCGCGACCCCTGACGACCTGCGACGCTACCTCAACGCCTCGCTCCTGCGTCGACTGTGGCCGGAGTTGGTTCTGCCGCCACGGGTCAAGGCGCTGTGGCTCGATCGTTTCCCCGAGCTCCGGACTCAAGCGGCCTGATGGACGACTTTCACCATCGTCTGACCACATTGCCCCGTCCGCGGCAGCGATGCATGGGTTCGCCTTGGCGGGGGCTATGCGGTGCAGGCGTATGGGGTGCTGGAACGACCGAGTGAAGACATCGATCTGTTCACCTCCAGCTTGCGTGACGACTTCGCCGAAGGCGTCACGAAGATCTGCGCGGCGTGCTGTCGGCTTCCGTTCGAAGGCTCGATCGCCAGGGTCGCGAGTTCGGCTCACCAGCTGGTCCGCCGGGCGTGGAGTTGCCCTGGTCTCGTATACGTTGCCGGGGCCGGGCACTTGTGGGGGCGTTGGGCGGCAGCCCCTGGGAAAGGCGCCCGAGCGGAGCGAGGACGATGCTTTTCGGGGTCGAAGGGGCGGAGCCCCTGGGAGGCGCTGCCTGAGCGCCCATCCGCGCGTAGCGCGTCTCTACGCGAAGCCCTAGCCGTTGAAAGGCCAGCCCCTCAGACGGCGGCCAGCTCCCGAGGACGGGCGGAGGCGTCGTCGTCCCAGTCCAGCTGCTTACGAAGATGCACGGTAGTTCCCCGGCCAGGCGTGATGCCGAACGAGATCTCGTCGACCACCGAGCGCATGATCAACAGCCCGCGCCCGTTCTCGGTGTCAGGGGGCGGGAAGTGCAGGGGCATCGAGGGCAGGCCCTCGCCGTTGTCGGCGACGCGTACGTCGCAGTGTCCATAGCCGATGGCCGCGGAAACTTCGTAGCGGTTGGCGGGGCCGCCGTGGCGTACCGCGTTGGAGCACGCCTCGGAGACGGCGAGCAGCATGTCGGCGATGCACGACTCGCTCACGTTGAGTGAGCGCATGGCATCGCCAAGCACTCGCCTGACCATCGGTATGCCGATCGCATCCCGAGGCAGTGCCAACGAGAACTCAATATCCACCGGGCTCCTCCGGGCGCCAGAATGTCACCTGGAGTAGGTTTCCCTGAGAAATCGGGGCTAACCGCAAAATCACGTTGTTGTTATTTAGTGTTGGCAAGCCCGTGGCATTGTGGCATGCCGGAACCAGACTTTAAGCGGCCAGGGGTATTTCTGGGGATCAAATGTGCCGTTCTACCCCGCAAGCCACACCCGTGCTAGTCCTCGACGCGGACGGTGAAGTCCTCGATGACCGTGTTGGCCAGCAGGGTTTCGGCCATCTTCCGGACGTCCGCAATCGCGGCCTCGTCGGCGGGCCCGTCGAGCTCGACCTCGAACCGCTTGCCCTGCCGGACCGCCGAGACGCCCGAGAAGCCGAGCCTGGGCAGCGCCCTGGCGATGGCCTGGCCCTGCGGGTCGAGGATCTCCGGCTTCAGCATGACGTCGACGATGACGCGGGCCACGTGCGTGCTCCTAGGGGTGTGACGGTGGTGGGCCTCGTCAGCCTACCGGCGCGGGTCGCGGGCGAAACGACAGCCTACCGGCGCGTGTGGGCGGCAGTACAACGGGAACGGGGAGGGCATGGGGCTTGCGCTGAGGGCTGTGACGTCTGCCACCATGTCCCCAAACGCGTACGAACCAGTACCACATGGTCCGTCGCTCGAAAGGCCGGCCTGAGGTGGCAACCCCATCGAGACCGGCCCCGACCGCACAGGAGTGGCACGTGACACTCGACGCCTCTCGTGGTGCAGAAGCACCCCCGGAGCTCGTCCAGTTGCTCACCCCGGAGGGAGAGCGGGTCGAGCACCCCGACTACGACATCGACCTGTCCCCGGAAGAGATCAGGTCCCTCTACCGCGATCTGGTCCTCGTCCGGCGCATCGACCTGGAGGCCGTCGCGCTGCAGCGCCAGGGCGAGCTGGGCATCTGGGCCTCGCTGCTCGGCCAGGAGGCCGCGCAGATCGGCTCCGGCCGCGCGCTGACCGACACCGACATGGCCTTCCCCACCTACCGCGAGCACGGCGTGGCCTGGTGCCGCGACGTCGACCCGGTGAAACTGCTCGGGCTGTTCCGCGGCGTGAACCACGGTGGCTGGGACCCCAAGGAGCACAACTTCCACCTGTACACGATCGTCATCGGCAGCCAGACGCTGCACGCGGTCGGGTACGCGATGGGCATCCAGCGCGACGACGCCAACGCCGCCACGATCGTCTACTTCGGCGACGGCGCCACCTCGCAGGGTGACGTGAACGAATCGTTCATCTGGGCCAGCGTGTTCAACGCGCCCATCGTCTTCTTCTGCCAGAACAACCAGTGGGCCATCTCCGAGCCGCTGGAGAAGCAGACCCGCATCCCCCTCTACCGCCGCGCCTCCGGCTTCGGCTTCCCCGGGATCAGGGTCGACGGCAACGACGTGTTCGCCTGCCTGGCGGTCACCCGCAAGGCGCTCGAAGCGGCGCGTACCGGGCAGGGGCCCACGCTCATCGAGGCGTTCACGTACCGGATGGGCGCCCACACCACCACCGACGACCCGACGCGCTACCGCGTCGCCAGCGAGCTGGAGGCGTGGAAGCTCAAGGACCCGATCGAGCGGGTCAAGTCGTACATGTTCAAGAACGAGCTGGCCGACCAGGCGTTCTTCGACTCCGTCGACGCCGAGGCCGACCAGCTCGGCGCCGACCTGCGCCGGCGCTGCCTGGCCATGCCCGATCCCGAGCCGCTCGACATCTTCGACCACGTCTACACCGAGCCGCACGCGTTGATCGACCAGGAGCGCACCCAGTTCGCCGCGTACTTGGAGGGGTTCAAGTGACGGTTCTGAGCCTGTCCAAGGCGCTGAACGAAGGCATGCGCAAGGCCATGGAGGACGACCCCAAGGTCCTCATCATGGGCGAGGACGTCGGCAAGCTGGGCGGCGTGTTCCGCGTCACCGACGGCCTGCAGAAGGACTTCGGCGAGGACCGCGTCATCGACACCCCGCTGGCCGAGTCCGGCATCATCGGCACCGCGATCGGCCTGGCGCTGCGCGGCTACCGGCCGGTGTGCGAGATCCAGTTCGACGGGTTCGTGTTCCCCGCCGCCGACCAGATCATCACGCAGCTCGCCAAGATGCCGATGCGGTCGCTGGGCGCGATCAGGCTGCCGGTGGTCGTCCGCATCCCGTGCGGCGGCGGCATCGGCGCGGTCGAGCACCACAGCGAGTCCCCCGAGGCGTACTTCACGCACACGGCCGGGCTGCGCGTGGTCTCCTGCTCGAACCCGGCCGACGCGTACACGATGATCCAGCAGGCCATCCGCAGCAACGACCCGGTCATCTTCTTCGAGCCCAAGCGCCGCTACTGGGAGAAGGCCGACATCGACACCGCCGACACCGACTGGTGGACGCCGCTCGACAAGGCCAAGGTGGTGCGTCCCGGCTCCGACGTCACGCTGCTGGCGTATGGGCCGATGGTCAAGACGTGCCTGGAGGCCGCCACGGCGGCCGAGGACGACGGCCGCAGCCTGGAGGTCGTGGACCTGCGCTCGCTCAACCCGCTCGACGAGCCGCTGGTCATGGACTCGGTACGGCGTACCGGCCGGGTCGTGGTGGTGCACGAGGCGCCGGTCAACAGCGGTTTCGGGGCCGAGCTGGCGGCACGCATCACCGAGCAGTGCTTCTACCACCTGGAGTCGCCCGTGCTGCGCGTCGGCGGCTTCTCCACCCCGTATCCCCCGTCGAAGCTGGAGGAGCACTACCTGCCCGACCTGGACAGGGTGCTCGAAGCCGTCGACCGTTCCTTCGGCTACTGAGAGGGGGATCCGCTTCATGCGACGCGAGTTCAAGCTCCCCGACGTGGGCGAGGGGCTGACCGAGGCGGAGATCGTCCGCTGGCACGTCAAGGCGGGCGACGCGGTCAAGGTCAACCAGATCGTGGTGGAGATCGAGACCGCCAAGTCGATCGTCGAGCTGCCCATCCCGTGGGACGGGGTGGTCGCCGGCCTCATGGCCGACGAGGGCCAGACGGTGGACGTCGGCGTCCCCATCATCGCGGTGGACACCGGCGAAGGCGGCGCGGCCCAACCGGAACAGGCCCAACCGGCGCAGGCCCAGCCAGCGCAGGCCCAGCCGGAGCAGGAGGAGGCCGCGGCGGCCGGTGAGCCGTCGGAACGGGTGCAGGCGCTGGCCGACGACATGGTTCCGCGGCCGCCCGCCGAGGGCGCGGTCGAGCCGGGCGCGCACGGCAGCCCGGCGCCGAAGGAGGAGCGCCAGGCGGTCCTGGTCGGTTACGGCGTCAAGACCGGCACCACCAAGCGCCGTCCGCGCAAGCAGCCGGCCCCGGACGCGATCCGCGCCAACCCGGTGGCCAACCCGTCCAGGGTGGAGGTGGACGGCCCTCCTGCGGCCACCGTCCCGGCTCAGGCTCCGCCGCCGAGTGGACCAGCGGCGGCTCCGGCGAGCCAGGCGCCCGCGGCTCCGGGCGCGCTGGCCAAGCCGCCGGTGCGGAAGCTGGCCAAGGACCTCGGCGTGGACCTCGCCGGCATCACGGGCTCGGGCCCCCAGGGCTCGGTCACCCGCGAAGACGTCCACGCCGCCGCACAGGGGCTGCTCCCGCAGCCCGCGCCCACCGCCCCGGCGCAGCCGAGGCAGCGGGAGGAACGCGTCCCGGTCAAGGGCGTGCGCAAGATGACCGCGCAGGCCATGATCGCCAGCGCCTTCACCGCCCCGCACGTCACCGAGTTCCTCCAGGTGGACGTCACGGAGACGATGGAGGCCGTCAAGCGCCTGCGCACGCTGGCCGAGTTCGCGGACGTCAAGGTCTCGCCGCTGCTGCTGGTGGCCAAGGCCGTGCTGACGGCGGCCAGACGCCACCCGATGATCAACTCCTCCTGGGACGAGTCGGCCCAGGAGATCGTCATCAAGCACTACGTGAACCTGGGCATCGCGGCCGCCACGCCGCGCGGCCTGGTGGTGCCCAACGTCAAGGACGCCCACGACCTGTCGCTCCCCGACCTGGCCGCGGAGCTCGGCCGGCTCACGGAGACCGCCAGGGCGGGCCGCACGCAGCCGGCCGAGATGGCGGGCGGCACGTTCACGATCACGAACGTCGGCGTCTTCGGCGTCGACGCGGGCACGCCCATCCTGAACCCGGGCGAATCGGCGATCCTCGCCTTCGGCCAGGTCCGGGACATGCCGTGGGTGGTGGACGGCCAGCTGGCCGTGCGCAAGGTCACCACGCTGGCGCTGTCGTTCGACCACCGCATCGTGGACGGCGAGCTGGGGTCGCTGTTCCTGCGTGACGTCGGCGCCATGCTGGAAGACCCGCTCCGGATGCTCGCCTGGAGCTGACGGCCCGACGCCGGAAGGGGTCCGCCCCTTCCGGCGTTCACCCACCAGGTGACCCGGCGCTCCTCACACGGCCTGGCGTTCACCAGGTCACGAGCGCCTTCTTGTCGCCGGCCTGCGTCCCGTGCGACTCCAGCCACACCGGCACGCCCAGCGCGTCCGACACCGCGGACGTCCAGTCGGTCACGCCGTCGCGGTAGATCGGCCGCGCCCGCGACAGCCGCTCGGTGACATCCGGCTCATGAAACGACGGTTCCGCGTCGTAGGCGACGCACATCCGCGACACCGGCGCGTCCAGGTGTGTCAGCGCCAGCCCGTCCACCCCGCCCGCCACCCGCAGCGCGTACCGGTGTGCGACGGCGTCGAAGTGCCCGAGCCGGAACGGCCCCTGCCACGGCCCGGCCACGTTGTGCGGCTCGGGCAGGCGCAGCGCCGGGTCCTCGGTCACCAGCGGGCCCGCCCCGTGCCTGGTCGTGTACGTGCGCAGCACGCCCAGCCGCGCCGCCCCGGCCCCGTCCAGCAGGTCGAGCGCGTTGGCGAACGTCGTCGTGCTCCAGGTGGTGTGCGGCTGGAACCCGTGCCGCTCGTCCAGCAGCACCCCCTGCGCCCCCTCGAAGACGATCGCCCCCGCGTTGATCAGCTTCGCGGTGTGCGAGCCGTCCGTCAGGCGCACGCGGTCGGCGAACGTCCGGTAGGCGGCCAGGCAGTCCGCCACCGGCGGCCCGGTGACGCCCAGCGTGTCACGCAGCTCGCGCAGCTTGGCGGCCAGCACCTGGGGCGGGTCGCCGGCGAAGGGGGCGCGCGAGCCGTGCGCGAGCCAGTACGCCATGGTCTCCCCGATGCCCATGCCGCAGGACCCGTGCCGCCCCTCGCCGCGCTCCAGCTCCCGCCGCCGTCCGGCCGCCACGTGGTACGGCGTGACGAGCAATGCGTCGCGGTCCACGGTGATCAGCCCGAGCGGATCGGGCACCCCGATCCGTGCCAGATGGGCCGCCTCGGCGGCCAGCGCCAGCGGGTCGACCAGGGAGAAGCGTGACAGGTGCGTCGGCACGCCGCGCAGCGTCCCCGAGCCGAACTGGGCGAACGTGTGGTGCCTGCCGTCGGGCAGCACCACGTTGTGCCCGGCCTGCGCGCCCCCGTTGAACCTGATCACCGCGTGGACCGGCCGCGTCGCGCACAGCCAGTCCACGACGGTGCCCTTGCCCGCGTCGCCGTATCCGAGATCGACGACGATGACGTGGTCGTTCATCAGTCGAGCCCGGGCAGCGGATCGGAGGTCACCAGCCGGCCCCGGTCGAGCTTGGCCAGCGCCTTCGACACCGACGCCCCGGCCGTCGAGCCCAGGTCCGCCAGGTCGGCCAGGCCGTCGTCCAGGCCGATGGCGTCCTCGCCGAGCCCGACCGTCAGCGCGATGGTCTCGCTGACCGCGTCGAGGTCGTCGAGTTCGAGCACGTTCTGGCCGAGCAGCCGCCGCCAGATCCCCAGCACCTCGGGGTCTCCGGCGTGCATGGTCTCTGCGGGCATGATGTAGTACGCGTCGTACTTCCTGGTCAGCTCGGCGACCACGGCGGCGAGGTCGACGGGGCCGGGCAGCCGGTCGCCGATCAGGTGCTCGACCTGCTTGCGTGACACCTGCTGGTACGGCATCTCGTCGCCGATCATGAACAGGTATCCGCGCTTGCCGCGCTTCTCGTGGCAGTCGATCGAGGTGTGCCTGGCCATGAAGTACATCGCCAGCTCGTACGACTCCCGCTTCTGCCCGCCGCCCCCGCCTTCGAGCAGGATCCGGCCCAGCTGGTCGTCCATGCGGTTGTCGGACTCGAACTGGCCGACCTGCAGCGGCGCCCTGTCGCAGGTGGCGTCGCCGATCGCGCCGAACATGATCTGCGGGTCGACCGCGTAACCGCGGCGCAGCAGCAGCCCGAGCAGGTCGGGCAGCTTGGCCTGCAGCCCGCGCGGCACGTACCGCATGGAGCCGGTGACGTCGAAGAGCACGGCGATGGCCAGCGAGTTCGGATGCTCGTCGGAGTCGCGGCTCTCCCGCGTGACGCCGTACGGGTCGAGGTCGGGATGCGTGGTGCGGGCGCCGCTCTCGCTGTAGGCGAAGGCGCTGATGCCGGCGGCCTCGCGGTAGGCGGCGGCCGAGGCGTAGACGTCGGTGGACCAGATTCCGCTGCCCATGATGTCCTCCTTGAGAGGTGATGGGGGCTAGAGGTGCAGGGGCCGGTAGACACGCGGCCCGTAGAGCGCGCCGAGCAGATCGTCGAGCTCGGCGAGCAGCGCCCAGGCGTCGGACGGCGGCCGCCGCAGGCAGCCGTGGATGAAGGCGGCCATCGGGCGCGGATGGTCGCCGATCAGGCCGGCCACGCACCGGGTGAGCAGCCGGATGTCGTCTGCCTGGTCGGTGGCGCCGGCGCGGCACCAGTCGACCAGGACGAGCCCGTGGTCGATCGGATGGATGAGCACGTGACGGGGCACGATGGCGCCGTGCGTGGTGCCGGCGCGATGCGCGAGACCGGCGGCCACCAGCAGCCGCCGCCAGATCCAGGCCGCGTCGCGGGGGTCGAGACCGGGCGTGACCCGGGTCAGCGGGACGAACCCGCCCGGCGCCCGGCTGATCACGTTGGCCTGCCTGGTGGTGCCGCCCGTCCGGTGCCTGAAGTGGGTGACGAGCCGGGGGACGTACGGCAGGAAGCGCGGGTCGCCGTGCGTGGCGATCGTCCTGAGCGCGGCGGCCTCCGCGGTGAGCAGGTGGTTGTCCGCGGGGTCGCGCGCCACCTTGAGCACCGCGTCGTACATGTCGCCCGTGCCGTACGTGCCGCCCGCCCGGGCGGACGTGGCCGGGTAGAGCATGGCCGTGCCGCCCGCGTGCAGCGGCGGCCCGATCCGGTATCCGCCGACCAGCTGGCCCCGGTTGTAGGCCTCCCACAGCGACACCAGCCGCCCGAACGCCTCCTCGCACCCCGGCCCGAGGTCGGGGTGGAGCAGCCGGGCCAGCCGCCGGTAGACGCTCGTGGGGGAGCCGGTGCCGAACACTTCGACGGCCGATCGAGCCCCGACGACGATCGCCTCGGCTTCAGCCCGGGTCGTCACGTTCGTCGGGTCGCGGCCAGGAGCCGGGCTCACCGGATCTCCTCCTCACGGGCGGGCCGCAGCAGGGCCGGGTGGAGCAGGCGGGCGTCGCCGGCGCGGTAGAGCTTGGCGCGCGGGCCGCCCCTCGGCCCGCCGGTCTCGGTGGTCTCGCCGGTGCCCTCGACGAAGCCGGGCACCGACAGCACCTTGCGGTGGAAGTTGCCCGCGTGCAGCGGCGTGCCCCAGACGGTCTCGTAGATCAGCCGCAGGTCGGTGATGGTGAACAGCTCACCGGCGAAGGCCGTGGCCAGCGGGGTGTACTCCAGCTTCGAGCGGGCCCGCTCGACCCCGTCGGCCAGGATGCGGGCGTGGTCGAAGGCCAGCGGCGGCAGCTCGTCGACCGGCAGCCAGACCGCAGAGGCGGCGTCCGTGCCTGCGCTCGGGTCGGGCAGGTCGGGGGCGAAGGCGAGGTAGGAGATCGACACCACGCGCATGCGCGGGTCCCTGCCGGGGTCGCCGTAGCTGGCGAGCTGCTCGATGTGGGACGGACGCGCGTCGAGCCCGGTCTCCTCGGCCAGCTCGCGCACCGCCGCCGCGGTCAGGTCTTCCTCGGGCCTGATGAACCCGCCGGGCAGCGCCCACGCCCCCTCGTAGGGCGGCACGCCGCGCTCGACGATGAGCACGTGCAGGCGGCGGTCCCTGATGGTCAGGGCGACCACGTCGACCGTCACGGCCACCGGCGCGTAGTCGTGCGGGTCGTAGGTGGAGAGGAAGTCTTCCATCATCAGTCTTTCTCGGATTGAGTAAGTCTCGATCTGAGAATAACCATGGAACCGCCGGGATGTCCAGACCGGAACGCGAGTACGGCGTCGCTAAGCTGATCGCATGATTCGCCACGTCGTCCTGTTCACCTGGACCGAAGACGCCACCGCCGAGCAGAAGGCCGCGGTCGCGACCGAGCTGCGCAAGCTCCCCGCCGCGATCCCGCAGCTCCGCGCGTACACGGTGGGTCCCGACGCGGGCATCACCCCGGGCAACCACGACTTCGCCGTGGTCGCCGACTGCGACAGCGTGGACGACTTCCTGGCCTACCGCGATCACCCCCAGCACCAGGCGGTGATCGCGGAGCACATCAAGCCGATCCTGGCCTCCAGGGCGGCCGTCCAGCTCAGTCTTTAGGGCCTTCCGCGGTCCACTCGGCCCGCGTGACCAGGTACGACTGATACACCTGGCCGACGTCGACCTCCTTCATCCGCGGGTCGGGCTTGACCAGGACGTCCTGCACGGCCAGCAGGTCCCCGCTGTCCCTGTCGATGATGATCTGCTGGCGAACGGGTTCGCGCGGTTCCAGCAGCGCGAGCCCGACGCGGCCCTCCACGGTCGCGACCCCGTCGGCCACCTGGGTCCCGGGGATGGCGGCCATCAGCCGGTAGACGGCGCCCCTGGTGCCCGGGGTGATGTCGGTGTCGAGCAGCAGCCACTTGTACAGGTTCCACATGAAGCTGTCCTGGCTCTCCGGCGCGCCCTCCGGATACACCTTCAGCAGCGCCGCCTTGAGCGCCGTGGGCTCGGTCGGGAGCTGCGCGATCGGTCCCACCGGGTATCCGGCGCCCTGGGTCAGCGGCAGCACCCGCGTCTTGCCCAGCCGGCAGTCCTGGTCGGCCCGGCACAGCGACGGCGCGCCCGCCGCCCGCCACGCCTGCTCGTCGGCCGGGGTGAGCGGACGGACGGACAGGGTGGTGCGCTCCCTGCGCTCGCGGCCGCGGCCGTCGCGCCACACGACCTCCCTGGCCCGCTGCTCGACGGTGTAGCCGGCGCCGTCCGGGCGGCTGCGGTACACCTCCAGCGTCTCGCGCCGCCACCAGGCCCCCGTGGCCGGTGGCCGGGCGGCCAGGCGGTCCGCCACGGTCTCCAGCAGCGCGGCGGGCCCGGGCTCGGTCATGACGGTGGTGTCGGTCTCGCCGCCCAGCCTGGGAAGCGCGATCAGGCCGCCGGCCGCCACCAGGACGACCGCAGCCGCGGCCAGCAGCAGCCGCCCCCTGGGCAGCCGGGAGCGGCGGCTCGGCGAGCCGAGTGCCCTGGCCCTGGCCGCCGCCATCGTGGCGTGCCCCGCGGGCGGCACGTCCGGCATCACGTCGTCGATGAGCTGGAACTCCTTCATCACACCTCAACTCCCAGCGTGTTGCGCAGCTTGGTCCTGGCCCGGCTCAGCCGGGAGGCGACGGTGCCGTAGGCGACGCCGAGCGCCGCGGCGACCTCGTCGTAGGTCAGATCGCCGTACGCGACGAGCAGCACCACGTCGCGCTCGCCCGGTGACAGCCCGGCCAGCGCGGCGGACAGGCGCTGGACGGTGACCCCGGCCGCGACCCGTTCGACGACCCGCTGGTCGTGGCCGTCGTCGTCGGGTGGCGGCCCGGTCCTGGCCAGGGCGCGGTAGCGGCGTACCTCGGCCCGGCGGTGCCGGTGGACCAGGTTGGTGGCGATGCCGTACAGCCAGGCTCGGACGCCGCCCTGAGCGGCGTCGAAGGAGGAGCGGCGGCGGAAGGCGATGAGGAACGTCTCGGCGGCGAGGTCCTCGGCGATGTCGAGGTCGAGACGCCGGCCGAGGTAGCGCCGGATCTCCTCGTAATGCGCGTCGAAGACGGTGGCGAACCGTTCGGGCTCGACGACGGGCCCGTCAGGAGGTGCGAGCACGCAAGGGTCTCCTTTGCCTGGGAACACGGACACCTGTGATTGCCCGCTCCCGGCAGACCCTTCCGAGCGATCGGCGTCAGATTTCCGGCGGGTTGTTCTCGCGGTGCATCAGCCTGTCGTCGGAGGTGCGGCCCCGCCTGGGGGCCAGCACGACGCTCAGCACGATGCCCACACCACCGACGATCATGAAAATCAGGCCGATCACGTCCATGTGCACGCTCTTGCCGAACACGTCGGGCTCGATGGCGAATCTCAGGATGGCGCCGAGCGTGAGGAAGAAGATGCTGACCCCGACACCCATGACGACCTCCAGGCAAACGGCGAGTATGCCCACGGTCATACCCGGCTATCGGCGATCACACCCCCGGCCTTTCACGCCAGGCACGACAGCGGCCGGCCGCCGTTGAAGGCGATCATGTCGAGCACGGCCGCGGCCAGGTCGATCGGCGCGCCGGGCGGACGTCCGTCGAGCTCGGCGTAGGCGCGGTGGAGGTTGCCGACGATGCGTTCTGAGTCGAGCAGCGTGCCCCATTCGCCCAGGTCGGTCTCCCCGGCGGCGTCCAGCGGGGTCAGCCCGGCGGCCCGGCCGCGCTCGGCGGTCTCCAGCACGAAACGCAGGTAGCCCTCGACCCGGTCGAAGACCTCGGGCCCGCACACCTCGCCGTGCCCGGGCACGACCGTCTGAGCGCCCAGCTCCCTGAGCGTGCCCAGCGCCTCGATCGCCCCGGACACCGAGCCCATCAGCACGAACGGGGTGCCGCCGTTGAACACCAGGTCCCCGGCGAACAGCAGCCGCCGCTCGGGGATCCAGACGATCGAGTCGCCGGTGGTGTGGGCGGGGTGGCCGATGTACCTGACCTCGCAGCGCAGCTCGTCGCTGTGCACGGTGATGCCGTCGGTGTAGGTGAGGAACGGCGGCACGGCCTGCAGCGCGCCCCACTCCACCTCGGCCGACCAGGCGGACCGGTAGTCGGGGATGCCCTCGGCCAGGATGCGTTCCCGCACCTCCTCGTGCCCCACGATGGTGGCCTCGGGGAACAGGTAGTTGCCGAAGGTGTGGTCACCGTGGTGATGGGTGTTGATCAGCGTGGTGATCGGCCGGTCGCTGACCTTGCCGACGGCCTCGCGCAGCGCCCTGGTACGGCGTTCGGTCGAGCAGGCGTCGATGCAGATCACGCCGCGGCGGCCGGCGAGGAAGCCGGTGTTGTTGATCCACCAGCTCCCGTCGGGCTGGATGTAGGCGTAGACGCCGTCGGAGACCTCCTCCACGCGCGGCGGAGGCAGCGGATGATCGTGGTGAGAAGAGCTCATGCGGCGAACGTACCGCCGGCATCACGCCCCGGACGACGAAACGCCCGCTCCCATCGGGAACGGGCGTTTCGGGTGTGCGTCAGAAGGCCTCTTCCGGCAGTTCCATCAGGTCCAGCCCGGTGGCGGCCAGGACGCGCCGCTCGGCGGCCAGCCTGGGCAGCACCGTGGTGGCGAAGAACGACGCGGCGCCGACCTTGCCCTGGTAGAACGGGTCCTCCTGCTCGGCCAGCCGGGCCAGCGCGACCTCGGCCTGACGCAGCAGCAGCCAGCCGATCACCAGGTCGCCCAGCGCGAGCAGGAACCTGGTGGTGTTGAGCCCGACCTTGTACACCTCGTCCGGCTTCTCCATCGAGCCGAGCGCCCAGCCGGCCATCGTGTCGCCCATGACCTTGACCTCGGCGGCGGCCTCGGCGAGCAGCTTGCGCTCCTCCTTGAGCCGGCCGTTGCCCGCCTCGGAGGCGGCGAACTCGTTGATCTCGGTCAGCAGCGTGCCGACGGCCGCGCCCTGGTTGCGCAGGATCTTGCGGAAGAACAGGTCCAGGCCCTGGATCGCGGTCGTGCCCTCGTAGAGCGAGTCGATCTTCGCGTCCCTGATGTACTGCTCGATCGGGTATTCCTGCAGGTAGCCGGAGCCGCCCAGGGTCTGCAGCGAGCGCGAGAGCAACTCGTACGAACGCTCCGAGCCCACGCCCTTGACC
Source organism: Nonomuraea antri (assembly GCF_013283785.1). GTDB lineage: Bacteria > Actinomycetota > Actinomycetes > Streptosporangiales > Streptosporangiaceae > Nonomuraea > Nonomuraea antri. The sequence goes on from NZ_JABCPZ010000054.1 coordinate 34,386, forward strand.
AGCGGCAGCAGCAGGTCGTTCATCGCGTGCGCGTGCCGGTCCTCCGGGTCGAGCTGGATGGCGTCCTGGAAGGTGGCGGTGTAGAGCACCAGAGCGCGCATGCCCTCGGCGTACGCCTTCTGCAGCATCAGCTCGCGGCGCACGTCCGGGTGGTGGGTGATGGTGACGCGCGGGGCGCTCTTGTCCATCATCTTGGTCAGGTCGGCGCCCTGCTCGCGGGACTTGGCGTACTCCAGCGCGTTCAGGTAGCCGGTGGACAGCGTGGCGATGGCCTTGGTGCCGACCATCATGCGGGCGTGCTCGATCACCATGAACATCTGCTTGATGCCCTCGTGCACGTCGCCGACCAGCCAGCCGACGGCCGGGTGCTTGTCGCCGAAGGTGAGCTCGCAGGTCGTGGAGACCTTCAGGCCCATCTTCTTCTCGACGTTGGTGACGTAGACGCCGTTGCGCTCGCCCAGTTCGCCGGTCTCCAGGTCCACGTGGAACTTGGGCACCAGGAACATCGACAGGCCCTTGGTGCCGGGGCCGTGGCCCTCGGGGCGGGCCAGCACGAGGTGGAAGATGTTCTCGGCCATGTCGTGCTCGGCGCTGGTGATGAAGCGCTTGACGCCCTCGATGTGCCAGGTGCCGTCCGGCTGCCGTACCGCCTTGGCCCGGCCGGCGCCCACGTCGGAGCCGGCGTCGGGCTCGGTCAGCACCATCGTGGCGCCCCAGTTGCGCTCGATCGCCAGTTCGGCGAAGCGCTTCTGGGCGTCGGTGCCCACCTTCCACAGCGTGTAGGCGAAGTTGGGGCCCGCGGCGTACATGTACAGCGCGGGGTTGGCGCCGAGCACCAGCTCGGCCGTGGCCCAGGCCAGGCTGCGCGGGATGCCCGGGCCGCCCAGCTCGGCGGGCAGGTCGAGGTGCGCCCAGCCGCCGTCGACCAGCGCCTTGAACGACTTCTTGAAGCCTTCGGGCACCTTGACCGTGCTGGTCGCGGCGTCGAAGACGGGCGGGGTGCGGTCGCCTTCCTCGAACGAATCGGCGAGCACTCCGGTGGAGAGCCTGTTGACCTCGTCCAGGATGCTGCGTGCGACGTCCTCGTCGACTTCAGCGAACGGCCCGGCGCCGAGGATCTCGCGTCGCCCGAACACCTCGAAGAGGTTGAACTCCAGGTCGCGCACGTTGCTCTTGAAGTGGCCCATGAGTGCGGATCTCCTTGAACCGAGGTCATTAGTACTGGCGAGTAACCTTACTAGGAATGCTACCCGCGGGTAACCATGGATATGCATGGCATGCTCGTCTCCATGGACGCCGAAGAGCTGGCCGCCCGCTGGCGGGAGCGACTGGAATCCTGGGCGATTCCGCCGGAGATCGTGGCCGCCGCGCCCGCCGATCCCTGGAGTCATTCGCCCGAGCGGTTCGGCACGCGTACCGACCGGGCGTTGTCCGAGCCCGACGACGGCCCCACCATGTCCAGGCTCGCCGAGGCGCTGCCCGACCAGGGCACGCTGCTCGACGTCGGCTCGGGCCCAGGGGCCGCCTCGCTGCCGCTGCGCGGGCGCATCGGCCACCTGTACGCGGTCGACACCTCGGCGGCCATGCTCGACGGGCTGGTCATCAGGGCCGAGAAACTGGGGGTCCCGGTCACCGCCGTCGAGGGCCGCTGGCCCGACGTGGCCGACCAGGTGCCCGTGGTCGACGTGACCATCGCCGCGCACGTCGTGTACAACGTCCCCGACCTGGCCGAGTTCCTGCGCGCGCTGGACGCGCGCACCCGGGGCAGAGTGGTGCTCGAACTGCCGCACCGGCACCCGATGAGCTGGATGACGCCGCTGTGGCAGCACTTCCACGGGGTGAGCAGGCCGGTCAGGCCCATCGCGGAGGACTGCGTGGCGCTGGCCGCCGCGCTGGGCTTCGCGGTGCGGGTGGAGGAGCGTGAGGCGCCGCTGGAACGTTTCACGTCGCTGGAGGAGCTGGCCGCCAGCGCGTGCCGTCGCATCTGCCTCGACCCCGCGCGGGCGGCGGAGGTCGCGGCCACCGCGCAGGAGCTCGGCATGTGGCCGGTCCCGCGCGACCGGTGGGTCACGGTGTGGTGGGAATGATCGGTGCGAGGGGCGCGTTCTCGTAGACGAGCCCAGGCTCCCGGACGAGACGCGCCGTACCCGGCAGGCAAAGACGACGCACGGACCTAGTTCGCCTCGTCTTTGGAGTTCACCATGGCCTGGATCGTTCTCGTGCTGGCCGGCCTCTTCGAGGTCGCCATGGCGCTCTCGCTCAAGCTCAGCAACGGCTTCACCCACGTGTGGTGGTCGGTGTCGTTCGGCGTGACCGCCGTGCTCAGCTTCGGCCTGCTCTCGTACGCGCTCAAATCGCTGGAGGTCGGCACCGCCTACGCCGTCTGGACGGGCATCGGCGCCGTCGGCACGGCCGTGCTCGGCATGATCGCGATGGGCGACGACGTGTCGCCGGTGCGGGTCGCCTCGATCGCGCTGATCCTGGCCGGGGTCGTCGGGCTCAACCTCGCGGGCGCACACTAGCTTGACGTCTTTGGTGGTGTCGCGATTGGGTGGCGGGATGATCGAGATTCATGCCGTCACCCTGGACGCCGCCGACCCGTACGAGATCGCCACCTGGTGGAGCAGGGCCACCGGATGGCCGCTGGGCGAAGGCGACAAGCCGGGCGACGACGAGGTCATGCTGCGTACTCCGCACGACCCGTTCCTGCTGTTCATCCGCGTGCCCGAGGGCAAGTCCGTGAAGAACCGGGTGCACCTGGACGTCAACGGCACCGAGGGACGCACCCGTAACGAGGAGGTCGAGCGGCTGACCGGGATGGGCGCGAGCGTGGTCGACGACCGCCGGCTCCCCGACGGCTCCGGCTGGGTGGTCATGAACGACCCCGAGGGCAACGAGTTCTGCGTGTGCCGCAGCGAGGCGGAGCGGACCGCGGCCGCCCAGCCGTGATCCCAGCCGTGAGCCGGTTATGAGCCGGCCGTGAACCCGCCTGGCCCCGCCGCCTCCCGGGCGGCGGGGTCTCAGCGGGCGGACTTGGCCCGCCCCTGCATGGTGAGGGTCAGGATGGCGGCGATCACGTAGACCAGCGCGCCGTGCCACAGCGCCTGCACCCCGGAGCCGAACACGCCTTCGTGGTCGAGCACGAGCTGCACCGGGTAGTCCAGCACCGCCGTGATGCCCGCGGGCAGCAGCGCGAACTTCCACGGGTGCTTCAGCGACCACACGCGGGCCTGCCTGGTCACCCGGTCGCCCTCGTGCGGCTTGGCCACCGCGCCGATGGCGGCGATCAGGGCGAACAAGCTGATGCCCAGCCCCAGGGCCCACGGCAGGTCACCGCCTCCGGTGATCAGCCCCATGCCGAAACTGGCCACGGTCACCACGCCGCCGCCGACGGCGGCCGCCTTCCACGGAGCGCCGCGAAGCGCGGCGCCGGACAGCGAGACCTCATCGCGTCGACTGATTTCGTTCATGTCCTCATGGTGCCTTTTGGGACCCCCGGAGAGCATCGGGGACGGACCCTGACTGTTCCCCTATCCGGTGCGCCGGGGTGCCCGCCGGGATGTTGACCTTCGCAGGGCCGCGATCTACCCTTTTTTTTAGGAAACTTTCCTAAAAAAATCCCATGCCCCCCTGGGAGACGCAACATGAGTCTTCGTCGTCGTATCGCCACCCTGTCCAGCATCGCCGCACTCGGCCTGAGCGTCGTCGCGCTCAACTCCGGCCCCGCCATGGCCGCCCCCTCCGGCTGCACCACGCAGCAGGGCTCGAACTGGGCGTCCAGCCTCTGCACCTCCGGCACGGGCCGGCACATGGTGGTCGTGCGCGCGCGGCACTACACCGGCCCCATCCTGGTCACCGGACCCTGTGTGGCCATCGGCCAGACCTCGTGGACGACGGTCAACTGGCCGATCACCTACGTCGGCTGGGCCGGCTGCTAGGACGGACGCACGGGCGAGGGACGGGTCTCCGACCCGTCCCTGACATGATTCGGGCATGCAGGAAATCGACATAGTGCGGCTGAACGCGGACGAAGGGGAGCGGCTGCGCGACATCCGTCTCCGGGCGCTGCTCGATTCGCCGGACGCCTTCGCGTCCACCCATGACAAGGAGAGCGCGTTCCCGCCGGAGAAGTGGGCGGAGCGGCTGAGCAGCACCTGGCTGGTGGCCGCCGATCAGGACACCAAGGCCGATCTCGGCCTGGCCTGCGTGCTGTTCGAGCACGGCAGGGGCCACCTGGTGTCCATGTGGGTCGCCCCCGAGGCCAGAGGACGCGGCCTGGGCGCGCGCCTGCTCGACGCCGCCGTCGACGTGGCGCGGGCGGCCGGGGCCGAGGAGGTCGAGCTCTGGGCGGTGGACAGGAACCTGGCCGCGCGGGCGCTGTACGCGAGCCGGGGCTTCCTGCCCAGCGGCCAGGTGATGGCGCTGCCGTCCAACCCGGAGCTCATGGAGTCGCACTACGTGTTGTCGCTGCTGTTCCGCCGGGCCAGGGCGCAGGACGTGCCGGCGATCGTGGCGATGCTGGCCGACGACCCGCTCGGCGCCGCCCGTGAGGGCGATCCGAACGACGAGCGCTACCTGGCCGCGTTCGAGCGGATCGACACCGACCCCTACGACGAGCTGATCGTGGCCGAGCGCGACGGCAAGGTGGTGGGCACGATGCAGCTCACCTACCTGGCCGGGCTCTCGCGGCTGGGTGCCGAGCGCTGCCAGATCGAGGCCGTCAGGGTCTCCGCCGCGCACCGCGGCGAGGGGCTGGGCCGCAAGATGATCGCGTGGGGCATCGACAGGGCCCGCGCACGCGGGTGCGCGATGGTGCAGCTCACCTCGGACAAGTCACGCACGGACGCGCACCGCTTCTACGACTCGCTCGGCTTCGTCGCCTCCCACGAGGGATACAAGCTGGCGCTCTGAGGCTTCACCCGCCGTCGCCCAGCTGGGCGATCATCCATCTGCACCAGTCGGCCCGATGCCGCTCGTAGCTCAGGCCGCAGCGCAGCGTCGCGTAGTTGCCGAACCCGGGGTCGCCGAAGGCGGGCGGGCTGCCGAAGGACGCCGCGTCACGCTCGTACTGGGCCAGCCGCTCCTCGTGCCTGGCGAGCTGGTCGGCGAACATGCGCCTGACCAGCCCGGGTTCGGCCAGCCACGCCGCGTACGTCTTCAGCACCAGCTCGTCGCGCTCGGGCCGCTCGCGCGGCGGCTCGGTGACCCAGTCGCGCAGCGCCTCGCGGCCGTCGTCGGTGAGGCGGTAGATCTTCTTGTCCTGCGGGCCCGGCCCGTGCTCGGTCTCGTAGTCGATCAGCCGGGCGGCCCGGAGTTTCTGCAGCTCGGTGTGGATCTGGCTGTGCCCGGCCGTCCAGAAGTAGCTGACCGGACGGCGCATCACCGCCGCGAGGTCGTATCCGGTGCGCGGGCCGCGGGCGAGTACCGCGAGTATCGCGAATCCCAGCGTTGAGGTCATGGTCCTGCCAAGGGTATTGTGCCTACGGCTATGTCAGTTTAGACATAGTGGAAGAGAAGGGCTGGGTATGCGGAAGATCGTGGGTTTACTGGGGCTCGTGGCGGCGCTGGCCGGTTGCGGGGGCACGGCTGGAACGAACGCGGCGGCGAGCCCCGCCCAGTCCTCGACCTCTCCGGCGACGAGCACCCCGCCGACGCAGCCGACGCAGAAACCGGTCCCCACCGGCCCGAACGTCTCCGGCTGCTTCACCGAGGCGGACGGGAAGATCTTCACCCACGGCGACGACCTGCCCGGCGTGATCGCCGGCAAGGGCGCGGTCGGCGTCGTCATCACCTACGAGCGGCGCGGCAACGTCTGCTCCTGGCGGCCGATCTCAGACCGCCTGGTCGCGGCCGGCTACCGGGTGCTGCTGTACGCCAGGACGTCCACCATGTCGCCCCTGGACACCACCCTGGACATGGCCGAACGCCTGGGCAAGGAGAAGGGCGTCGAGCGGGTGTTCCTCATGGGCGGCTCGATCGGCGCCACCGTGGCGGCCACCGCCGCGCTTGAGCTCGACAACGTGGCCGGGGTGGTGGCACTCTCCGGCGAGATCGACGCGGCCGACGCGGCGAAGCTCACCGTCCCGCTGCTGCAGGTCGGCAGCGAGCACGACTCCTACGGCGGCGCCGACGACCTGCGCGACGCCGACGCGGCCGCGTCGAAGTCACCGGCGCACGAGGTGATGGTCGTCGAGGGCGAGAGCATGCACGCCTCCGTCCTGTTCGGCAGCCCGCACGGGCCCGCGGTGCTCGACAGGATCGTCACGTTCATGGACCGTCACAAGGGCTGAGCTCGACCCAGTTGTCGTGGTAGACGGGCCCCTTGCCCATGTCCGCGTCGCGCTCGGCGACGACCGCGTTGGCGTTGGCGCCGCCCGGGCTGAGCTTGGGCCAGCGGCCCTTCGGCGAGGCCACCACGCCGGGCGCCACCCGGTCGCTGACCTCGACGTCGGCCAGGAACTCGCCGCCGGCGTTGTGCACGCGCACCCGGCGGCCGGACTCCAAGCCGCGCGCGGCCGCGTCGGCCGGGTTGACCAGCACCACCGGGTCCTTGGCCCGCCGGCGCAGCTCCGGGTTGTTGCCGAAGGTGGAGTTGAGGAACGTGTGCGAGGCCGGGGTGATCAGCGTCAACGCCCCCGGACGCGCCTCGCGGGCGGTCATCGACGGCACGTACGCCTGTCCCGCCCGCGGGAACCGCATCCGCCCCGACGGCGTCGGGAAACCGTCGGCGAAGGGCGCGAACGGCTCCGGATAGCTCATCCGCACCCAGCCCTCCTTGCGCAGCCGGTCCAGCGTGATGCCCGCCAGCGACGGGTGATCGCCGGACAGCAGGTCCTCGGCCAGCTCCAGGTCCGAGGCGAACAGCGACGGCTCGGTCATCCCCATGTGCGCGGCCAGCCGCCGGAACGTCTCGGTGGTCGACAGGCACTCGCCCGGCGGCGGCACCGCGGGCTCGTTCCACAGCAGGTACATGTGCCCGTAGCCGGCGTGCAGGTCGGCGTGCTCGGTCTGCATGGTGGCGGGCAGCACGATGTCGGCGTAGTCGACCGTGTCGGTCGGGAACTGCTCCATGACCACCGTGAACAGGTCTTCCCTGGCCAGCTGCCGCCTGATGCGGTTGGTGTCGGAGGTGGAGGCCATCGGGTTGGCCGCGTACACCCACAGGCACTTCACGTCGTCCAGCTGGGACGCCAGCTTGGTCATGACCAGCGTGCGTACCGGCTTGGCCAGCAGGTCGTCGCGCATGTCGATGTTCAGGCGCACGTGGCCGCTGGTGGAGTACGCGACGCCGCCGCCCGGGTGCCGCCAGTCGCCGGTGACGCCGGGGATGGCGGCGATCGTCCGCATCGCGGTGCCGCCGCCCTCGTGCCGCTGGATGCCCATCGTGGCCCGGATCGCGGTCGGACGGGTGTGCGCGAGCCGCATCCCCAGGCTGTGGATGTCCGCGGCGGGGATGCCGGTGATCTCGGCCACCCGCTCCACCGGGTGGTTCAGTATCTCCTCGCGGAACTCTTCCCAGCCCTCGGTGTGCGCGGCCAGGTACTCCTCGTCCTGGGCGTTCTCCGCCAGCACCACGTTGAGCAGGCCGAGCGCGAGCGCCGCGTCCGTGCCCGGCCTGATCGCCAGGTGCTGGTCGGCCTGGTCGGCGGTCCTGGTGCGGATCGGGTCGATGGCCACCACGTACGCGCCCGCGGCCCGGCCGTCCTGGATGAACTTCCACAGGTGGTGCCCGCTGGTCAGCGTGTTCGTGCCCCACAGCAGGATGAGCTTGGCCTGGGCGAAGTTCTCCGGGTCCATGCCGCCCGCGGTGCCCTGGGTCCTGAACAGGCCCGAGCTGCCGGCCGCCGAGCAGATGTTCAGCCAGTGCTTGGAGGCGCCGAGCACGTTCCAGAACCTGCGCCCGGCCACGCCCTCGCAGCCCTGCAGGTAACCCAGCGAGCCGGTGCCCAGGTAGGGCCAGATCGCCTCGCCGCCGTGCTCGTCGACGATGGCGCGCAGCCGCGTGGAGATCTCGTCGAGCGCCTCGTCCCAGGTGATGCGCTCGAAGCGGCCCGAGCCCTTGGGGCCGACGCGGCGCATCGGGTACAGGATGCGGTCGTCGGAGCGCGTGTGCTCCAGGTAGCGGTTGACCTTCACGCAGAGCGCGCCGCGCGTGTACGGATGGTCGGGGTTGCCGCGCATCTTGACGGCCTGGCCGTCCTCGACCGTGACGACCCAGGAGCAGGTGTCCGGGCAGTCCAGCGGACATGCCCCCAAAACCCGAAGTTCACCCGACATGTCCTCCAGCTTATGTGCGGGGCCAGGCGTACTTCGAGACCACGTGGGCCATCGCGTTGGACGTCGCTTCGAGCACCTTCTCGTTCACGTTGGCCAGCTTGTCGCAGGCCTCGTGGTAGCACGGGTCCTTCGCCCGGCCGGCGGTGCCGCCGTACCGCCTGGCCTCCTCGGCCGTCTTGAGATCGCCGGCCCCGGTGAACAGGCCGCCCACCGCGATGCCCGCCTTGAGGAACGGGTCGTAGTCCGAGTTGCCCTTGAAGTCGGTGCCGTGGTGCGGCAGGCCGCGCGCGTCGAAGTAGCGCTGGAAGTACCGCTCGGCCCTGGCCGAACCGGGCGGACCGGCCTTGGCGCCCTTCTTGTCCGAGTCGTCCCCGTCGAAGATGGCGTAGGTGTGGTTGGGCGAGCCGATCATGTCGAAGTTCAGGTACACCTCGATCCGCTCGCGTTGCCGCTCGCTCAGCCGCGCCACGTAGTGCTTCGACCCGATCAGCCCCTGCTCCTCCGCGCCCCACCAGGCGAAGCGCACCGGCCGCTCCGGCGTCGTACGGCCCAGCCTGATCGCCAGTTCGAGCAGCGCCGCCGAGCCGCTGGCGTTGTCGTTGATGCCGGGGCCCTCGGGCACCGAGTCCAGATGCGCCCCGGCCATCACCACCCGGCCCGGGCTCGTCGCGGCCGTCTGCGCGATCACGTTGCGCGTGGTCCGCCGATCGGTACGGGTACGCGTCACCACCCTGACCCCGCCCTGCCTGAGCACCTGCCGGCCGGCCTCGTGGCTCACGCCCACCACCGGCAGCCGCTGCGGCACGACCAGCGAACCCTTGAACGTGCCCTGCTCGCCCCGCTGGTTCGCCACGACCAGCGCCGCCACGCCGGCCCGCGCCGCGTGCTCGGCCTTCACCCGGAACGAGCACGAACCGCGCGACACGACGCCCACCGCGCGGCGCGCCGCGCGCCCGAAGTCGGCGGCCTGGCAGCCGTCACCCGCGCCGACCGGCCGTCCCGTCACGTCGCCGCTGCCGGAGAACCGCAGCGTCGTCACCCCTTTGAAGGCCCGCCGGCCCTTCAGCAGTGCCGGCCTGATCTCGCGGAAGAACTCGAAGGTGAACGGTTGGAGCTCCACCGTGTAGCCTGCCTCGCGCAGCCTGGCCGCGACGTAATCGGCCGACGCGTCGTAACCGGGCAGCCCGGCGGCCCGGTTGCCCCCGTGCCGGTCGGCGATGGACTGGAAGGCCCGGAGGTGGCCCATCACGGCGTCCACCGAGATCGTGTCGATCAGCCGGGCATCGGGTGCGACAAGGGTCAGCAACAGCAGCGCGTGAGTGAGCATGTCTTGAATGTCCCAACGCTTCGGATCGGCCACGCGCGGGCACGTCAAAGCTGGTCGAGTCCTTACCCGGTGCGATGACTGAGGTGACGATTCGGGACACTGGAGACGAAAGATCGTACGCTGCGGCCGGGAAGGTGCAGAATCACTGTCAGTGGCCGAAATCAGGGAACGCGATGACACGGAGGACCTCTCGAAAGGGGATCCCACCGTGGCCGAGTCACGCTCGGACGGCGACGTCTACGTAGTCGAACCGCTGCTGCCCCAGCGCCTGCGCCGCCCCTCCGACCTGCTGCGATTCATGGCGACGCTGGCCGTGCTCGCCGGCGTCGTCCTGCTCGCGCTGGTGGCCAAGCAGACACTCAACGGCCTGGAGGCGGACGTCACCCAGGGCACTCGGTTCGTCCCCTGGATCAGCAACATCGCCGCCTTCCTCGGCGGCGCGGCCGTGCTCATCGTGCCCGCCGCCTTCGCCGTCGAACGCGTCTTCCACCGCGACGGGCTGCGCGTGGCGGAAGGGCTCATCGCGGCCATCGTCGGCATGGCCGGCTCGTTCCTGCTCGGGCAGTGGATCGTTGCGGGCAACGTCGAGGACCTGCAGCAGCTGCTCACCGGCGGCCGCGCGATCGAGCCGCTGAACACGCTGCTCACCTCGGTGATCGCGTACGCCACCGCGGTACGCATCTCGCGCCGGCCCACCTGGCGCATGCTCATGTGGACCACCATCGCCCTGTACATCCTGGCCTACTTCTCCGGCAGGCAGATCACCCTGCCGAGCGCCATCGTGACCGTGCTGGTCGGCATGGCCTTCGGCTACGCCACCCTGTACGGCGTCGGCAGCCCGAACACCAGGCCGCCGGGCAGCAGCGTGGTGGCGGCGCTGCGCAAGCTGTCGTTCTCGCCGGTCACGGCCAGGCGGATCGAGGACGACCACCAGGGCAGCCGCCGCTACGCCATCGGGCTCAAGGACGGCAGCGGGCTCGACGTCACCGTGCTCGACCGCGACAGGCAGGTGGCGGGGCTGCCGTACCGGCTGTGGCGGCGGCTGAGACTCACCTCCGAGACCAGGCGCAGGGCGATCAGGTCGCTGCGCGCCGAGCTGGAGCGCGAAGCGCTCATGGCCTACGCCGCGCAGGCCGCCGGCGCGAGCACGCCCCGGCTGCTGGGCACCAGCGAGATCGGCACCGAGGCCGCGCTGCTGGCCTACGAGCACATCGAGACCCGCCCGCTCGACGAGGTGCCAGACAAGGACGTCACGGACGAGCTGCTGGCCCAGATCTGGGAACAGGTCGCGCTGCTGCAGATGCAGCGCCTGGCGCACCGGCGGCTGACCGGCGACAGCATCCACCTCGACCGGGCCGGCCGGGTCATCCTCATGGACGCGCGCAGCGGCGAGATCGCCGCCGGCGACCTGCTGCTCTGGCTCGACGTCGCCCAGCTGGTCACCTACCTGGCACTGCGGGTCGGCCCGGAGCGTTCGGTACGCGCCGCGGCGGCCGTGCTCGGGCCCGACGCGCTGGCCAACGCGCTGCCGCTGCTCCAGCGCATCGCGCTGACCAGGGAGACCAGGTCGGCGCTCGGCCGGGACAAGACCCTGCTGGCGGGAATACGCGAGCAGATCGTCGCGCTCAAGCCGCAGGGCAAGGTCGAAGAGGTGCGGCTGGAGCGGTTCAGGCCGCGCACGCTGATCACGATCATCGCCGGCGCGTTCGCCGCGTACATCGTGTTGTCCCAGCTCAGCGAGGTGGACGTGGTGAAGGTGGTCACCACGGCCAACTGGGCGTGGGCCGGCCTGGCGCTGGCGGCCTCGTTCCTGAGCTTCGTGGCGGCGGCGCTCATGCTGCGCGGGTTCGTGCCCGAGCACCTGCCGCTCTGGCGGACCGTCATGGTGCAGTTCGCCGCCTCGTTCGTGAAGCTGGTCGCGCCCGCGGCGGTGGGCGGCGTCGCCATCAACACCCGATACCTGCAAAAACGCGGCATCAGGCCGGGCCTCGCGGTGGCCAGCGTGGGCGCCTCGCAGCTCGTCATGATGGTCTTCCACATCGGGCTGCTGCTGCTGTTCGCCTACATCACCGGGTCGAACACGACGACCTCGTTCACACCGTCGCGCGGGCTGGTGCTGGCGCTGCTGTCGGTGGCGGTGCTGGTCGTGGTGGTGCTCGGGGTGCCGCCGCTGCGCCGGATGATCACCAAGCGCCTGCGCAGCCTGTTCTCGAACGTGCTGCCACGGCTGCTGGACGTGCTGCAGTCGCCGCGCAAGATGATCGAGGGTTCCGTGGGGACCCTGATGATCACGCTGTCGTTCGTGGCCTGCCTCGACGCCTGCGTGGCGGCCTTCGGCCACGACATCAGCTTCACCGCCGTGGCGGTGGTCTTCATGACCGCCAACGCGATCGGCTCGGCCGCGCCCACACCGGGCGGCCTGGGCGCGGTCGAGACCGCGCTCATCTTCGGACTGACCGTGGCCGGGGTGGACAAGACGGTGGCCACCTCGGCCGTGCTGCTGTACCGGCTGCTCACGTTCTGGCTGCCGGTGCTGCCGGGGTGGGCCTCGTTCACCTATCTGCAGCGGCACGAGGCCCTGTGATCACTTCGCCCGGCTGGTGATCTTGTCGATGGCGTCCAGCTCGTCCTCGGTGAAGGCCGGGCCGTCCACGCACGCCACGTTGTCCTCCAGCTGCTTGACGCTGCTCGCGCCGATCAGCACGCTGGTCACCCTGGGGTCTCTGAGCGTCCACGACAGGGCCATCTGGGCCAGCGTCTGACCGCGGCCCCTGGCGATCTCGTCCAGGTCGCGGGCCAGCTCGACGTCGATCTGGCTCTCGTTCAGGAACCTGCTCGTCGCCGCGCGCGAATCGGCGGGCACGCCGTTCAGGTAGCGGTCGGTCAGCAGGCCCTGGGCCAGCGGCGAGAACACGATGCAGCCCATGCCCGCCTCCTCCAGCACGTCCAGCAGGCCGCCCTCGATCCACCGGTTGATCATGGAGTAGGACGGCTGGTGGATGAGCAGCGGGGTGCCCAGCTCGCGCATGATCCTGGCCGCCTGGGCGGTCTGCTCGGCCGAGTAGTTGGAGATGCCTGCGTACAGCGCCTTGCCTGAGCGCACCGCCCGGTCCAGCGCGCCCATCGTCTCTTCGAGCGGCGTGTCGGGGTCGGGACGGTGGCTGTAGAAGATGTCGACGTAGTCGAGGCCCATGCGGGTCAGCGACTGGTCGAGGCTGGCCAGCAGGTACTTGCGCGAACCCCATTCGCCGTACGGGCCTGGCCACATGTCGTAGCCGGCCTTGGTGGAGATGACCAGCTCATCCCGATATTTCGTGAAATCCTCGTGGAAGATCCGGCCGAAGTTCCGCTCCGCGGAGCCGTACGGCACGCCGTAGTTGTTGGCCAGGTCGAAGTGCGTGACACCCAGGTCGAACGCCCGGCGCAGGATCGCGCGGGAGTTCTCGATCGGCCGGTTGTCGCCGAAGTTGTGCCACAGACCCAGCGAGACGGCCGGCAGCCGCAGCCCGCTGCGGCCACTCCTGTTGTACGGCTGCCGCTCGTAGCGGCCGCCGTCGGCCTCGTAGGTCATGATGACGTACCTCTCTCGATGATCCAGGAAAGCGCGAACGCCTCTTCGCGCCAGGCGTCGTAGCGGCCGCTGCGGCCGCCGTGACCCGCGCCCATCTCCGTCTTCAGCAGGAAGGGCCCGCCGGCGGCCGTGGCACGCAGCCTGGCGACCCACTTGGCCGGCTCGTGGTAGAGCACCCGCGTGTCGTTCAGGCTGGTGATGGCCAGAATCGGCGGGTACGGCCTGCCGTCCTCCACGTTCTCGTAGGGCGTGTAGCTCTTCATGTAGGCGTAGACGTCAGGGTTGTGCAGGGGATCGCCCCACTCGTCCCATTCGATCACGGTCAGCGGGAGCGAAGGGTCGAGGATGGTGTTGAGCGCGTCCACGAAGGGCACCTCGGCCACCACGCCGGCGAACTCCTCCGGCGCCAGGTTGGCCACCGCGCCCATCAGCAGGCCGCCGGCCGAGCCGCCCCTGGCGATGACGCGCTCGCTCCAGCCGGACTGCTTGAGATGCCTGGCCGCCGCCACGAAGTCGGTGAACGTGTTGCGCTTCCTGGTCAGCTTGCCGTCCTCGTACCAGCGCCTGCCCATCTCGCCACCGCCCCTGACATGCGCGACGGCGAAGATGAAGCCCCGGTCGAGCAGCGAGAGCCTGGCCACGGAGAAACCCGGGTCGATGGAGGACTCGTAGCTGCCGTAGCCGTACAGGAGCGTCGGCGCGGGCTTGGCCGTGTCCTTCCGCTTGACCAGTGAGATCGGCACGCGGGTGCCGTCTTCGGCGGTGGCCCAGTCGCGGAACTGCTCGTAGTCGCCCGCGTCGTAGCCGCCCAGCACCGGACGCTGCTTCAGCAGGATCAGCTCGTGCGCGGTCAGGTCGTAGTCGTAGACGCTGGGCGGGGTGACCATGCTGGTGTAGCCCAGCCTGAGCCGCTTGGTGTCGAACTCCGGGTTGCCCGCGGGGCCGACGTCGTAGAGCGGCTCGGGGAAGTCGATCTCGTAGGCGTTCTCCGTCGCCGCCTCGATGCGGTCGCGCCAGACCGTGCCCGCCGTCTCGGCCTCGGTCGCCGCGTGCGCGCCGGTCTCCGGCCGCATCCGGTACGGCAGCACGCGCAGCCCGGTCAGCCCGTCGCGGCGGAAGTGGACCACCGCGTGGTCGGCGAACGCGTCGATCTCCAGCAGCCTGGTGTCCTCGCGGTGCGCGACCAGCGGGGTCCAGGCGGCCGGATCGTCGAGCGGGGCCGTGGCCAGCTCGAAGTTCTCGGCGTTCTCGTTGTGCAGGACGTAGAAGAAGTCGCCGGCGTGCTCCAGGCCGTACTCGACGCCGGTCGTCCTGGGGCGGACGAGCCGGAACTCGCCGGTGGGGTTCAGCGCGTCGAGCAGCCGTACCTCGCTGGTGATCTTGCTGCCCGCGCCCAGCACGAGGTACTTCTCGCTGCGGGTCAGGCCGATGCCGACCCAGTAGCGCTCGTCGTCCTCCTGGTAGACGAGCACGTCTTCGGTGGTGCCCAGGGTGTGGCGGTACACCTGGTACGGGCGCCAGGCGTCGTCCACGCGGGTGTAGAAGAACGTCGAGCCGTCGGCCGACCACGCGCCGCCGTAGAAGATGCCCTCGATCTCGTCGGGGAGCAGCTCACCGGTCCGCAGGTCCTTGAACCTCAGCGTGAAACGCTCGTCGCCCTTGAAGTCGGTGGAGTAGGCCAGCATCGTGCCGTCGGGCGTGACGGAGCTGGTGCCCATGGAGAAGAACGGGCTGTCACCGGCCAGCTCGTTGCCGTCGAGGATGACCTGCTCCTCGTCGAGGCGTTCGCCGGCCCTGATCTCCGGGGGCTGTTCACTGCGGGCGGGGACTCTGCAGGAGACCGCGTACTGCTTGCCTTCCTCGGTACGGGAGAAGTACCACCAGGCGCCCTTGCGGCTGGGCACGGACAGGTCGGTCTCCTGCGTGCGGCCCTTGATCTCCTGGAAGACCTGCTCCTGCAGCTCTGAAAGGTGAGCGGTCTGCTGTTTCAGAAAGTCGTTCTCCGCCTCCAGGTAGGCGATCGTGTCGGGATCGTCCTTGTCGGCTAGCCACGCGTACTCGTCGATCACGGTGTCGCCGTGATGCGTGCGCTCGGTCGGAACCTTCTTCGCCACTGGTGGCGTGTTGCTGCTCACGTGGGGAGTCTATGTTCGGGCGTGATCGTTTTGTGGCCTTGAAGGTTGACGAACGCGTCCTGAGTGGTCGGGAGCGCTGCTAATCTTTAGAAGCCGACGCGGTGCGGCGCAACCCTCCTCCTTCACTCCGGTGACTTTGGTGTGTTGTGTCGCAGATGTCGGTAATCCCTTGTGGCTCGCGGGTCTGGAGATCGGTTCGCAAATCGGTCGAGCGGCTGGTAAGTTAGAGGGGTTGCCCCGGAAACGGGGCGCGGCTTAATTCCCGCAGATCGAGCAAGTCCGGTCAATTTGACAGGAACTTGAAC
>NZ_JABCPZ010000550.1 GCF_013283785.1 Nonomuraea antri
GGGTGAGCCGGGTCTTGACCCGGCCGGGGACGGGGCGCTTGGCCAGCACGACGATCTGCGCGCGGGTGCTCATGTCCCCGCACGCTAGATCGGTAAGAGATGATCACCTCTTACGTGCCGCTTACGGCCCGGCACCGGCCCCGGCGCCGGCCGGGTCAGGGCGCCGTCGGACGGATCAGGACGACGTCCCGGATCAGGACGACGCCGGCCGGAGCAGGACCCGCGGGCCGCCGGAGGGGACCCGGCCCGCGGATCCGGTGGGTCAGCGCTGGGCCTGGAACATCCAGTGCTGCTTGTCGACGTCCTGGGCGACCGCGATGAGCAGGTCCTGGCTGACCGGGTCGGGCTCCTCGGTGGCCTGGATGCGCTCGTACATGCGCTTGCTCATGCCGCTCAGGATGTCGGTGATCAGCGCGATCACCTTGCCGTCCTCGATCCAGCCGCGCTCCGGCTGCTGGACCTGCGTGGCCTTGGCGACGGTGGCGGAGCGTCCGTCCGGGTTCACGCCGAGTGCCACGGCGCGCTCGGCGATGGTGTCCATGTGGGCGCGCGCGAGGTCGGTCAGCTCGTCGAGCTGGAGATGGATCGGACGGAAATGCGCGCCGACGAGATTCCAGTGCGCCTGTTTGGCCACCAGCGAAAGATCGATCAGATCCACCAGGGCGCCCTGCAACGCTTCGCCGACGGTCTTCTTGGCGTCGTTCGAGAGGGGTCCAGTGATCGTAGCCATCCGTTTCCTCCACATTCGTCGCAGTTTCTCCCTTTATGGAACGAATCCCGCTCCCGTATTCTTCCGATCTTGCCGTTATTGACACTGTAACAATGACAGTGTCATTGTGGAGGCATGAGCGACACCTGGACCATCGGCGAGCTGGCCGAGCACGCGGCCCGAGCGCTGGGCGACCACGCCCAGCCGGTGAACGGCCGCGTCCGTGAAGTGCCCGGTGAGCGCTTGATCAGGTGGTACACCACCATCGGCCTGGTGGATCCGCCGCTGACCAGGCGGGGCCGGGTCGCCCAGTACGGCCGACGCCACCTGCTGCAACTGGTGGCCGTCAAGCGGATGCAGGCCGCCGGCCGGACCATCGCCCAGATCCAGACGGCGCTGACGGGCGCGACGAACGCGACCCTGGAGCGGGTGGCCGGGCTGGGAGAGGGCGATCCCGACGGTTCCGGTGCGGTGATACCAGGCGAGGGCGAAGGCGGGGATGGGG
>NZ_JABCPZ010000551.1 GCF_013283785.1 Nonomuraea antri
CCGTGCCCCTCTCCGTTCCCGCCCTCCGGCCGCTGCGGCCGCCCGGGCCCTGGCCCGTTGTCGCGGACGCGGACGCGCAGGGACTCGTGGCCGTAGCGTAGTTCCACGTCCACCGCCGCGCCCGGCGCGTGCCTGCGCGCGTTGGTCAGCGCCTCCTGGATGATGCGGTACGCCGCGAGCTCGACCCCCGGGTCCAGCGTCACCGGCCTGCCGTGCAGGATCAGCCGCGTGGCGGTGCCCGCGGCCTCGCGTGACTCGTCGAGCAGGTCGTTCAGCTCGTCCAGGCGCAGCCCGGGCTGCGGCCGGCGGGCCGCGGTGTCCTGGCCGGTGTCCTCGCGCAGCACGCCGAGCAGCCGCCGCATCTCGGTCAGCGCGGCCCTGGCGGTGTCGCCGATGGCCGACAGCCGCTCGGCGCCGGCCGCCGGCATGCCCTTCGTGGTGAGCCTGGCCGTCTCGGCCTGCACGGCGACCATGGAGATGTGGTGTGCGACGACGTCGTGCAGCTCGCGGGCGATGCGCGCGCGCTCGCCGCGCGCCGTGTGCTCCAGCAGGCTGTCGGCGATGACCTGCCGTTCGGCGCTGCTGGCCATTGCCTCGCCGCGGGCCCGCCGCGCGGTCCCGGCCAGCGCGGCCGCCGGTGCGGCGGCGGCCAGCAGCAGGACCAGCACCCGGATCCCGGAGCCGTTCGACGGCGCCGGCTCGGGCGCCATCCCTGGAGGTGTGCCGGGTGCGGGGGGCGCGACGGCGGACCAGGGCCCGCCGCCGCCCGGTTCTGCCGCGCCGAACGCGAGCGCGGGCACCAGGTACGGCACCGCCAGCGCCAGCGCCAGCCGCTGCGCACCGCCGCGCCCGAGCCGGTAGCAGACGATGAGCTGCGCGGCCGCGCCGGCCACGGTCAGCGTGTGGAAGGCGGCCAGCGACAGCGCGCAGGCCGCGAACACCACCACGCCCGCCGCCACCCGCTGCCCGCGCAGCAACGCCACCGGCGCCGTCGTGGCCAGCCCGACCAGGGGCAGGATCAGGAAGTACAGCCGGCCGTCGGAGGCGGCCAGGCCGGGCCCGGCCGGCCCGCTCACCGGCGCGAGCGCCGTCCTGCCCAGCCGGGCCAGCGGCGTGTCGGTGGCCAGCACCAGCGACTCGGCCACCGCCAGCACCATCAGCAGGACCCCGGCCGCGAGCAGGGCGTGTGGGCGCGCGGCGATCCGCCGTGCCC
>NZ_JABCPZ010000552.1 GCF_013283785.1 Nonomuraea antri
CCCCAGCGCGACCGCCGCCTCCCGCGTCTCTCCCGGCTCCTGTGTTTCTCCCTGCTCCTGTTCGTGTTCGGTGAGCAGGCGTTCGGCGAGTGCGGCCTGCAGGGCGAAGTCGTGGGCGGCGCGCAGCCGTTCCGTGGCGGTCCACGCGGCCAGCGGGGCCGCCGCCAGCTCCAGCACGGTACGCACCACCGCCGGCCAGCCGGGCGAGCGCGCGGGACCGCCGGCGACCAGCGTCCCGAGCACGCCGCCCTCCTGGTCGGGCACCGGCACCTCGGCCACCACCCGCCCAGCGGCCGGCCCAGTGGCTGACCCGGTGGCCCGCCGTCCGGCCAGGTGGCCGCCGTAGCGGTCGAGGAAGGCCACCGACGTGCCAGGCAGTTCGGCGTTCAGCACGCCGAGCACCCGGCGGGCCGACGCGGCCGCCTCCGCCAGCCGGGTCGCGCACCTGGCCACCAGCTGGGTGCGCGCCGCGTCGGGACGGGAGGCCGCCGACGCCACCCGCACCGCCGTGACCAGCGGATCCTCGTCCACGAAGATCAACGTGACGCCGAGCCGCTCGGCCAGCACCTCGCCTGAGCCCGCGCTGAGCCCGCCCGACGGCGCGATGACGCAGGCCGCGGCCTGTTCCCAGGCCCGCCGCATGGCCATCTCCACCGCCCACCCGCCGCCGGCCGCCGCCCCGATCAGGACGACCGCCGTGTGCGGGGCCACCGCGCCGAACACCGACAGCTCGTCCACGATCCGCACCTGGTGCACCGGGTTCTCGCCGGTGCCGTACATCCTGGCCCCGGCCAGCGGGCCGGCGTTCACCAGCTCGGCCACCGTGACCGGCGCCTCCCAGCCGGGCGCGCGCACTCCGCTCATCTCCGGCTCCTCCCGCCGTTCACAGGGGGAACCCGAACGCGCGGGTGCCGCCCAGGGCCAGGCCGCGTTCCGAGTGCCAGACCGGCGCCGCCTTGACCACCATGACCTCCACGTCCATGCCGGGACTCGCCTTGTCCACGTCCACCACCACGCCGTCCGCCGCCGAGACCATGCAGATCTGGTCGGGCGCCATCGCCACGGGGGCGCCGTCGGCGAGCGCGAGGACGATCTCGTTGTGCGCCTCCAGCCGCACCAGCCGCCGCAGCCCCTCCGATTCGTGCACGACGATGCTGGACGGCAGCGACGGCATCGCCAGCTCCGTGCCGTACCCGAAGCCGCCCCC
>NZ_JABCPZ010000553.1 GCF_013283785.1 Nonomuraea antri
GGCTGGGCGTGGGCGCGGAGTTGTACCGGTACGTCCCGTAGCCGCGGGCCATCAGGATCTTGCCGTTCCTGGAGACGGCGAGCTGCGCGCAGCTGACCGACCTGGACGTGATGAACGCCTTCAGCATGCTGTCCAGCTTGGCCAGCTGCGCCGGGACGGTTCCGATCGCGACCGGGTCGGCGGCGCCCGCGGCAGGCAGTGCGGGCAGCGAGGCCAGCGCGGCGGCGGGCACGGCGGTGGCGCCGGCGGCGAGCAGGGTCCGGCGGCTGAGCTTCGTCACTACTGACTCCCCCGTAACAGAAATGTCAGGAAGAAACCGTACAGGACGGATCTTGTGCCGATGATCGGCCCAGCACGAGTCAACGCATGTTGGCCTACACTTGTTGAGGTGAGGAGAACCTCCGTCGAGACCAAGGCGCTCATCCTGGCCGCCGCCAGGGAGCGCTTCGCCGCCGACGGCTACGAACGGGCCACGATCCGGGCCATCGCCACCGACGCCGGCATCGACCCGGCCATGGTGATGCGGTACTTCGGCAACAAGGAGAAGCTGTTCGCCGCCGCCGCCGAGTTCGACCTGCGGCTGCCCGACCTGCCCGCGGACCAGGCGGGCCCCGCCCTGGTCAGGCACTTCCTGGACCGCTGGGAAGAGGACGACGGCCTGCGCGTACTACTGCGCACCGGCGTCACGAACGAGGCGGCCGCCGAGCGGATGCGCGCCATCTTCGCCGGCCAGGTGGGGCCGACGATCGTCAAGCTCACCGGCGACCCGATCCAGGCGCCGGCCCGCGCGGCGCTGGTGGCCGCCCAGCTGCTCGGGGTCGCGCTGGCCCGGTACATCCTGGCGTTCCCGCCCGCGGCGGAGATGTCCAAGGACGAACTGGTGGCCTGGGTCGGGCCGTCCATCCAGCGTTACCTCACGGCGGACGAGCCGGGCTGAGCTGCGGCTTGTCCGGATGTGGACAGCTTTGTCAACCTGACGCGGGTGTCCGCCGTCCCCTCTTGCGCCCCATTCGTCGCGAGAGGGAGACGTCGTGCGCGTCCGCCTGGCCATCTCCACCGCCGCCCTGCTCCTGTCCTACGGCGCCCCGGAGCCGACCGCGCTCACGTACACGTGCACCGAACGGGGGGCGACCGAGAAGCAGACCGTCACGCTCGACGTGGAGCTGACCGTGCCGGCCACCGCCGCGATCGACGTGCCGCTGACGA
>NZ_JABCPZ010000554.1 GCF_013283785.1 Nonomuraea antri
GTTCTGGGGTGTGCCGGACGTAGGCGGTCTCGGCGAGGGTGATCAGGTTGATGGGGTGGCCGCCGGGCGTGGTGGCGTGGTGGCCGGGGTCGTGGGCGTAGAGGTTGTGGTGGAGGTGGCCGTCGCGGTCACGGACCCAGACGCGTTCCAGCGGGTACAGGCCGAGTAGCGGGCCCAGCGACGGTCCCTGGGCGAGTGCTGCGGCGTAGCCGTGGGCTTGGCGCAGGGTCTTGCGTTCGGCGGGGTTGTCGATCATGACGACCAGGCGCTGGGTTCCGTGGGCGGCGGTCAGTTCGGCGGCGGCGTAGCTGAGGTTGGCCAGGTCGGCCGGGGTCTCCGGTTGGGCGATCTTGATGAGGTGTTCCCAGAGGGGGCTCTGGGCGGCGGCCAGGGCGAGCAGCGTGTCGAACGCCGGGACGTGGCCGGTGGAAAGGGCTTGGACGAGGTGGTCGGCGATCGGGGAGAGTTCCGTGCGGATCTCGACACGCACGTTGGGGCCGCCCGGTTTGTGCGGTTGGTGGGCTCGGGTGTTCGGTGCGTGAAGTCGGTGGACTTCGGTGGGTGGGTGGGCGTCCGTGCTTCGGTTGTGGTGTGCGTGGGTGTCGGTGGTCGGTTCGCGAGGTGGGTCGGTGGTCGGCGTGGGGGTCAGGTGCTGGGACAGGAGGGTGGTGACCTGGGCGTGGCGGGTGGTGACCTCCTCGCACCAGCGGTGGAGCAGCTCGGGCGGCAAGTGGCCGGACCAGGTCAGTTCCAGCAGGTTCAGCATCGTGGCGGCGCAGGGGACGTCGATGAGCTGCGTGACCGGCACCTCCCTCGGGATCCGGGCGGCGATCGCCGTGCTCACGGCGGCCAGGCGCAACGCGCCCTCCCGTTCCTGCAGCGTCAGGTCCCGTTCGAGGTCGAGGTCCGTGACCGGGCCGGTGAAATGCCGGGTACGGGCGTGCGCGATCGGGACCTTCACGAGCCGGCCGGCACCGTCCCTGGTGACCAGGCGGGCGCTCGGGGCGGAGAACAGGCACAGGCCGCTCAGCAGCGTGACCTCGGCGAGGTCGTGGACGGTTCCCGGAGGGGGCGAACCGGCCACGAACAGGTGGTGGGTGCCGGTGCCGTGCTCGTCGTCGTGGAACGCGGCGTAGGCGGCGACGCCGTCGTGGCCGGGGCGCAGATCGAGCTCGCACAGGACGTCGCCGCCTACGC
>NZ_JABCPZ010000555.1 GCF_013283785.1 Nonomuraea antri
CGTCCGGTCCATCGAGCAACTGCAGGGGGCGGCGGTGCCCGCGTCCGCGCTGGAGACGCTGGTGCTGCCGTCGCGGGTGCCCGGCTACCAACCGGCGCTGCTCGACGAGCTGACCTCGTCGGGCGAGGTGATGTGGGTGGGCCAGGGTTCGCTGCCCGGCGGCGACGGCTGGGTGTCGCTGTATTTCGCCGACACCGCGCCGCTGCTGCTGCCCGATCCCGCCGAGATCACGATGACCCCGGTGCACGAAGGCGTGCTCGACCTGCTGTCCGGTGGTGGCGCGCTGTTCTTCCGCGGCATCTCCGACCAGCTCGGCACGCTCGACGACGCCACGATGGTCACCGCGCTGTGGGATCTGGTGTGGTCGGGGCGCGTGTCGGGTGACACGCTCGCGCCGCTGCGCGCCACGCTCGGCACCGGACGTCCCGCGCACCGGCCCGCCACCACCCGTCGCCGCCGGGCGGTGCTGCCGACCAGGAGCGGGCCGCCGACTGTGGCGGGGCGGTGGTGGTTGCTGCCCGGGCCGGTCGACGACGCCACGCAACGGGCCAACGCGCAGGCCGAGGTGCTGCTGGAGCGACATGGGGTGGTGACGCGGGGCTCGGTGACGTCCGAGCGGCTTCCTGGGGGATTTACGCCCATTTATCAGGTTTTGCGGGCGTACGAGGAGGGCGGGCGATGCCGCCGGGGGTACTTCGTCGAGGGGCTCGGCGGCGCGCAGTTCGCCCTGCCGGGCGCGGTCGACCGCATGCGCGCCATGGCCCCCGGCCTCACCCCGGCCTCCTACCCCGGCGGGTCTCTCGGGATGGCCGCCTCCGGAGGGACGAGCGCCTCTGGTGAAGGAACCGGCACCGCTCACGGAGAGGTGGGCGTCTCCCTTGGCGAGGTGGGCGTTCCGGGTGCCTCACATGAAGGGGCGGACGTCACTGGTGAAGGAACCGGCACCGCTCACGGAGGGGCGGGCGTCTCCCCTGGCGAGGTGGGCATCCCGGGCGCCTCACGTGAAGGGGCGGGCGCTTCTTCTGGCGAGGCAGGCGCTCTGGGTGCCTCTCGTGAAGGAGCGGGCGTTTCTCCCGAAGGGGCGGGCGCGCCGCAGGACGGGTACGGCGACGCCTACGGGAGCGGTCCGTTCGGCGCGGGGCACGACCTGGGCGGAGCGCTCACCGGCGACTACGGCACGGGCGAAAGCACGGG
>NZ_JABCPZ010000556.1 GCF_013283785.1 Nonomuraea antri
GCCCCATATCCGGCGCGCCCTCGACCTGCGCCAAGCGAGCGTGAACAATCCGCCGTACCGTCCCCGCGTCGATGCGCCCGCCCCGCACCCCGAGAAACAACGCCGGCCCGGACCCAGCCCGCACCCACAGGGGCCGCCCGTTGACGCACCATCGATCGAGCGCCCGCAACGCAGGCACCCCGAACGGCACCGATCGCTCCTTACGGCCCTTGCCCATTACCCTGACCACCCGACGATCCCGATCCACATCGTCGACATCCAGCGAGCACAACTCACTCACCCGCACCCCGGTGGCATACAGCAGCTCCAAGACCGCGACATCCCGGAGTTCCTTGGGCTCACCCGTCAGGGGGACGTCCAGGACGGCCTCAACTTGTTCCTGTTCGAGGACTACGGGCAGCGACCGTCCCGCTTTGGCGCTTCCCAACAGCAGCCCCGGATCCTCAGCCAGCCAGCCGCGCTGGTGGCAGTAGGCGGTGAACGTCCGGGCGCAGGCAGTGCGTCGGGCCAGCGTGGCCCGGGCTTTCCCTGCCCCATGCTGCTCGGCCAGCCACGCCCGCAACGCTTGGATACTCAGGGCTTCGAGCTCGCCGTTCACGTGCTCAAGAAGCCCTCGCACGTCGGACAGGTAGGCCCGCACGGTGTGCGGAGAGAGGTCGCGTTCGAGCCGCAAATGCCGCTCGAACTCACTCACGATCACATCGCTTTCCATGTCCTCGCCACCACCCATGCCGACCGCCCCTTCTCCTTGCCTCCCGCCCTGATCACCTCATCAGGTTCTCTCCGCAATTTCCGCCATGCCCGCCATTAGTCATCGCGTTGAACCCCGCCTCTCCTCGCCACCCAGCGTCAATCATCGCGGTCCCAATTCCGTCAGCTCTCCCTGCCAGTCTCGCTTCGTCAGTTCTCACCCATCGCGATCCTCGCCTTGTCATGGCGTTCACCTCGTCACGATCCTCACCTCGTCACGATCCTCACCTCGTCATGATCCTCACCTCGTCACGGCCCCTCGCCCACCACATCCCCCGTCACCCCAATGTGTGCCATTGCTCCAGCGCGTTCCACCACCCACCCGTTGCGTCTCATCGTCTTGCTCTCCGCCGTCCAGCAGGGGTATCGGTCGCTATCAATGGAGATCGTCGACCAGTTGGGCGGGTGGTGGGGACTCTGGCAGCCAG
>NZ_JABCPZ010000557.1 GCF_013283785.1 Nonomuraea antri
TACAGAGACTGAAAGTTTGGGGTGTCATGTCGATCTCGGGTTTGTGATCAGGCCGGTGTGTGCCAGGAAGGCGTCCAAGAGGTCAGGGCGATACTGCAGCTGCTTGAGGTGGCTGCGGATGATCGCGGCGAGTTCGTCGAGCGTGCAGGGGGCCAGGTTGCCCAGGTCGCGTTTGAGGTGCGACCACACGGTCTCCACGGGGTTGAGCTCGGGCGCGTAGGTCGGCAGGTAGAACACTGTCAGCCACGGGCGCGTGTCGATCAGGCTGCGCATCAGGGCATCGACGTGGGTGTTGACGTTGTCCCAAATCAGCACGATCGGCCCGCCGAGCTGCTGGTGGGCGGCGTCCAGCAAGCGGGCGTAGTCGCTCTCACCGAACCCTTTGCGTTCGTTCTTGCGACGCCGGTAGATCAACATGCGGTAGATCAGGCGGGTCCGTTGCCCCGGCTTGAGGCAGATCAGCCCGGCCAGGTTGACGCGCCCGGAGCCCTTGCCCGAGACGGTGACGGTGGGGGTGTATCCACGGCGGGACCAGGTACGGGCCTTGGGCGGCCTCAGCGATTGTCCTGCTTCGTCGGCGAAGCAGATCCACGCGTCCTGATCCCGCGCCGTGGTTCCGCCAGCGGCCAGGTGTCCTTTGCCCAGGTGGCGATCGCCTCTTCGTCGCGCTCGTGGGCGCGGCGCTGGGGGACTTGTGGGCTCCAGCCCAGCCGATGCAGCAGGTAGGAGATCCCGCGTGGGGTGTAGGAGATGTGGAACAACCTGCCGACCAGGACGGTGACCCGCGCCAGGGTCCACCGCTGGTCCTGGGTCCACCCCCACACGGCTGGCCCGGCGTCCAAGGCGGCCTCCAACCGCTCCACCTGCGCGGCGTTCAGCCGGCAGTGCTGGCCGCCCGGCCCCTTCGACACCAGCGCCTCGGCTCCTGCCGTGCGCCAGGCCTGGTGCCAGACATAGGCCGACTTGCGCGAGACCCGCAGACGCTTGGCCACCTGAGGCGGCGACATGCCCGCGGCGAACAGCCCAGCAGCCTCCAAGCGGACCTGTTCACGCTTGGCGCGCGCCGCCGGGGTCAGACCACCACCATCCGGATAACGCATCCCACCGGCATACTCCCGAACCCCGCCGAGAGCACGCAACCGCGAGGTGATACCTCAGTCTTTCAACCTCTGTA
>NZ_JABCPZ010000558.1 GCF_013283785.1 Nonomuraea antri
GCCTCAGACCGCGGACGACCGCGCAGGAAACGCCGAGAACGCGGAAACCCCCGAGAACGCGAAGACGCCTGAGGACCCAAGCGACACGGGCACGGAAAACGCTGGCGCGCGGGACACCGGCACTCGGGACACCAGCGCGAGGGACACGAGCGCGGGAGACACCGGCGCGGGGGACACCAGCACGCGCGACACCGGCGCGGAAGCCGACGTCACAAACGCTGAGCCGTCGACCCCGCAAACCGCCGAATCTCCCGCCGAACCACCCGCCGAGCGATCGCCCGAGCAATCCGCTGAGCGACCGGCTTCATCCACAGGCGAGCCACAAGCCCAAGAGTTGTCCACAGCCTCGACCGAACCGCAACCGGAGCCCGGGCCGGAGGAGCAGACTTCTGGCCCGAGCCCCCGCAGGCGCAGGATGGCCGACCCCCGGTCCATCCGCCCGCCCGGACGGCTCGGTCCTGACGAGACGAGGGAGTCCGAGGAGGATTCGTGACCGAGGCGGTGCCCTCCTACCTTTCACCCACCGGGCAAGAGATCGTCTTCTTGCTGCTGGGAGCGGTAGCGGTTGGATCGGCGCTGCTCGTTGTCACGACCAAACAACTCGTCCATGCCGCCCTGTGGCTCGTGGTCACCTTCGGCGCGCTCGCGGGCTGCTACCTGGTGCTGACCGCCGAGTTCGTGGCGTGGGTCCAGGTGCTGATCTACGTGGGCGCGGTGGTGGTGCTGATGCTGTTCGGCATCATGCTCACCCGTGCGCCGATCGGCCGCTCCGCCGATCTCGACAGCGGCAACCGTACCGTGGCCGCGGTGGTGGCGGTGGCGACGGCGGCTCTCCTGGTCACCGTGGTGATCGACGGCTTCCGTACCGCCTACACGCCGCTCCAACCCGGACACGGCGCGGCCAAGGAACTGGGCACCAGCATCTTCGCCACCTGGGTCCTGCCTTTCGAAGCGCTCTCCGTCCTGCTGCTGGCCGCACTGATCGGCGCCATCGTGCTCTCCCGCACCGACATCCGCGGCGGCCCAGCCCCCTCTCCCGCCAGCTCACCTCGGTCTCCTGCCGACGCGCCCCGGCCTCCCGCCGGCTCACCCCGGTCTCCTGCCGGCGGCCCACTCCCGTCCTCCACCAGCCCACGCACCGACCGCACAAGCCTGTCTCTTA
>NZ_JABCPZ010000559.1 GCF_013283785.1 Nonomuraea antri
CGCGGGGGCCGATCCGTCCCCGACGGCGCGACCCGGCGCCATCGTGCTCGCCAACCTCGATCTCGACGGCCGCATCCCGGACGGCGTCCGCGCCCGCCGGCTGAACTGCCGCGACGGCGCGAGTGACGGCCGGGGTGGCGCGGGTGACGGCCGGGCCGCTGTGGCCCGGTTGCTCGACCACTACCTGCGTACCGCCTTCCAGGCCGACCGGCTGATCAACCCGCTGCGCGACCCGCCCGTGCTCGCGCCGTCCCAGCCCCGGGTCACGCCCGCGCCGATCGCGGGGGAGGAGCAGGCGGTGGCCTGGTTCGCCGCCGAGCACCCGGCGATCCTGGCCGCGATCGAGCTGGCCGCCTCCGACGGGTTCGAGTCGTGCGCGTGGCAGCTCGCCTGGGCCGCGTCCACCTATCTCGACCGGCGCGGCCACTGGCACGACCTGGCCGCCGGCCAGCTCACCGCCCTGTCGTGCGCGGTCAAGATCGGCGACCTGGCCGGGCAGGCGCTCTCCCATCGCGGCGTCGCCCGCGCGTACGCCAGGCTCGACCGGCACGACGACGCGCACCGTCACCTGCGCGCGGCGCTCGACCTGTTCGCCCGGCTCGGCGACACGGCCGGGCAGGCGTACGCGCACCGCAACCTGGCCGCCGTGCTGGAGGCGCAGGGCCGCGACAGGGAAGCGCTCGACCACGCCCGCCGGGCGCTGGAGCTGTACCGGGCGGCGGGGCACCAGGCCGGGCTGGCCGACGCGCTCAACGCGGTCGGCTGGTTCCACGCCCGCGTCGGTGCCCACGCCGAGGGCCTGGCGTGCTGCGAGGAGGCGCTCACCCTGTACGAATCGCTCGGCGACGCCGGCGGCCAGGCCCAGACCTGGGACAGCCTCGGCTACGCCCACCACCATCTCGGGGACCACCGGCAGGCCGTGACCTGCTACCTGCGGGCGCTCGACCTGTACACCCGGGTCGGCGACCGCTACAACCTGGCCACCACATTCACCCACCTCGGTGACGCCCATGACACGGCGGGCGCGTCCGGCGAGGCCGCGCGTGCCTGGCGTGCGGCGCTGACGATCCTCACCGAGATCGGCCACGCGGAGGCCCGCCTGGTCGCGGACCGGCTCAACGCCCGACTCACCACCTAGGAGGAGGAGTCCGAGATGAC
>NZ_JABCPZ010000055.1 GCF_013283785.1 Nonomuraea antri
GGGGCGGGCTCGGCCGCGCCGACGAGCCCTGCCCCGGCCGCGCCGGCCGCCGCGCCCGCGACGGCGCCGCTCAGCGCCGCGACGAGCACCGCGCCGACCAGCATCCGGCCGGTCGGCCCGGCCTTGGGGCGCGTCGGGGACGACGCTTGCGGGGCCGCGAGCGGCGGCCGGTCTCGGGGTGGCTGCGAACTTCCGGGAGACGGCGAGTATCCGAGAGGCGGTGGGCTTCCGGGAGGCCGCGAGTTTCCGGGAGACGGTGGGCTTCCGGGAGACGGTGGGCTTCCGGGAGGCGGTGGGCTTCCGAGTGGCGGGGTGACGAACGCGGGCCCGCTGGGGCGGCCGAGGCCGTTCATGGCAGCCTCGAGAACCACACCATCGAGGTCACCGCCGCGATCAGCGCGAAGACCAGTCCAGCCGCCACGAACCACTGCCATACCTCCTGCCGTTCCGTCCGGTATCCGACCGAGGTGCCGATGTCGTCGTAGACCGCCTGCAGCTCGTCCCCGCTGGCCGCCTCGTAGAAGCCGCCGCCCGCCGTCCTGGCCAGGCCCTGCAGCGACGGCCCGTCCACCGGGACCTGGACCTGTCTGCCCTGGATCTCGATGCTCCCCTCCTGCGTGCCGTAGGCGATGGTGGTGACGGGGACACCGCGCGTCGCGGCGGCCGTGGCGGCCTCGCTCACCGTGCGGCCGGTGGTGTTGGAGCCGTCCGACAGCAGCACGATGTGCGCGGGCGGGGCCTCCGCCTCGGTGTCGAGCGCGGCGATGGCCGCCAGTGAGGAGTAGACCGCGTCCCCGATCGCCGTGCCCGACGCGGTGGTGAGCCGGTCGAGCGCGTTCAGCACCGTCCGGCGGTCCGTGGTGGGCGGCACGGCGACGGACGCCTGCCCGGCGAACGTCACCAGGCCCAGGTTGAACCGCTCGGGCAGCCCGCGGACGAACGCGGTGGCGGCCTGCCTGGCCGCGGTGAACCGGTCGGGCGTGACGTCGGTGGCCTCCATGGACGCCGACACGTCGAACGCCACCATGATCGTCGCCCGTTCCCTGGGCACCTGCACCTCGGCCGTGGGCCGCGCGAACCCGACCACCAGCAGCGCGAACATGCCGAGCAGCGCGCCCGCCGAGACGTGCCTGCGCCAGCCGGGCCGCTTGGGCGCGACCTGGTCGAGCAGATCGAGGTTGGTGAACCTGACCGCGTACGCGCTGCGCCGCCGGGCCATCAGCACGTACGCGACGGCGAGCAGTGCGACGGGGACGAGCAGCAGCAACCACAGGGGCGAGAGCAGCGTCACGCGGCATCACCCCCGTCCGCCGGGCTGCCCGGTGGCGGGTCGCCCATGGCCGGGGCGACGTTGAGCCGGGCCAGTCGGCGTTGCCTCATGACGTGCCGGACCAGGTCGCGCACCCAGTCGCCGTCCGTGCGCAGCCGCAGGTGGGCGGCTCCGGCGCGGCGCAGCCCGGCCTCGATCTCGGCTCGCTGCCCGGCGGCCGCCTCGGCGTACCTGCGGCGCAGCCGGGCGCTGCCGGTGGGCACCTCGCGCCGACGTCCCGTCTCGGGGTCGATCAGCGTGAGCACGCCCACGTCCGGCAGGGTCAGCTCGCGCGGGTCGAGCACCTCGACGGCCAGCACCTGGTGCCGCGCGCTCAGCCGGCGCAACGGCGGCTCCCAGGTCGGCGGGGCGTCCAGGAAGTCCGACACCACCAGGACGAGCCCGCGGCGCCGCACCACCCGCCCCAGCCGGTCGGCCGCCGCGCCCAGCGGCGGCTCGGCCACGCCCGGCGGCGTGCGTGGCAGCGCGAACGCCGCCCGCAGCAGCGCCATCAGGTGCGGCCGCCCGGTGCGGGCCGGCAGGACGGTGACCCCGCCGCCGTGCAGCAGGTGCGCGCCGATCCTGTTGCCGGTGCGCTGGGTCAGGAAGCCGACCGCGGCCAGCGCGGACAACGCCAGTTCCCGCTTCTCCATCGCCGCGGTGCCGAAGTCCATGCTGGCGCTCGCGTCGAGCAGCGCCCAGATCTCCAGCTCCCGGTCGGCGACGAGGTCGCGCACGTGGGGTTCGTTGGTGCGGGCGGTGACGTTCCAGTCCATCCGCCGCACGTCGTCCCCCGGCTGGTAGGCCCGCGCCTCCGCGAGCTCGCTGCCCGGTCCGGGCAGCAGCCCCAGGTGCTCGCCCTGGAGCAGGCCGTCCAGCCGCCGCGTGATCGTCAGCTCCAGCCTGCGCAGGGCGGGCTCGGAGATCAGGTACGACGTCATGCCACGGCTTCCTGGTGGTGGTACCCGGTCTGCTGCGGGGCGATGACCGGCAGCGGCACCGCGGCCACGACCCGGTCCACCAGCCCGCGCGCGGCCACCCCCTCGGCCAGCGCGTCGAAGGAGAGCACCAGCCGGTGCGCGATCACGTCGTGGGCCACGTCCCGGACGTCCTCGGGCAGCGCGTAGTCCCGGCCGCGCAGGAGCGCCAGCGCCCGTCCGGCCGCCAGCAGGCCGAGCGTGGCGCGCGGGCTGGCGCCGAAGGCCAGCAGCCGGCCCAGCTCGGCCACGCCGTAACGCTCGGGCGCGCGGGTGGCGTAGACCAGGCGGACGGCATACTCGGCCACCGCGTGGTGCACGAACACCTCCTCGGCCCGCCGCTGCAACGCGATGAGCTGGTCGGGGCCGAGCACGGTCTGCGCGACCGGCGGGTCGACGCTCATCCGGTAGACGATCGCCAGTTCCTCAGACTCGCTCGGATAGTCCACGTCGATCTTCATCAGGAACCTGTCCCGCTGGGCCTCGGGCAGGTGGTAGACGCCTTCGGACTCGATCGGGTTCTGCGTGGCCAGCACCAGGAACGGCCGCGGCACCTGGTGGGTGACCCCGCCGATGCTGACCTGGTGCTCGGCCATGATCTCCAGCAGCGCCGACTGCACCTTGGCGGGCGCCCGGTTGATCTCGTCGGCGAGCAGCAGGTTGGCCATGACCGGGCCGAGCTCGATGTCGAACGTCTCGGTGGACGGCCGGTAGATCCTGGTGCCGACGATGTCGGACGGCACCAGGTCGGGCGTGAACTGGATGCGGGCGAACGTGCCGCCCACCACCGTGGCCAGCGTCTCGGCGGCCAGGGTCTTGGCTATGCCGGGCACCCCTTCGAGCAGGCAGTGCCCCTTGGCGAGCACCGCCACGAGCAGCCGTTCGACCAGGTGGTCCTGGCCCACGATCACCCGTTTGACCTCGAACAGGGCCTTTTCCATGAGTTCCGGCTCGGTCATGGCTCGACGGTCTTGGCCGGGCAGTCGTCGACGACGACCCGCAGTTCCAGCGCGGCCGGGTCGGCCGGATCGGGGCCGGCGAACGCCGCGCCGCCCGTGCTGAGCAGTGCGGCCCCGGCGATCAGGGCGAACGCGAAACGTCGTGCCGAACGTGATGGCTTACGCATGGGTCCCCTCGTCCCTTCATCGGTTCGAGGCCCATGTCATCAAGTCACCACGAAAAGCCGCGTAACTCCGTCTTTTACACGATTTTTCGGGGCTTACCAGTCGAGCTCGCGCAGGAAGTCGCGGATCGCGGCGTTGACCTGGTCAGGACGTTCCAGCGGCGGCAGATGCCCGGTCGCTGGCAGGTCGAGCCGCCGGGCGCCGGGGATCTCCTGGGTCAGGACGTCCGACACGGCCTGGATGGCGGGCACGTCGGCGAGCCCGTTGACGACCATGGTGGGGACGGCGACCTCGGACAGCCGCCGCGCGGCCGCCAGGTGCCGCTCGGGCACCGGCGGACGGCTCCAGGCCCGCTCGAACACCCGCCGCATCATCGTGAACGCCTGCTGCCACACCTGCGGGTCGAGGTCGCCGATCCCCCGGTCGGGGCCCGCCACCTGCCACAACGTGTGGGCGGTGGCGAAGGCGTCGAGGTCGGCGGGGTCGATGCGCTCCGCCGTGCCGCTGCGGTAGGCGGCCAGCCGGTCGGCCTCGACCGTGCTGTGCACCCGTTCCCGCGCCTGCGCGATCATCTCAGCGGGCCAGGCATGCCCTGACAGACCGGAGGAGATCAGGACGAGCCCGGCCACCCGGTGCGGCGCCGCCAGCGCCGCCTCGATCGCGTACGAGCCGCCCATCGAGGACCCGGCCAGCACCGCCCGCGCCACGCCCAGCCCGTCCATGAGGCGCAGCAGGTCTTCGTGGTGCACCAGCTCCTCGGCCGGATCGGCGGAGTCGCCGTGGCCGCGCCAGTCGTAGGCGATCACCCGGTGCCGGGCCGACAGCTCGGCGACCTGGTGCCGCCACATCCGCCGGTCGGCGATGCCCGCGTGGACGAGCACCACGGGCGGGCCCGCCCCCGACTCGTCGTAGGCCAGACCGTCGATCATCTGCACGTCCTCGACGATAGGCCGCGTGGCCGGTGGCGCCGCGCCGCGTTCACGGACGGCGTACCGGTGTCAGCGACCGGCCCCGCGGCGCCCCGCGGCGGATGACCCATTCGGCCACCAGCAGGTTGATCGCCCAGCCGGCCCCCATCGCCAGCGCCCGGCCGGTCGCGTCGACCTCGCCGACCGTCAGGAACCACGGCACGTGGGTGAACGCCTGCGTGCCCGCGCCCATCGCGATCGCGTACGCGCGGATCATCCACGCCCGGTGCCGCGCGATGTCCCGCCGCAGCACCGCCGCCAGCCCGAGAACGATCGACAACGCCATGACCGAGCTGAACCCGACCCGCATCCCCGCGACGAAGCCGCGGTCGACGGCCGGCACCGCGTAGAACAGCGTCATCCACAGGCCGGACAGCGCCACGACCAGCCCCAACGGGACCAGCAGCCGCCCCGACACCCGGTGCCAGCCCGGCCGCCGGCGGCGGAACCCGCGGGCGAACTGGAAGGCGCCGAGCACGCCGTAGCCGGAGGCGGCGAAGATGTGCAGGATCACAGGCGTGGGCGCGTCGAAGAAGCGTGCGTTCGCGGAGGTGACGTCCGCGCCGGTGAACAGCTCGGTCAGCCGGACGGCCCCGCCGATCAGCGGGACGACGGTGAGCGCGATCAGCCCGGCGACCGCGAGCCGGCCGTCACCCCGGCGAGAGGCGCGCGGACGCGGACCCGGCGCGGTGGCCGCCATCGGGGAGAGCGTCGGATTCGAGAGCTCGGTCATGGAACGATCGTGCAGGTGGAGGCGGTGACGATTCATCGGGCCACCGGCCCGACCCGCGCCCGCCTTAAGCCGACCACCGACTCGTACTTTCGGCCAGGCCCCCCGGCCATGGCCTGCTCTGTGGGCGGTCAGCCGATCGCCGCGAGATCCACGACCAGGAACTTCTCGCCGCGCGAGAACAGGAGCATCCGCCCGTCCCCGCTGGGGAAGTACCTGGTCCCGGCGGACGAGCCGAGGTCGGCCGCGGTCGCCGTGGTGACGTCGTGCAGCGTGGCCCCGCTCGGGCTGTCGGCGGTGACGAACCGGTCCCTGAGCAGCACCTGCGGGCGCGTCGGCGGCAGGGTGAGCGCCGTGCCCTCGGACCCGTCGCGCGCGTGCAGGCCCACCGAGGACGACCGGCCCTGACGGCTGAGGCACCGGGTCACCCCGCACGCCACCACGGCGGCGTCCTGAACGCTCACCCGATCCCGCCGCTCGCCGGTGTCGACGTTGAGCAGGGTCAGGAACGGCACCTGCCGGAGGGCGGCCGGGCCGGGAGATCCGGCCCACGGCCAGGCCAGGATGTGCAGGCCGCGCGTCCCGGGCACCGGCTGCGGCCGGCCACCGGAGAACGGGACCCGGTAGACGCCCTCGCCGCCCGCCGACCAGGCGACCCCTTCCGGCGTGACAGCGAGCGTCGCGATGAGCCCTTCGGCGGATCGGGCGGGCAGCACGGCCGAGGTGACGATCGCCGGCTCGCCGCCCGAGGCGGGCACCGACCAGATGTCCGCGATCTCCCTGCCGTCCTTCTTGCGGCCCGTCCACCAGACGATGCGGTCGCCGTCCGTGGCGAACCCGGCGGCGAAGAGCCTCGTACCGGCGGGAACGGGGACGTCGGCGAGCTTGGCGAACCGTCCGCCGCCCAGGTCGTAGGCGTACAGGCCGTCGGCCTTCTCGAACGACGATTCCGCGGTGACGAGCAGGGTCTTGCCGTCGAGGAGCAGCCGCGGCCGGATCCGGCGCCCGTCCGGCAACGCCATGGGGACCTCGTGCGCCGCCTGCGGCCACACCTCCTCGATCGGCCGCACCTCAGTCCTCTGCACCACAGTGGCGGTACCGGCGGTGCCGACGCCTGCGGTGGAGGGCGAAGGAGCCAGGAAGAGCGCGCCTCCGGCGCCGACGGCCGCCACGAGCGTGACAGCGGCGAGCCCCACGACCAGGCCCCGACGCCGACGCCCGCCCTCATCGGGCATCGGCCGGACATCGGCCAAGGTCTCCTTGATCTCGGGCATGCGAGCGATTCCCTTTCGATGAGAAACGAGGTCGACTACTGAGGGTTCGTCGTCACCCAGACGTCGCAGTTGAGCACCAGAACGCTGCCGTTAGACAGCTTGTCGCGATTACATGCTTGAATCTGCTCAATATAGGAGCCCACCGAGTAGATGTCGCTGGAGCCGGCTCCACTCGTATTGTCGTGATAATAGACCAGGCCAGAATCGCTCTTCTCCCGCAACCTGACGCCGTAACCGTCGGCGTAGAAGTCGGTGACCATCACGTGGGGGTAGCCGGACTCCGTCTCCGGGTAGGTGCTCCAATGCTCACCGTCGCCGGAGTAGTCAGTCGTCTGCGATATTCCAAGAAAGCCGGCCATGGCAGGGCCTTGCAGCACGAGGACGAGGCTCGCACCAGCCAGAACCGCAATGAGCCAGCTCACTCTCTTCATCGGGCCAGCCTCCACTTCTGACGCGAAACCGCATGAGGTGATTCCCGAACAGGATCACCACGCAAAACCTTGGACGATCTCGTTGTGGCTGTCAAGATCAACCCTTCTGCCATTCCGAACTTCACGGCATGGACGCGGATGTGGAAATTTTGATTTTCCGTTCTCCGGCGGCCCAGTTGACGCGTTCGGCTATGGGCGGAGCACTATCTTGCCGCGGGCGTGCTCCCGCTCCATGAGGCGGAGGGCGTCCACGGTCTCGCTGAGCGGATACGTGCGTTCGATCGTCGGCGTCAGCTTGCCTTCTGCGACGAACTCGGCGAGGGTCCGCAGGTCCTCGCTGGTGCTCCTGGTGGTCAGGACGCGGAGCCGCTGCCGGACGAACGGCGTCAGCCCGACCGTGGCCAGCAGCCGGGGTATGGGACCGAGCACAGGCCCGCCCGCGCTGCTGGAGGCGATGAAGATCCCGCGGGGGGTGAGAACCCGGCGCAGTGCCGAGATCGGGTGGTTGCCGACCATGTCGATCAGCACGTCGAAGCGGCGCGTGCCCCGGGTGAAGTCCTCGCGGGTGTAGTCGATCACGTGGTCGGCGCCGAGCGAGCGCACCAGTTCGACGTTACGGCTGCTGCACACGCCGGTCACCTCGGCGCCGAGCGCCTTCGCGAGCTGCACGGTGAACGTGCCGACCCCGCCGGACGCGCCGTTGACCAGCACCGACGTGCCGGGCCCAACGGCGCCGAGGCGCAGCCCCTGCAAGGCGGTGCTCCCGGCCACGGGTAATGTGGCCGCCTGCTCGAACGTCACCTGCTCCGGCTTCCTGGCCAGGCGTTTCACCGAGATCGCGACGTACTCGGCGAAGCCGCGCTGGGCCGTCTCGCCGAAGACGTCGTCGCCGATCTGGAGGTCTTTCACGTCCGGGCCGAGCTCGGTCACCGTGCCCGCGATGTCGCGTCCCAGGACGGGGATCTTCGGCCGGCGCATCCCGAACGCCAGGCGCAGCAGGCGCGGCGTGCCGCGCATGGTGAGCAGGTCGGCGTGGTTGAGCGCGGCGGCGCGCACCCGGACCAGCACCTCGCCCGCGGCGGGGACGGGACGGTCGACGTCGGCGTGCCGCACGACGTCGGGCGAGCCGTATTCCTGATAGACGATCGCTTTCATGCCGGTCTCCTGGTTCGTGGTTCAGCGACACGGGGGTGGGGCGATTGGTTCAGGGACGCGCGATTGGATCAGCGACGTGCGGCGCGGGCGATGCCGTCGATGACGGTGAAGACGATCGTGAGGGCGGACATGACGATGAGCGCGGTGTTGATCCAGGTGGTCGCGCTCTGCGGCCAGGCGGCGGCCTGGGTGAAGGCCGGGTTGAGCACCCGGTCGCCGGCGGCGAGCCAGAGCAGCGCGATCGGGCAGGCGATCTCGACCAATGTCCCGGCCACGGCGAGCGGAACGCTCCATCGGGCGTAGTGCTTGGCGTAGGCGACGGCGAGGTTCACCGTCACGAGGGCGATGAACGCGTACACGAAGCCGGTCTGCCACAGCCACGGCGCGAACAGGCCGATGGGGGCGCCGGCGGCGTCGGTCTCGGTGCTGATCACCGGCGAGAGCAGGATCAGGGTGGCGAACAACACCATCGCCACGGTGTAGGTGATCAGCTCGCCGTAGCGGGCGCGGCGGGTGGGTGGCTCGGGGAGCGCGTCGGGCGTCCAGCGCCTGGCGGGCGCGCGGCGTCCGGCGACGCGTTCGATGATCGCGAACAGCAGTGTCGTCCAGCAGACCAGGTGCGCGGCGGTGCCGAGCGCCGCACCCAGCGTGCCGCCGACCAGGTCGAGCGCGCTCTCCCCGCGCAGCCCCTGGACGAGTCCGACCGCGACGGTCACCGCGGGCACGATGGTCACGAGCAGGGCGGTCAATAATCGGGTGTAGTCGAGGTAGAGCGCCGGGCCGATGAGCTGGAGCGGACGTTCCGCGTAACCGGCCGCCAGCCTGGCCGGGTCGCCGAGCTCGGTGAGCACCGCGAACTCGGCCTCGGCCCGGTCCCCACCGGCCTCCATCCGGTCGTCGACGGCGTCGGCGATCGAGGCCCGCAACTCGCGTTCGATGTCAGGCCGCTGGCCGTCAGGCAGACGGCGCAGGATCGCGGCGACGTAGCGGTCGGTGAGCGTGCTCGCGGTGGTGGTCATGACGCGCCTTTCAGAGAGCGGAGTATGGCGTCGAGCTCGTCCCAGTCGCGACTGAGCGCGGCGGCGAGCGCGGCGCCCCTGTCGCTGGTGCGGTAGAACTTGCGCGGCCGGGACTCCTCGGTGTTCCAGTCGCTGGTCAGCAGACCCTGCTTCTCCAGGCGGCGCAGGAGGGGATAGAGGGTGTTGGCGTCCACGGCGAGGCCGGCGCGGGTCAGGCGGTCGAGCAGCGCGTAGCCGTAGTCGGGGCGGTCGAGCATGAGCAGGCAGGCCAGGACGACGGTGCCGCGCCGCAGCTCCTGGAGGTGGGTGGCGAGCAACTCATCGTCATCGTGCACACGCCACACGATACTGTGCGGCACACACTATTGCAATGAGCACGACATAGGACGGGATCGTTCGCCGGCGGCGCGACAGGTTGGATCCACTCGACGGCGTCCGCCAGGCGATCGTCACGGAGACTCGCCCACCCGTCTGGAGGTCGAGGCGGCCGGGGATGTTCGTCGCTTTTTCGGAGTGCGTTACGCAAGCTGACGCCCTTTCGCTGTTGCGGTCGGCCGGCCGGAGGTCTGCTGGACGGTCAGCCACCGTTCGGCCTGCGGGCGCGGCCGGCGCGGACACCGGACCGCTCGTGAACAGCCGCGACTGAGCTGGTCACGGACGGCCCGGTGGCCGCGGCGGCGGGCTTTACCCGGACACCTACTGCCCAACGTCCTGCCGAAGATCGGTCGTCGCGAGACCGGCCGGGACGGCGGGGGTTCGGGGCCAGGTCCAGGCGGAGCGCAGGATGAAGGCCAGGAGCAGCACCTCGATCCCGATGGACAGGCCGTAGAAGGGGGCCCAGCTCCAGGACTCCCCTGCCGCGTTGAACACCGAGTAGGGGATGTAGAGCGATGCGACGACGAGGTTCGTGGCGCGGTTCACCCGGGCGGGCAGCGTCATGGAGAGCATCACCATCAGGGCCGGGATCGCCACGGACGCGAGCATCACGGTCAACAACGTCGGGCTGATGTCGAACTCGAAGACGACGCCGGCGCGGAGGTTGTCGATGACGCCGGGCTTGTGGAGGTGGAAGTAGTCGACGTAGATGTAGAGGAACATGAAGCTGGTCCATGCGGCGGCGAGCTTGGCCTGCACGGGGACCGGCGGGTTGTCGAGCAGGTTCGGGGTTTTCGTTCGGCTGGTCATCGGTTCTTCTTTCGAGAGGAGCGGTCCCTGCGCCGGAGTGGCGGCAGGGATGCACCGAGGCCGCGCCCACCTGGACGAGCACATCGCCTCGACCGGGCAGCGGTAACCCGGACCTCGGACGACTCGAGCGCTGAGGGCAGGCCGTAGCGGTGCCGGTCGGCGGCCCGCATCGTCGTCGCCCCGGCGGACTCGCCCCCGGCGCCGGGCGCGCGCCGGCACTCGATCGCCGTTCGATTCCCGCAGCAGCCTCCTCACGTCCGAGCTGCGGCTCTCGCTGGTTCGTACATCGTACGTCGTACACCGTACGAAGAGTAGTACGCTGTACCATGACCGTGCGCTGAACGATTGTCAAGGCGTTCGAGGGAGCGAGGAGACCCGTTGTCTGCGAGGGAACGACGCCAGGTCGCGTCAGATGCGGGGCTGAGCAAGGAGCGGGTGGTGGCCGAGGCGGTCCGGCTCGCCGACCGCGAGGGGGTCGGCGAGCTGAGCATGCGTCAGCTGGCTCGCGCGCTCGGCGCGGGCGCGATGTCGCTCTACTACTACGTGGCGAGCAAGGAGGAGTTGCTGGACGCCATGATCGACGTCGTGTTCGAGGAGATCGAGCTACCGCCCGAACAGACCGACTGGCAGTCAGCGATGCGACGGCGGGCGATATCCGCCCGGCAGGTTCTCGCACGCCACCCGTGGGCGATCAGCCTGATGGAGTCGCGGACATCGCCGGGGCCCGCGAACCTCCGCCACCGCGAAGCGGTCACCGCCTGCCTGCGAAGGGCCGGCTTCCCGGTCTTGATGGCGACGCACGCCAACTGGGTGCTCGACAGCTACGTCTACGGTTTCGCCCTGCAGGAATCCAGCCTGCCGTTCGACACCGCCGATGAGTTCGCGGACATGACCGAGGACGTCTTCCTGCCCCAGCTTCCTCCTGACGAGTTCCCCTACCTCAACGAGTCCGCCGCGGTGCTCGCCGCTGCCGGCTTCGACCCGGCGAAGGAGTTCACCTTCGGCCTCGACCTCGTCCTGGCCGCCCTCGAGCCCTTGAGAGTGCCTACGTAAGGAAGCCCGTCTCGCTGGTCCGAGCGAGCCGGCTCACGCCGCCGAAGCTCTCGCTCATTCCGGAGCCCCGTGTCACGTGGCCGAAGGTTCATCTGGCCAAGAAGACCGAGCCAGGCAACCGGCCCGGGAGCGCGAGGGACCGGCAGGTCCCTCGCCGGGGGTGTGGGGGCGTGCCCCCACACAACACAGCCTGAGCCCCGTGGCGCGAAGCGCCCCCAGGGCGAAGCCCATGCCTTTCGCGGGGGTCGAAGGGGGCGGAGCCCCCTGGGAGACGCAGCCTGAACCCCCGAGGCGCGAAGCGCCCCCCAAGGGGAAGCCCATGCCTTTCGCGGGGGTCGCTGGGGGACGCGGCCTGAGCCTCCCGAGGCGCGAAGCGTCCGAAAGGCGAAGCCCACGCCTTTCGGGGTGAAGGGCGTGGGCTTCTAGGGTTTGGACGGGTCAGTCGTTCAGGTGCTGCCTGAGGTAGGAGTCGACCTGGTCGATGGAGATGCGTTCCTGCGCCATCGAGTCGCGCTCGCGAATCGTCACCGCGTGATCTTCCAGCGTGTCGAAGTCGACGGTGATGCAGAACGGGGTGCCGATCTCGTCCTGGCGGCGGTAGCGGCGGCCGATCGCGCCCGCGTCGTCGAACTCCACGTTCCAGCGCTTGCGCAGCTGCGCGGCCAGGTCGCGGGCCTTCGGCGACAGGTCGGCGTTGCGCGACAGCGGCAGCACCGCGGCCTTGACCGGGGCGAGGCGGTGGTCGAGGCGCATGACCGTGCGCTTCTCCAGGACGCCCTTGGCGTTGGGCGCCTCGTCCTCGCTGTAGGCGTCGAGCAGGAAGGTCAGCGTGGCGCGGTCGACGCCGGCCGCCGGCTCGATGACGTACGGGACGTAACGCTCGCCGGTGTCCTGCTCGAAGAAGCTCAGGTCGACGCCGGACGCCTTGGAGTGGGCGGTCAGGTCGAAGTCGGTGCGGTTGGCGATGCCTTCGAGCTCACCCCACTCCGAGCCGGCGAAGTTGAAGCGGTATTCGACGTCGACGGTGCGCTTGGAGTAGTGGGACAGCTTGTCCTTGGGGTGCTCGTACAGGCGCAGGTTGTCCTTGTTGATGCCCAGGTCGGAGTACCAGCGGAAGCGCTCGTCGATCCAGTACTGGTGCCATTCCTCGTCGCTGCCGGGCTTGACGAAGAACTCCATCTCCATCTGCTCGAACTCGCGGGTGCGGAAGATGAAGTTGCCCGGCGTGATCTCGTTGCGGAACGACTTGCCGATCTGGCCGATACCGAACGGGATCTTCTTGCGCGCCGACTGCTGCACGTTGAGGTAGTTGATGAAGATGCCCTGCGCGGTCTCGGGACGCAGGTAGGCCAGGCCGGATTCGTCTTCGATCGGGCCGAGGTAGGTCTTGAGCAGGCCGCTGAACTGCCTGGGCTCGGTGAAGGCGCCCTTGTTGCCGCAGTTGGGGCAGGTGATGTCGGCCAGGCCGTTCTCCGGCGTCTTGCCGTTCTTCTCCTCGTACGCCTCGACGAGGTGGTCGGCGCGGAAGCGCTTGTGGCAGGACTGGCACTCGGTCAGCGGGTCGGTGAAGGTCTCGACGTGGCCGCTGGCCTGCCACACCTCGGGCGCCAGGATGACGCAGGAGTCGAGGCCGACGACGTCGTCGCGCGACTGGACCATCGACAGCCACCACTGCCGCTTGACGTTGTTCTTCAGCTCGACACCCAGTGGACCGTAGTCCCACGACGCGCGAAGTCCGCCGTAGATCTCGCTCGACGGGTAAACGAGCCCGCGGCGCTTGGCGAGGCTGACGATGGTGTCCATGACGTCTGTGCGTCGTGCCATTTTGGTTGCGTCTCTTTCCGGCTGGAGGTCGGCGAGGATGGATTGATGAGATCCCAGCTTAGGGGACACCCGCCCGCCCTCGCGCGCGAGTATCCGGCGAGGGAGCGCTACGTCCCGTCTTGCGTGTACACGTCCTCGAAGGCACTCGGCTCGTTGACCATGAGGATCATGAGGGGATACATCGCCATCCGGGCGGCGGACAGCGCCCTGCGGTAGAAGCCGGCGCCCTCCCATTCGCTGACCAGCGCCCACAGGTTCGGCTCGTCCACCGAACGGGCGAGCCTGCCCCGCTGGTATCCGGGCTGCGCGGCGAGCGTGTCGAGGATGGCGTGGCCCTGCTTGATGAAGTCTTGGGATTGGGACTCTGGAACGGTGTAGCGGATCACGGCGAGCACGTTCACCAGGATGTCAGACGATCAACCGCCGCCGCGCGATTCCCGGCCACTGCCAGGTCCGAGCCGAGGCCGCCGGCGGCTAGGCTCAAGCCGTGGCCACCTCCGAAGAAGACCGCCGCAGGCATCCGCTCGCCCAGCCCGCCGCGTCCCGTGGTCCCGGTCCCAAACGGCCCGCCGCCCGTCCGGGCCAGGGCAAGAGCCAGGGCCGGGGAGGCAAGCGGCCGCTGCCCGCGGGCGAGCAGTTCTTCACGCCCGGCGCGACCGGGCTGCGCAAGGCCGTCGAGCAGCGCAGCGCCACGCCGATGGCGTTCCTGTTCACGCAGGTGCCGAGGTGGGTGGCGCCGGCCGTCCTGGTGATCCTGCTGCTGGCCGGGTTCGCGGTGCCGAACTGGCTCGGCGGGCTGGCCGTGCTGCCGGTGATCGCCTTCGTGGGGTGGCTGGCGTACCTGTCGTGGCCGTCGCTGGGGGTCGGCGGGAAGCTGCTGCGGGTGGCCATGCTGACGTTCCTGACCCTGCTGGTGGCCACCCGGTTCGGCGCGTTCTAGCCACCGCCCCGCGCAGACGACCCGCCCCGCGCAGGCAGTCCGCCCGGCTCAGGCGCTCCCGTCCCGCTCAGGCAGGAGCGTGTAGTGCGGGAAGTTGCCGGGCAGCCGCTCGCCGCCGGGGCCGACCGAGCCGCCCGCGCCGACGGTGACGGCGCGTACCAGCAGTTCGCCGCCCACGAACGCGCCCCGCCACGACGCGCCCAGCCCGCCGAACAGCTCCTCGCGGTCGCCGCGCGAGCGCGGCCGGTTGTGGCCGACCTTGAACGCCCGCACCTGCGGCGCCAGCCTCCGGTACGTCTCCTCCGCCGCGCACGACAGCGTGGCGACCAGGGCGCCGTTGCTCGCGTTCATCGCGGCCAGCAGCTCGGCCTCGGTGTCGACCAGCACGATCGTGTCGACGGGGCCGAACGGCTCGGCGTGGAAGAGCGGGGACGAGCGCGGCGGGCTCAGGATCGCCACCGGCGGTAGATACGCCGAAATATCCTGCCCCGGCAGGAAATTTCCTGACTCCACCGGCGCCCGATACACCGGCACCCCGCCCCGCGCCACCGCCTCGTCCACCTGGTCGGCCAGTTCCTTGGCCTTGGACGCGTTGATCAGCGGCCCGAAGTCCAGCTCGGGCAGCGGATCGTCCGGCGCGGCCACCGCCAGCGGATGCCCGAACCGCAACGACCCCACCGCCGCCAGGTAGGCGGCCAGGAACTCGGGGAACAGCGATCGCTGCACCACGAACCGCGGATAGGCGGTGCACCGCTGCTTGCCGTAGTCGAAGGACGCCCGGATCTGCCGGGTCAGCGTGTCCCAGTCGCCGTACTCCCACACGCCCCAGCAGTTCAGCCCCTCCTGCTCCAGCACGTGCCTGCGGCCCAGGTCGGCCAGCGAGGTGGCGACCTCGGCCCCGGCGTCGCGTCCGCCGACGAACGACACGCAACCCACCGACCGCCCCGCGACGAGCACCGGCGACAGCTCCGCCCCTCCCCCGCTGACCAGCGTGAACGGCAGCCCTTCCCGGACCCCGAGCGCGGTGGCGAGCGTGAGGCAGCACAGTCCGCCGTCGGTCGGCGTCTTGGCGATCACCGCGTTCCCGGCCAGCGCCTGCACGAGCATGGCGTGCATGAGCACGCTCATCGGGTAGTTCCAGCTCGCGATGTCGCTGACCGGCCCGGGCAGCGGGGTGCGTCCGGCCAGCATGCGGTCGATCTCGCCGAGGTACCAGCGCACGCCGTCCAGGCAGCGGTCGACGTCGGCGCACGCGGTCTTCCACGGCTTGCCGATCTCCCAGACCAGCAGCAGCGCCAGCAGGTCGCGGTGCGCGGCCATGGACTCCACCGCCGCCGCGACCCTGCTCTTCCGCTCGGCGAGCGGCACGTGCCGCCACTGCCGGTGCTCCTCGACGGCGCCGGCCAGCGCGCGTCCGGCGCCCGCCCGGTCCAGCCGGGGCGGACCGGCGATGGCGGTGCCGTCCAGCGGCGAGAACGCGGGCACCGGACGCCCGTCGCGCTGCCAGAACCCGCCCCAGTGGTTCAGCACCCGATCGTGGTGGAACGCCTCGGGCGCCGCCGCGCGGCAGCGCGCGTAGGTCTCGTGCCAGGCGGTGCCGGGCTTGAGCCGCATGGATCCTCCCTCGTCAGTCCGACCAGTCGACGGTGATGAGCTCGGGCAGCGGCTCGAACTCCTTGATCGCCTCCAGCGACGGGCCCATCGCGGCGTTGGCCTCGCGCTCGACCATCACCTCCACCAGCACCGGCAGCCGCTCCCGCGCCGCCTCGGCCGAGGCCCAGGCCAGCGCGCCGGCCAGGTCGCCGGGCAGCTCCACCCGGCGCGCCGGGCAGCCGAACGACTCCATCGCCTTGACGTGGTCGATGCCGCCCTCGCCGTAGTGCAGGTCCACCGCGTAGTTCATCCCGTACGGCAGCTCGGCCTGCCTGATCAGCCCCAGGTACTCGTTGTTGATCATCACGATCACGAACGGGATCCGGTACTGCGCGGCCACCGCCACCTCCTCCATCAGGAACTGGAAGGAGTAGTCGCCGACCACCACCACGACCTGGCGCTCCGGGTGCGCGCACTTGACCCCAATCGCGGCCGGCACCTCCCAGCCCAGCGGCCCGGCCTGGCCGCACACCAGGTAGCGGCGCGGCAGGTACGTGGTCTGGAACTGCCCCGACCAGATCTGGTAGAGCCCGATGGCGGTGACGAACGTGGTGTCCCTGCCGAAGAACGCGTTGATCTCCCTGAACACCCGGGGCGGCTTGATCGGCACGTCGTCGAAGTCGTCCCTGCGCACCAGCGTGCGGCGCAGCTCGCCGACCCTCCTGACCCATTTGCCCGGACGGCGGGGTTCGGCCCGGGTGCGGGCCTCGTCCAGCAGCTCGGCCAGCACCGGACGGGCGTGGCCGACGATGCCGAGGTCGGGTTCGAAGACCCGGCCGAGCTGGGTGGGCTCGATGTCGACGTGGAT
Organism: Nonomuraea antri; assembly: GCF_013283785.1. Lineage (GTDB taxonomy): Bacteria > Actinomycetota > Actinomycetes > Streptosporangiales > Streptosporangiaceae > Nonomuraea > Nonomuraea antri. Next base: position 16,451 of record NZ_JABCPZ010000055.1, read on the forward strand.
GAACCTGCGTCCCCTGCGATAGACGTCCAGGTCGCCGGTGTGCCTGTCGCCGAAGCGGGCGCCGACGGCCAGGACGAGATCGCTGTCCAGGAAGGCGGCGTTGCCCCACCTGGTCTGGGTCTGGATCCCGGCCATCCCGGCGAACAGCGGGTGATCCTCGGGGAAGGCGCCCTTGCCCATGAGCGTCACCTGGACCGGGACCTGCAGGTGCTCTGCCAGCTCGCGTAACTCGTCGGCGGCCTCGGCGATGATCACGCCGCCGCCGGCCAGGATGAGCGGGCGTCTGGCCGAGGTCAGCAGGTCCACGGCGGCCCGGACGGCGGCGGGCAGCGGACGCGGCGCCTCGACCGGCAGCGGCGCGTCCAGCGCGGGGTCGTAGCGGCACGTGCCGCGCTGCACGTCGATCGGCAGGTCGATGAGCACCGGCCCGGGACGCCCCGACCTGGCGATCCTGAACGCCTCGCGGAAGATCCACGGCGCCTGGGCTGGCTCCTTGAGCTGCACCGCCCACTTGGTCACCGGCCTGGCGATCTCCACGATGTCGACCGCCTGGAACGCCTCCTGGTGCAGCTTGGCGGTGGCCGCCTGGCCGGTGACGCAGATCATCGGGATCGAGTCGGCCAGCGCGGTGTAGAGTCCGGTGATCATGTTGGTGCCCGCCGGTCCTGAGGTGCCGATGCAGACGCCGACGTTGCCGGTCACGCGGGCCCAGCCGTCGGCCGCGTGGGTGCCGCCCTCCTCGTGGCGGACCGTGATGTGCCTGATCGAGCTGTGCTGGAGCGCGGCGTACAGCGGCAGGATGGCCGCGCCGGGAACGCCGAAGACGGTGTCCACGCCCTCCGACTCCAGCACCGCGACCACGGCCTCCATGCAGGGAACGCGTTTCACGTGTTGAGCCTTTCGATCACCTTGAGCAGGGCGGAGTGGTCGAGCGCGCCGTGGCCCTGGGCCCTGGCGGCGGCGACGAGCTGGGCGACCTGCGCGGTGAGCGGCAGCGCGACCCCGGCCTCGCGGGCGGCGGCCAGGGCGATGCCCATGTCCTTGTGATGCAGGTCGACGCGGAAGCCGGGGACGAACTCGCGCTTGACCATGGTGTGCCGCTTGAGGTCGAGGATGCGGGACCCGGCCAGGCCGCCGGCCAGCACGTCCAGGCCGGCGGCGGCGTCCACGCCGGAGGCTTCGAGCAGCACGATGGCCTCCGACACCAGGCCGTAGATGCCGCCCACGACGAGCTGGTTGGCGGCCTTGACCGTCTGGCCCGCGCCGGCCGGGCCGACGTGCACGATCGTGGTGCCGAGCACGCCGAGCAGCGGGCGGGCGGCCTCGACGTCCTCGAGGTCGCCGCCGACCATGATGGACAGCGTGCCGTCGATCGCGCCGCGTTCGCCGCCGCTGACCGGGGCGTCCAGCGCGCGCATGCCGTGTTCGGCGGCCCGCGCGGCCACCCGGCGGGAGGTCTCGGGCCTGATCGTGCTCATGTCGAGGTGGAGCAGGCCGGGCGCGCCGTGCTCGACGACCAGCGGCGCGACCTCCTCGACCTGCGGCGAGTCGGGCAGCATGGTGATCACCGCGGCGGCGCCGGCGACCGCCTCGGCCACGCCCGGCGCGGCCCGGCCGCCCTGGGACACCAGGTGCGCGAGGCGTTCGGTGCTCACGTCATATCCGGTCACGACATGTCCGGCCTTGATGAGGTTGGCCGCCATCGGGCCGCCCATGATCCCCAGGCCGATGAATCCGATCCTCATGCCCGCCTCCAAGCGAACGCGTCCGGCCCCTGGTGCCGGTACTCCAGCCCGACGTGGCCCTGGTAGCCCGCCGCCGCCAGCCGCGCGAAGATCTCCGGGTACGGCATGCCGCCGCTGCCCGGCCGCCCCCTGCCGGGGTCGTCGGCGATCTGCACGTGGCCGAACCGGCCGGCGTGCCGGTCGATGAGCGCGAGCACGTCCTCGCCCATCCGGTGCAGGTGGTACAGGTCGGCCAGGAAGGCGACGTTGTCCCTGCCCACCTCGTCGATGAGGGCGAACGCGGTCGCTGACGAGGTGATCGGGTAGTGCGGGTTCTCGCGGGAGTTCAGCGCCTCGATCACGACGGTCGCGCCGATGCCGGCCGCCGCGTCGGCCGCCCTGCGCAGGTTCGACACGGCCAGCGCCCGGTCCGTGCCAGGGTCGTTGCCGTACAGGGCGTTGAGCACGGTGCAGCCCAGCTCGCCGGCCAGGGCGACCGCGACGTCCACGTTGGCCAGGAACGCCGCCGCGCCGTCCGGCCTGGCCGCCAGGCCGCGCTCGCCTGCGGCCATGTCGCCGGCGGCGAAGTTCAGCGCGGCCAGGCGCACCCCGGCGTCCTGGACGGCCCGGCGCAGCGCGTCGAGCTCGCCGGCCGCCGGCTCCGCCGAGTCGAACGGCCACCACAGCTCCACCGCGTCGAACCCGGCCTTGGCCGCCGCGGCCGGGCGGTCGAGCAGCGGCAGGTCCGTGAGCAGGATGGAGAGGTTCACGTCGAACCGCAAGGCGCCCGCCTCGTGCGCCGCGAACCTCATAGCGCCGACCTCATGAGCCGCGCGGTCTCGGTCGGGGTCCTGCCGGCCCGCACCCCGGCCGCCTCCAGCGCCTCCTTCTTGGCCTGCGCGGTGCCGGACGAACCGGACACGATCGCGCCCGCGTGCCCCATCGTGCGGCCCTCGGGCGCGGTGAACCCCGCCACGTACGCCACGACCGGCTTGCTGACGTGGGCGGCGATGTAGGCGGCGGCCCGTTCCTCGGCGTCACCGCCGATCTCGCCGATCAGCACGATCGCGTCGGTGCCCGGATCGTCCTGGAAGGCACGCAGGCAGTCGATGTGCGTGGTGCCGACGACCGGGTCGCCGCCGATGCCGACCGCGGTCGAGAAGCCGAGGTCGCGCAGCTCGTACATGAGCTGGTAGGTGAGCGTGCCCGACTTGGAGACCAGGCCGATGCGGCCGGCGGCGGTGATGTCGGCGGGGATGATCCCGGCCGACGACTGTCCTGGGGAGATCAGGCCGGGGCAGTTGGGGCCGATGATCCTGGTACGGTCGCCGGCCAGGGCGCGCAGCCGTACCGCGTCGTGCACCGGGACACCCTCGGTGATCACCACGCAGAGCGGGACCTGCGCCGCGATCGTCTCCTCGACCGCCGCCCGGGTGAAGCGCGGCGGGACGAACACCACCGACACGTCCGCCCCGGTCTCGGTCACCGCCTCGGCGACCGAGCCGAACACCGGCACCTCGCGCTCGCCGAAGTCCACCGCGCGCCCGCCCTTGCCCGGGGTCACCCCGGCCACGACGTCGGTGCCCGCGGCCAGCATGCGGGCGGTGTGCCTGCCGCCCTCCGCGCCGGTCATGCCCTGCACGAGCACCCGGCTGTCCTTGGTCAGGAAGATCGCCATCACGCACCTGCCGCGAGTCTTGCCGCCAGTTCGGCGGCGCCGTCCATGGTGGGGACCTGGCGGACGACCGGGTGCCTGGCGTCGCTGAGTATGCGCCGCCCGATCTCCGCGTTGTTGCCGTCCAGCCGTACGACGATGGGCCGGGCCAGGCCGCGTTCGCCGAGCAGTTCGAGCGCGGTGACGATGCCGGTGGCCACCGCGTCGCAGGCGGTGATGCCGCCGAAGACGTTGACCAGCACCGAGCGCACGTCGGGGTCGGCCAGGATGATCTCCAGGCCGTCGGCCATGACCTGGGCGGACGCGCCGCCGCCGATGTCCAGGAAGTTGGCCGGGGCGGCGCCCGCGCCGGCGACCACGTCGAGGGTGCTCATGACGAGCCCGGCGCCGTTGCCGATGACGCCGACGCGGCCGTCCAGTTTGACGTAGTTGAGCCCCTTGGCGCGGGCGCGGTCCTCCAGCGTGTCGCCGCTCTCGGCGTGGTCCCAGTCGTGGCGGAAGGCGGCGTTGTCGTCGAGCGTGACCTTGCCGTCGAGCGCCACGATCCGCTGGTCGGCGGTGCTGATGAGCGGGTTGATCTCGACGAGCAGGGCGTCTTCCGCCACCATGACCCGCCACATCCGCTCCAGCACGCCGGACGCCGCCTCGGGCAGCCCGGCCCTGGCCGCGAGCTCCTTCGCGGTGGCCGCGTCGACGCCGGTCACCGGGTCGATCGGCAGCCTGACCAGGGCCTCGGGGTCGGTGGCCGCCAGTTCCTCGATCTCCATGCCGCCCCGCGCGGACACCATGGCCAGGAACGTGCCCTCCGCCCGGTCCACCAGGAAGGCCGCGTAGTGTTCCTCGAACGGCACCATCGCCGCCTCCACCAGCACCGAACGCGCGGTGTGCCCCTTGATGTCCATGCCGATGACGCGGGCGGCCTCCTCCTCGGCCCCGGCCGGTCCCGCGGCCATCCCGATGCCGCCCGCCTTGCCCCGGCCGCCGGTCTTCACCTGGGCCTTGACGACGACGGGCGTGCCCAGCCCGGCCGCGATCGCGCGGGCCCGCTCGGGGGTGGTGGCGATCCCGCCGGGAGGAACCGGTATGCCGTGGCGCTCGAAGAGCTCCTTCGCCTGGTACTCGTACAGGTCCATGCGAGCCTCCTTTGTAGACGGTATACCGTATGCTGAATCCTTCGTCTAGGTCTCGACAGAGGTCTCGCTTTCTGGATATTCCATACAGTATGGAGAATGCAGAACTTGTCAGAGACTGGCGCGGACGCTCCTACCTGGTCGGGCCGGTCCCGTCCGATCGGGCCAGGATGTTCCGGCTGGCGTGGGCGTCCATGGTGGCCATCGGCCCGCTCCAGTACGGCTACGCCGCGCTCCTCGTCCGCGACGGCCTGGCCCTGATCCCGCTGGCCGCCTGGATCGTCTGCCAGGCGGCCACCCCGATCCCCGTACTCCACCTGGTGCGGCGCGGCCGTCTCGGCGTGCGTGCCGCGCTGGCCGCCGGCGCCGCGCTGAGCGGGCTCGGCCTGGTGACGCTCGCGCTGACCACCGCCACGCCGGCCCTGCTGACCGGGTACGCGCTGCTCGGCGGGATGGGCGCGGGCCTGGTCTACGGCGTCTGCGGCGAGGTCGTCACCTCCTGGCACCCGGAGCGGCCCGCGGTGCGGCTCGGACTGATCACCGGGGCGTTCGGCTACGGCGCGGCGCCGCTGCTGGTCCTGGCCGGAGCCTTCTGGGACGCCACGCCCCCGCCGGGCGGGGCGCTCACCTGGGTGTTCCTGGTGGCCGGGGTCGCCGCGGTCGCCGTGATCGGGGCCGCGGCGCTCTTCCTGCGCGTCGCGCCGCCGCGCTGGTGGCCCGCGGACGTCGATCCGCGCGCCCACGCGCTCGACCCGGCCCTGCTGCGCAGGACGCCGCCGGCGATCCGCGAGTTCTCCCCGTCGGAGGCGGTACGCACGCCGGCGCTGGCCGGGCTCGCGGCGGTGCTGGTGTGCGCGGGCGCGGTGTCGCTGTTCGACGTCGTCGCCGTGGCCGCGACCGGCTCGTGGGCGGCGGTGGCGGTGCTGGTGGCGCTCAACGGGGCCGGACGGGCGCTGGCGATGCGCTGCTCGGAGCTCTGGGGACGGCGGCGGGTCCTCACCACCGTGCTCGCCCTCCTCACCCTCGGCCAGCTGCTCCTCGCCGCGAGCACGGCGGCCGCGACCGGGACCTCAGCGACCGGGACCTCAGCGACGGGGACCGCCGCGACGGGGACCGCGGCCGGGATCGGCGGGATGCCGGCCGATCCCGCGGCGTCGGCGGTGCTGCTCTGGCTCGGCGTGCTGGCCGCGGGCGCGGGCGGCGGGGCGTTCTACCCGCTCGTCGCCGGCCTGGTGCGCGACTTCTTCGGCATCGGCCACGTCGGCCCGATCGGCGCGGTGGTCTACAGCACCAAGGCGGTGGCGGGCCTGCTCGGGACGGCACTGGCCGCGCTCGCGCTGACCGGCTCCCCCGGGGTCTTCCTGCTGGCCGCCGCGCTCACCGCGCTGCCCGCCATCGCCGCGCCCCGGCTGCGCCATCCGGGGCTCCCCGCGGCCGTCCGCGTGTGACAATGCTCACCGTCTGTGAGAAGAAGCAGAACGGTATGCTGTAGGCAGTCGACGAAAAACCATTGAAGCAGGGTGCCTTATGTTGCTGTCGGATCAGGCCGGTCAGACGGCGGCCGCCAAGATTCCCCGGCCCGCCACGCTCAGGGAGAGCGTCATCGAGGCCATCCAGGAGCTCATCGTCTCCGGCCAGCTCAAGCCGGGCCAGCACCTGGTGGAGAGCGAGCTGGCCGAGCTGCTCGGCGTGTCCAGGCAGCCGGTGCGCGAGGCGTTGCAGCAGCTCAGCGGCGAGGGCTGGGTCGACCTGCACCCCGGTCAGGGCGCGTTCGTGCACGTGCCCACGGTCGAGGAGGCCGACCAGTTGCTCGCCGTGCGCGCGTTGCTGGAGACCGAGTCGGCCAGGCTCGCCGCCCAGCACGCCGGCGAGGACGGCGTGCGGCGGCTGCGCGCGGTGTGCGCGCGCGGCCTGGCGGCGATGGAGTCCGACGACGTCGACTCGGCCGTGGCGATCAACTCCGAGCTGCACGCCCTGGTCACCGCGTTGTCGGGCAACAAGGTGCTGGCCGAGCTGGCCAGCCAGGTGGCCCGCCGGGTGCGCTGGTATCACACGCCGGTGGCCCGTCAGCGCGGCCTGGCGTCCTGGCAGGAGCACACGGCCCTGATCGACGCCATCGAGGCCGGCGACGAGCAGCGCGCCGCCCGCATCATGCGCGAGCACACCGAGCACACCCGCGCCTCGTACATGGAACAGCGCGGCGGCGAGCCTGCGGAGCCGGCGCCCAAGCCGGTGCGCCGCCGCCGGCCGCGTACGACGCCCAGCGCCTGAGTTGGGCGCGACACTCCTCGGGTAGAGCACGAGGACGGACAGGAGGTGCATGACCATGAAGGCGCTGATCCGCTTTCTCCTCGGTGATCCCACCGGCCACGCGGCCGACGGACGGGCGCTCGGGGTCGGACTGAGCAGTGCGCTGCGCAAGCACTACTCGGCCGACGAAGCCGACCGCTACCTGCGCGAATGGGCCGAAAAGGACGACATCCACAAGAGCCCTCGGCGATGACTCTTCCTGGGTACCATCACTGCATGCCGTTTCTCGAAGAACGCGTAGACCGCGTCGAAAACGACATCTCGGAGATCAAGAAGGACGTCTCCGTGATGAAGGACGACATCGTCGATCTCAAGGCCGACATGATCGTCGTGAAAGCCGACATCATCCACATCAAGTCCGACATGGTCGCCATGAAGGGCGACATCGTCACCATGAAGGGCGACATCGACGAGCTGAAGGGCAGTGTCGGAGTTCTGCAGCGCTCGGTGGGCAACCTGGAGAGGTCCATGGGCCTGATGCGAGACGATCAGGCCCAGATGAAGGCGACCATGTTCGAGATGAGCAACATGTTGTCCAAGCTCGTGGCCAGGTCCGAAGGCGTCTAGCCAGCGAGTGAACGAAAGGACCGCGCCCGCCCGCGGTCCCGGTTCCACCCTCACCCCTCGATCCGGGCGGACTCCCTCCCTTCCGCCCGATCCGCGGCCTTGGCGTCGCGGGCCGACTTGAGCAGGCTGAGCACGGTCGTCACGGCCAGCGTCCCGACGATGACGCCGAGCGAGACCACGATCGGGATCTCCGGCGCCCACGACACCCCGTCGTGATGCAGTGCCTCCATGACGAGCTTCACCCCGATGAACGCCAGCACCACCGACAGCCCCTTCGAGAGGTAGACCAGCCGGTCCAGCAGCCCGCCGATGAGGAAGAACAGCTGCCGCAGCCCCATCAGGGCGAAGGCGTTGGCGCAGAAGACCAGGTACGGCTCCTTGGTCAGCCCGAAGACGGCCGGGATCGAGTCCAGCGCGAACAGCAGGTCGGTGGTCCCGATGGCGACCATGACGATCAGCATCGGGGTGACCATCCTGCGGCCGTGATGCACGGTGAGCCTGGCTCCGTGGTAGGTGTCGGTGGTCGGCAGCACCCAGCGCACCGCGCGCAGCGCCAGGTTCTCCGAGAACCCGGCCTCCTCCTCCTCCTCGTGCCCGATCAGCTTCCACGCGGTGTAGACGAGGAACGCGCCGAACACGTAGAAGAGCCAGTCGAACCTGGTCACCGCCTCCGCCCCGGCCGCGATGAACGCGCCGCGCATCAGCAGGGCCAGCACGATGCCGATGAGCAGCACCTTCTGCCGGTATTCGCGGGGCACCCGGAACCTGCTCATGATCAGCAGGAACACGAAGAGGTTGTCGACGCTGAGCGAGTACTCGGTGATCCAGCCGGCGAAGAACTCCCCGCCGTGCCCGGGCCCGGACGCCGCCAGCAGCACGACGCCGAAGACGACGGCCAGGCCCACGTAGAACGACACCCAGCCCACGCACTCCTTGAACGAGGGCTGCCGCGGGTTGCGGGCGACCAGGTAGAAGTCGAGTGCCAGGACGAGGGCGAATCCGCCGATGGTGGCCGGCCAGACCCAGGCGGCCAGGTTCATCACCCGGCCCCCTTCCCGCCCCGCGCCCTCGTCCTGCCACGCACCGCCTTCCCGCCGCGCGGCCCCGTCCTGCCGCGTACCGTGGCGGCGTACCGGAGGTAGAGGTCGAGCAGTTCGGCCGCGTACGGGTTGTGCCCGGCGCGGCGCAGCAGCCAGTGCGGCATGAGCCGTTCGTGCGTCCAGACGAAGCCGATCGCGAAGCCCAGCGCCACCATGGCCTGGTAGAGCAGGAACGCGGGCACCCCGTCGGACATGCCGAGCCCGGTCACGCTCTCCTGCAGCAGCCTGGCCGGCGGGAAGGCGGCCATCCAGTACAGGCCGGCCGGTCCGAAGGTGCCCGGGCGGAAGACCCGCCCGAGCAGGACGCCGTACAGCCCGCCGGCGAGGGCGAGCGGCGCGGCGAGCAGCAGCGCCGACAGCGCCGCCACGCCGGTGGGCCGCCCCGCGAGCAGGGTCAGCCCACCGGCCATGGCACCGGCCGCGGCTCCGATCGACGCCCCTGGCAGGGCGAGTTCGAGACGGTGCCGTGCGATCATCAGCCCACGACCACGCCGTAGGCGAACAGGCTGTAGAAGAGCATGCCGAGATAGAAGACGGCGCCGAACCCGATGATCAGGTTGGTCCACCACCTCGGTCTGATCGGTTTGGGCAGCATGCGGTTGTTGACCAGCAGCAGCGTGACGCAGTACGCGCCCATCGCGAACGTCGACAGGAACGCCAGCGTGTCCAGGATCCCCGAAGGCCCGTCAGCGGGGCCGAACAGCAGGATGAGGATGCCGAAGACGATGACGCCCCACAGGAAGCCCGCGTACAGGTGCGACATGCGCAGCTTCTTCGCCCCCGGCACGAAGTTGTACGTCATGTCCGCCTGGCCGCGCGAGAAGGAGTCGAACAGCCCGAGCGTGGCGTTCAGCCCGATCAGCGCGATGAAGCCGAGGAAGATGGTGCCGAGCACGGCGCTGCCCGCCGAGGAGACGGCGTCGGACATGGCGCTCAGCGCCACCTCGCGGTCGTCGCCCTGGATGGCCGTGCGCACGCCCGGGTTCTGCCGCACCGCGGCCTGGGCGATCACCGTGAAGGAGATCGTGACCAGCATGGTGATGCCCCAGAACAGCAGCAGCGCGTCGAACGTCACCCAGCGCCGCCAGCCCTTCCACTTGGCCATCTCCGCCGGGTTCTCGGTGTCGAACATGAACCCGCGCGAGGGCATGGCCTCCTCCTCGCCCGCGTGGCGTAATCCGCGCACCTTGGGGATGTGCGCGCCCATGCCGGCGCCGGAGTCACGCAGGTGCAGCGTGTACCACATCTGCTGCATCCCGGACGGACCGGCGAACGCGCACGCCCCCACGATCACCGGGAACCAGGCCGCGGACATGGCCTCGGCCGGCAGGTAGCCGAAGGAGAACATGCCGGTGATGGTGCTGACCACGTCGCTCCACGAACCCACCATCGCCGCGACCACCGCCGTACCGATCACGAGGGTGCCGATGAGCAGCGACAGCACGTTCTCCAGAACGTTGTAGATCACCTTGGCCAGGCTGAAGACGACGCCGACCAGCAGCAGGCCGACCACGGCCGTGACCAGCCAGGGGATGCCGGTGATCTCCTCGAAGGCCGCCGCGCCCGCCGACAGGTGGCCGGGCCAGATGTAGACGGCGATCGCGACGATGAAGAAGAACCACATCAGCGGCTTGAACACGCGAGCCGCGCCGGAGAAGATGCTCTCCCCGGTGGCCATGGCGTAGCGCGCCATCTCCAGCATCACCACGGCCTGCAGGGTGACGCCGATCAGGAACAGCCACCTGATCTCGGGCCCGAACAGCAGCACCAGCCGGGGCCACATGTACGACTCGCCCATCCCCACGCCGAGGGCGACGAGGAAGACGGTCGGTCCCAGAATGTGCACCGAGGGGGGCGCGTCGGGGAGTTTCCTGATGGGCATCGGCTCCAGCCGGCCCGCTTTCCATACTCGTTCGTCCTCGACCGGCGGCGTCGCTGTCGCCGGTGTGTTCGATGTGTCCACCTAAGGACCTCCTGGGGGGTTGGTTCTTCTCCTGCGCTGCCCCGATTCGCCCCCTCGCCTGGCTCTGCTCGGCTCGGCTCTTAGCCGAGCAGTCCGGCGGCTCTGGCCCAGCGGTACTTGGCGCCCAGCACCGCGACGGGCTTCTCGGTCGTGTACGGATACGCGACCACTCCGTGCTCGAACAGGTACTCGCAGGCCTCCTCCACCTCGGTGTCGCCGGCCAGTGACGCCACGACGGGCTTGACGTGGCCCTTGTCCCGCTCCTCTGCGACCACCCGGGCGATCAGCTCGGCGAAGACCATCGGCGGCGTCACGATCGTGTGCCAGTAGCCCAGGACGAGCGCGTGCACCCGGTCGTCCGACAGGCCCAGCCTGACCGTGTTCTCGTACGTCGACGGCGGCTCTCCGCCGGTGATGTCGATCGGGTTGCCGGCCGCGCCGAACGGCGGGATGTAGGCGCGGAAGGCCGCGTCGAGGTCGGGCGGGATGTCCATGAGCGTGAGACCGGCGTCCACGCAGGCGTCCGACAGCAGCACGCCGGAGCCGCCGGCCCCGGTGATGATCACCACGTTCTCGCCCCGCGGCGTGGGCAGCAGCGGCAGCGCGCGGGCGTACTCCAGCATGTCGTTGAGCCCGGGCGCGCGTACCACGCCGGCCTGGCGCAGGATGTCGTCGTACACCTTGTCGTCGCCGGCCAGCGCCCCGGTGTGCGAGCCGGCCGCCCGCGCGCCCATGGCGGTGCGCCCGGCCTTGAGCACGATGACCGGCTTCTCCCTGACCACCCGGCGGGCCGCCGCGACGAAGCCGCGGCCGTCCTTGAGGTCCTCCAGGTGCATGGCCACCGCGCGGGTGTGCTCGTCCTGCTCGAAGAAGGTGAGCAGGTCGTCCTCGTCCACGTCGGCCTTGTTGCCGACGCCGACGATGGCGGACACGCCCATCTTGGTGGTGCGGCTGAAGCCTAGGATGGCCATGCCGATGCCGCCGCTCTGCGAGGTCAGCGCCACGCCGCCGCGCACGTCGTACGGCGTGCAGAAGGTCGCGCAGAGATTTTCCGGCGTGTAGTAGTAGCCGTAGATGTTGGGGCCGAGCACGCGCACGCCGTGCCTGCGGGCGATCTCCACGATCTCGCGCTGGCCCTCGACGTTGCCGGTCTCGGCGAAGCCGGAGGGGATCATGATGGCGCCGGTCACGCCCTTCCGGCCGGCCTCCTCCAGGGCCGGGGCGACGAACTGGGCCGGGATCGCGAAGACGGCCACGTCCACGTCGCCCGGCACGTCGGAGATGCTCTTGTAGGCGGGCAGGCCCATGATCTCGTCGGCCTTGGGGTTGATCGGGTGGATCGTGCCCCGGTAGCCGCCGTTGATGAGGTTGCGCATGACCGAGTTGCCGATCTTGCCGGTCTCGGCGGAGGCGCCGATCACCGCGATGGCGCGGGGCTTGAAGATCCGCGTCATCTGCTCGAGTATCCGCTCCCTGGGCAGCCTGGTGACCTCGGGCGGCGCGTCGCCGATGATGATCCGCACGTCGGCGGCGACCGCGCCGTTCGCGTCGGCGAAGACCGGGTTGAGGTCGACCTCGACGATCTCGGGGTGGTCGGCGACGAGCGTGCTGACGCGTTCGATCAATTGAGCCAGCGCCTCCCGGTTGGCCGGCTTCGCACCACGGGCGCCGCGGAGCACGTCCGCCGCTCTGATGTCGTCGAGCATCCCCAGTGCCTCTTCCCCCGAAACCGGGGCAAGACGGAAGGTCACGTCCTTGAGCACCTCGACCAGGACCCCGCCCAGGCCGAACGCGACGACCTTGCCGAACGTCGGGTCGGTGACCGCGCCCACGATCACCTCGTGCCCGCCGCCGACGAGCTGCTGCACCTGGACGCCGTCGATGCGGGCGGCCGGGTCGTGCGCCCGGGCGTTGGCCAGGATGGCGGCGTAGCCGTCCCTGACCTCTTCGGCGGTCCTGAGCCCGACCAGCACGCCGCCGGCGTCAGTCTTGTGCAGGATGTCCGGCGAGACGATCTTCAGCACGACCGGGAGGCCGAGCTCCGCGGCGAGCTCGGCGGCCTCGTCCGCGGAGGTGGCCAGGCCCTCGCCGGGGGTGGCGATGCCGTACGCCCGGCACAGCTCGCGCCCCTCCGGGGCGGTCAGCGCCGTGCGGCCCTCGGCCAGCGCCTTCTCGATCACTTCCGGTACCACTAGACGACTCCGTTCGTCTTCAGCTCGGCCAGTTCCTCGGCGCTCACGCCGAGCGCGCCGTAGATCTCCTGGTTGTGCTCGCCGAGCAGCGGCGGCGTGGTGACGTCCACCGGCGAGTCGGACAGTTGCAGCGGGCTGCCGACGGTCATGAACTCGCCGCGCTCGGGGTGGTCGACCGCGACTACGATGCCCTCCGCGCGCAGGCTCTCGTCCTCGACCAGCTCCCTGGTCGACAGGATCGGCCCGCACGGGATGCCGGCCGCGTTGAGGCGGTCGAGCACCGTCCACTTGTCGTGGCCGATGCTCCACTCCTCGATGAGCTGGAACATCTTGTCCAGCCTGGGCAGCCGCGCCTCCGGGGTCGCCCACTCCGGGTCGCCGGCCAGCTCGGGACGGCCGATGATCTCCGTCAGCGGCTTCCAGCCGACCGGCTGGACGATCACGTAGATGTAGTCGTTCGCGCCGCCGGGCGCGCAGCGCACCGCCCAGCCGGGCTGGCCGCCGCCGCTGGCGTTGCCCGAGCGCGGCACCTCGTCGCCGAAGGTCTTGTTCGGGTACTCGCGCAGCGGCCCGTGCGCCAGCCGCTGCTGGTCGCGCAGCTTGACCCGGCACAGGTTGAGCACGGCGTGCTGCATGGCGACCTGCACCCGCTGGCCGCGCCCGGAGTGCTCGCGCTGGTAGAGCGCGGCCAGGATGCCGGCCACCGCGTGGATGCCGGTGCCCGAGTCGCCGATCTGCGCGCCGGTGGCCAGCGGCGGGCCGTCCTCGAACCCGGTGGTGGTCATCGAGCCGCCCATCGCCTGCGCGATCACCTCGTACGCCTTGAACCCGGCGTACCTGCCCGGGCCGAAGCCCTTGATCGAGGCGTAGATCAGCCGCGGGTTGAGCTCCTGGAGCCGTTCCCAGGTGAAGCCCATGCGGTCGACCGCGCCCGGCCCGAAGTTCTCCACCAGGACGTCGGCCTCGCGCACCAGCTCGGTGAAGATCTCCTTGCCGCGCTCGCTCTTCATGTTCAGCGTGATGCTGCGCTTGTTGCAGTTGAGCATCGTGAAGTAGAGGCTGTCGACGCCCGGCACGTCGCGCAGCTGCTGCCGGGTGATGTCGCCGGACGGGGCCTCCAGCTTGACCACGTCCGCGCCCAGCCAGGCCAGCACCTGGGTGCACGACGGGCCGGACTGCACGTGGGTCATGTCGAGAACGCGGACACCTTCGAGTGCCTTCATGTCAGGACCTGCCTACTTGTACATGGTCTGGTTCATGGTCCCGGGGGCGTAGACGTCGGGATCGACCCACACGTTGATCAGCGCGGGCTTGCCCGACTCCCTGGCCCGCTCCAGGGCCGGACGGATCTCGGCCGGGTCGCGCACCTCCTCGCCGTGCCCGCCGAGCAGCTTGGCGAAGTCGCCGTAGCGGATGTCGCCCAGCGTGTTGCCGACGCGGGCGCGGTCCTCGCCGTACTTGACGGCCTGGCCGTACCTGATCTGGTTCATGGACGAGTTGTTGCCGATGATCCCGATGAACGGGAGATCGAAGCGGATCATGGTCTCGAAGTCCCAGCCGGTGAGGCTGAAGGCGCCGTCGCCGAACAGGCAGACGACCTCCTTGTCGCGGCGGGCGTGCTTGGCCGCCATCGCGAACGCCATGCCGACGCCGAGCGTGCCCAGCGGCCCCGGGTCCATCCAGTGGCCGGGCGACTTGGGCTGGACGACCTGGCCGGAGAAGGTGACGATGTCGCCGCCGTCGCCGATGTAGATCGTGTCCTCGGTGAGGAACTCGTTGATCTCGTGGACCAGGCGGTAGGGGTCGATCGGACTGGCGTCGGAGTGCTGGCGGGGCAGGCGCTTCTCGTACGCCTTGGTCTCGACCGCGCGCAGTTCCTCCAGCCACTCCTTGCGCCTGGCGGCAGCGTTCTCGACCCGGCCGCCGGCGGCCTGCGCGGCGGCGGCCAGGATGAGGCCGCAGTCGCCGACGATGCCCAGGTCGACGTCCCGGTTCTTGCCGACGGTGCGGTAGTCGAGGTCGATCTGGACCACGGTCGCGGTGGGCGACAGTCGCTTGCCGTAGCCCATGCGGAAGTCGAACGGGGTGCCGACGATGATGATCAGGTCGGCCTCGGTGAAGGCGTACCTGCGGCTGAGCTGGAAGTGGTGGGGGTCGCCCGGCGGGAGCGTGCCGCGGCCTGAGCCGTTCATGTAGGCGGGGACGTTCAGCGCCCTGACGAAGTCGACGGCCGCCTCGGTCGCCCGGCACGTCCAGACCTGGCTGCCGAGCAGCACGCACGGCTTCTCGGCGTGCGCCAGCAGGTCGGCCAGCCGTTCGACGGCCTCGGGGTCGCCGGCCTGGCGGGTGGAGGCCCGGTAGTTCTGCGGGATCCGCGCCTTCTCCACGGGGATCTTGGCGTCGAGCACGTCACGCGGGATCTCCAGGAACGACGGCCCGGGCGCGCCGTGGTAGCACTCGCGGAAGGCCATGGACACGATGTCGGCCACCCGCTCGGTGCTGGGCACGGTCGCGGCGAACTTGGTGATCGGGGTCATCATGTCGACGTGCGGCAGGTCCTGCAGCGAGCCCATCTTGTGCTGGCTGAGCGCGCCCTGGCCGCCGATGAGCAACATCGGGCTCTCCGCGCGGAAGGCGTTGGCCACGCCGGTGACGGCGTCGGTGGTGCCGGGGCCGGCCGTGACCACCGCCACGCCTGGCCTGCCGGTCACCCGGGCGTGGCCGTCGGCGGCGTGCGCGGCGACCTGTTCGTGGCGTACGTCGATGACCTCGATGCCCTCATCGACGCAGCCGTCGTAGATATCGATGATGTGGCCGCCGCAGAGCGTGTAGATCACGTCCACGCCCTCGGCCTTGAGTGCCTTGGCTACGAGATGACCGCCAGAGATCGTTTCCGACATTCGTGCCACCTTCCCAAAGGGACTGTCTTCCGCATACTGCATACCGTATGAGGCCAATGGTTACCCTGTGCCCGTCGGCCTGTCTAGCCCCCCGCGGGCAACTCGATCAGCTCCACCTGCTCACCGGCCCACCCCGGCGGGACGACGGCCAGCGCGTCGGCCAGCGCCGCGCCCCACAGCGAGCCGGGCCGGTCGTGGCCGACGGGGATCGCGCCCGTCCCGGACCTGCGTACCGGGACGAGCCTGGTGTCGTGCGGATGCGTGCGTACCCGGCCGGCCAGGGCGCTGGTCTCCCGCCGCCGCTCCTTGCCCGCCTGCCGGGCCAGGATCGGAACGAGCAGCGTCATCGCGGCACAGAAGGCGGCGAACGGGTTGCCGGGCAGTCCGACGACCAGCGGCCCGCCGGGCAGCCCGGCCAGCGCCTGCGGATGGCCTGGCCGCACCGCCACGCCGTCGACCAGCACCTCGGCGCCCAGGTCCGCGAGCACGGCCCGCAGGTGGTCGGCCGGCCCCTTCGACGAGGCCCCGCACACCACGACCACGTCGCACCGCCTCGCCGCCGCGCCGCCCGGGGAGTCGCTCGCGGCCTGGAGTGCGGCGCGGAGGGCGGCGGCGCCCGGGGAGTCGCTCGCGGCCTGGAGTGCGGCGCGGAGGGCGGCGGCGCCGTCGGGGAGACGGACGACGCCGGCCGGGCGGCCGCCCGCCCACTCCACCAGGCCCGGCAGGAACGGCCCGATCGCGTCACGCACCCGGCCGGGCGCGGGCACCCCCTCGTGCACCACCTCGTCGCCCGTCACCAGCACCGACACCCGGGGCCTCGGCCGCACCCCGAGCGCGTCGTGCCCGAGCGCGGCGGCCAGCCCGAGCACCGCGGGCGTCACCACCGCCCCGGCGCCGAGCACGACCGCGCCCGCGGCGACGTCCTCGCCGCGCCGCCTGATGTGCCGCCCGGGTTCGGCGACCCCGGCGACCAGGCCGGAGTCGAGACCAGAGTCGAGGACGGCCCGCTCGTACGGCAGCACCGCCGACGCCCCGGCGGGCACCGGAGCCCCGGTGGCGATCTCGACGGATTCGCCCGTACGCAACGCGCGCCCGAAGGGCGCTCCCCCGGCCAGCACCCGGCCCGCCACGCGCCAGGGCCCGGACCCGGCCACCGCGTAGCCGTCCATGGCGGCGACGTCCGCACCCGGCACCGCCACCAGGGCACGCAGGGGCTCGGCGAGCCGGCACCCACCGGCCTCGGACAGCGGCACCAGGGCCGCGGCCGGCGGCCGGGCGGCGGCGACGGCGATCTCGCGCGCGACGGCCCACGGCACCGCCACGTCCCGGACAACGGTCATCGACGGCTCCTTGACCCGATTTTTTCCATACTGTATACCGAATGCAAATCCGACGCGAGAACGGAGCGCAGCATGAAGGTCGCTGTTCTTGGCGCCGGCGCCATCGGCGCGTACGTGGGCGCCGCCCTCCACCGGGCGGGAGCCGAGGTGCACCTCATCGCGAGGGGCGAGCACCTGGCCGCGATACGCGGATCCGGTGTGATGGTGCTCAGCCCACGGGGCGACTTCACCGCCCACCCCCACGCCACCGACGACCCGCACCAGGTCGGCCCGGTGGACCACGTCTTCCTGGGCCTCAAGGCGAACAGCTACGCCCTGGCCGGCCCCATGATCCAGCCACTGCTGCACGAGGCCACGAGCATCATCGCCGCGCAGAACGGCATCCCCTGGTGGTACTTCCACGGACTCAAGGGCCCCTACGAGGGCCATCGCATCGAGAGCGTCGACCCGGGCGGGGCGGTGACGTCCGCGCTGCCGCTGGAGCGGGCCGTCGGCTGCGTCGTGTACGCCGCCACCGAGATCGAGCGGCCCGGCGTGATCCGCCATCTGGAGGGCACCAGGTTCTCCATCGGCGAGCCGAGCGGCGACGTGACAGGCCGCTGCCGGGAGTTCAGCGAGGCGGCCGTCGCGGGCGGGCTGAAGTGCCCGGTGGAGCCCGACCTGCGCCGCGACATCTGGATCAAGCTGATGGGCAACATCGCCTTCAACCCGATCAGCGCGCTGGCCAGGGCCACCATGGCCGGCATCTGCCGCCACGACGGCACCAGGGAACTGGTCAGGGCGATGATGCGCGAGACCGTCGAGGTGGCCGTGCGGGTCGGCTGCGATCCCGGCATCTCGATCGAGCGCAGGCTCAGGGGCGCGGAGAAGGCCGGCGAGCACAAGACGTCCACGCTGCAGGACCTGGAGAAGGGCAAGCCGCTGGAGCTCGACGTGCTGCTCGCGGCGGTGGTCGAGCTGGCCGACCTGACCGGCGCGCAGGTGCCGACGCTGCGGGCGATCCACGCGGTGAGCGACCTGCTCAACGAGAGCCTTGTGAGGGCGAGCTAGCGTGGCATACCGTAAACGGTATACAGAATGGAGGGATCATGAGCTATGACCGTCTGACCCATCCACTGGTGCGTGAGGACGGCGAGCTGCGCAGGGCGACCTGGGAGGAAGCGCTCGACCGTGCCGCCGAAGGCTTCCTGCGCAACGTCGCCAGGCACGGTCCCGACAGTTTCGCCATGCTGTCGTGCGCCCGTTCCACCAACGAGATGAACTACGTGGGCCAGAAGTTCACCCGCGTGGTGATCGGCACGAACAACGTGGACTCCTGCAACCGCACCTGCCACGCGCCCAGCGTGGCGGGGCTGTCGGCGGTGTTCGGCAGCGGCGGGGGCACCTCCTCCTACCAGGAGGTGGAGGACACCGACGTGATCGTGATGTGGGGCTCGGCGGCGCGCAACGCCCATCCGATCTTCTTCCAGCACGTGCTGAAGGGCCTGCGCAACGGCGCCAGGATGTTCGCCGTCGACCCGCGCCGCACCGGCACCGCGCAGTGGGCCGACCTGTGGCTCGGGCTGAACGTGGGCACCGACATCCCGCTCGCCCACGCGGTGGCCCGCGAGATCATCCACGCCGGGCTGCACAACGAGGCGTTCATCGAGCGGGCCACGACCGGCTTCGCCGAGTTCCGCGAGTCGGTCGAGCCGTGGACGCTCACCGCCGCCGAGCAGGTCACCGGCGTGCCCGGGCACGCCATCAGGGAACTGGCGCACGCCTACGCCCGCGCCGACCGGGCCCAGCTCTGCTGGACGCTGGGCATCACCGAGCACCACAACGCCACCGACAACGTCCGCGCGCTGATCAATTTGGCCCTGCTGACCGGCCACGTGGGCCGCTACGGCTCCGGCCTGTCACCGTTGCGCGGCCAGAACAACGTCCAGGGCGGCGGCGACATGGGCGCCATCCCCAACCGCCTGCCCGGCTTCCAGGACATCCTCGACCCGGCGATCAGGCGGCGCTTCGAAGGCGCCTGGAACACCCCGATCCAGCCCCGCCACGGGCTGAACCTCACCCAGATGCTGGAGGCCATGGCCGAGGGCCACGTCACCACCTGCTACCTGATCGGCGAGAACCCGGTGCAGTCCGAGGCCGACTCGCTGGCCTGCGTCAAGCGCCTGTCCATGCTCGACCACCTGGTCGTGCAGGACATCTTCCTGACCAAGACCGCGCGGATGGCCGACGTCGTGCTGCCGGCCAGCGCCGCCTGGTGCGAGGCCGAGGGCACGTTCACCAACAGCGAGCGGCGGGTGCAGCGGGTCCGCAAGGCGCTGGAGCCACCGGGCGAGGCCCGCGACGACATCTGGATCATGTGCGAGATCGCCCGCAGGCTCGGCCACGACTGGCACTACGACGGCGCCGAGGAGGTCTGGGACGAGCTGCGCGCCCTGTCACCGGCCCACGCCGGCATGACCTACCGGCGGCTGACCGAACTGCAGGGCATCCAGTGGCCGTGCCCGTCGGAGGACGCGATCGAGCCGCCGTACCTGCACGGGCGGCTGTGGGAGAGCGACCCGGTCAAGCGGGGCACGCCGGCGCCGTTCGCGCTGCTGCGCCACTCGCCGCCGGTCGACCTGCTGGACGAGGACTACCCGCTGCGCCTGACCACCGGCCGCAGGCTCGACTCCTACAACACCGGCGTGCAGTCGTCCGGGTTCGCCTCTCCCCTGCGTCGCGGCGAGACCGTCGAGCTCTGCCCCGAGGACGCCGAACGGCTCGGCCTGGCCGCCGGCGAGCGGGTGCGCATCACCTCCAGGCGCGGCTCGGTGGTCGCGCCGGTGTTCATCGATCCCGCGCTGCGGCCCGGGCTGGTGTTCATGACCATGCACTTCCCCGACGAGGTGGACACCAACGCGCTGACCATCGAGGCCACCTGTCCCATCGCGGGCACCGCCGAGTTCAAGGCGGCCGCCGTCCGCGTCGAGAAGCTCGTCAAGGCCGGGTGAGCGCATGGACCTGCGATTTCGCGGCGTGGAGCCGTCGGAGGAGGAGCGGGCGGCGGTCGACGCGCTGCTCGGGCCGCCCGCCTCGGCCTGGGACGGCGGCGCCCGGAGCGCGTCCGACCTGCGGGTGGCCGTGCGCGCGGAACCGGCCCGCGACCTGCTGCTGCCCGCGCTGCACGCGGTCAACGACCGGGTCGGCTGGATCAGCGAGGGCGCGCTCGACTACATCTGCCGCCGGCTGACCGTGGCCCCCGCCGAGGCGTACGGGGTGGCCACCTTCTACTCGCTGTTCTCCATGACGCCCAGGCCGGCCCGGGTGCTGCACGTCTGCACCGACCTGGCCTGCCAGGCCAAGGGCGGCGCGGACGTGAGCCGCCTGGTGGCGGAACGGCTCGGCCCGCCGGGCACGTCGTGGCAGCCCAGCCCGTGCCTGGGCCTGTGCGAACGCGCCCCGGCCGCACTCGCGCTCGAGGCCGGCGATCCCCCGCGCTCCGACGTCCACGGCCCCTACCTGGACGACGAGCGGGACGGCGGCGAGCCCCCGGCCGAGGCGGCCGTGCCCCAGGCCGGGCAGCCCGGGCTGACCCTGCTCAAGCGCGTCGGCGTGGCCGACCCGGCCAGCCTGGACGACTACCGGGCCACCGGCGGCTACGCCGCGCTGCGCCGGGCCTTCGAGCTGGGCCCGGCCGGCGTGATCCGAGAGGTGCTGGAGTCTGGCCTGGTCGGCAGGGGCGGCGCGGCCTTCCCCACCGGCCGCAAGTGGGCAGCCGCCGCCGGTCAGCCCGACCACCCGCACTACCTGGTCTGCAACGCCGACGAGAGCGAGCCGGGCACGTTCAAGGACCGGGTGATCATGGAGGGCGACCCGTACGCGCTGGTGGAGGCCATGACCGTGGCCGCCTACGCGACCGGCTGCCCGAAGGGCTACCTCTACGTCCGCGGCGAGTATCCCCGCGCCGTCCGCCGTCTCCAGCACGCCATCGGCACGGCCAGGGCCAGGGGCCTGCTCGGCGACGACATCCTGGGCAAGGGCTTCTCGTTCGACATCGAGCTGCGGCGGGGCGCGGGCGCGTACATCTGCGGCGAGGAGACCGCGATCTTCAACTCGATCGAGGGGTATCGCGGCGAGCCGCGCAGCAAGCCGCCGTTCCCGGTGGAGAAGGGCCTGTTCGGCAAGCCGACCGTGGTGAACAACGTGGAGACGCTGGTCAACGTGCTGCCGATCCTGGAGCGCGGGGCGCGGGCGTACCGCGAGGCCGAGCCGAAGCTGTTCTGCGTGTCGGGGCACGTCGAGCGGCCGGGGATCTACGAGCTGACCTTCGGCGCGACGCTGCGCGAACTGCTCGACCTGGCCGTGCCCACCGGCACGACCCGGGCGGTGCTGCTCGGCGGCGCGGCCGGGGCGTTCGTCACCGATCTGGACATCCCGCTCACCTTCGAGGGCACCAGGGACGCCGGCGCCACGCTCGGCTCCGGCGTGGTGCTCGTCATCGACGACACGGTGGATCTCAAGGCGCTCCTGCTGCGCATCGCGGAGTTCTTCCGCGACGAGTCGTGCGGGCAGTGCGTGCCCTGCCGGGTGGGCACCGTCCGGCAGGAGGAGGCGCTGCACCGGCTCTCGCGCCGGGTCGACCACCGCGATCTGGTGCTGCTGCGCGAGGTCGGCCAGACCATGCGCGACGCCTCCATCTGCGGCCTGGGCCAGACCGCGTGGAACGCCGTCGAATCCGCCATCGACCGCCTGGGAGTGTACGAATGATCCCGCTCCAGCCGCCCCGGCGGCTCATCGACGTGGACGTCGACGGCCGGACCGTCCGCGTGCCCGAGGGCTCGACCATCCTGGACGCCTGCGCCGCCGCGGGCACCGACGTCCCGACCCTGTGCCACGGCGACACGCTCACCCCGAAGAACGCCTGCCGGGTGTGCGTGGTCGAGGTCGAGGGCGCCAGGACGCTGGCCCCGGCCTGCTCGCGCCGGGTCGAGCCGGGCATGAACGTGGCCACCGGCACCGAACGGGTCAGGCGGAGCCGCAAGGTGGTGCTGGAACTGCTCGGCTCGTCCGCCGACCTGTCCACCACGCCCGGGGCGGCGGAGTGGATCGCCGAGTACGCGGCCGAGCCGGCCAGGTTCGGCCCCGACGCGGCCACCGTCGAGCAGCCCGCCAAGGTGGACAACGACCTCTACGTCCGCGACTACAGCAAATGCATCCTGTGCTACAAGTGCGTGGACGCCTGCGGCGACCAGTGGCAGAACACCTTCGCGATCTCGGTGGCCGGCCGCGGCTTCGACGCCACGATCTCCACCGAGTTCGACGCCCCGCTGACCGACTCGGCCTGCGTGTACTGCGGCAACTGCGTGGAGGTGTGCCCGACGGGCGCGCTGTCGTTCAAGAGCGAGTTCGACATGCGGGCCGCCGGCACCTGGGACGAGTCGCGGCAGAGCGAGACCACGACGATCTGCAGCTACTGCGGGGTCGGCTGCAACCTGACCCTGCACGTGCAGGACAACAAGATCGTCAAGGTGAGCTCGCCGCACGACAACCCGGTGACGAAGGGCAACCTGTGCGTCAAGGGCCGCTTCGGGTACGGGTATGTCTAGGGTCGCCGTCAAGCGCCGGGTGCTGCGCATCGACGAGGCGGCACGCACCCGCCGGGTCGACTCGCTGGCCGCCGAGGAGCCGCTGGAGATCAGGGTGCACGGCGTCCCGCTGACGATCACCATGCGCACCCCGGGCGACGACTTCGACCTGGCGGCCGGCTTCCTGGTGAGCGAGGGCGCGGTCACCAGGCCCGCGGACATCGCCTCGATCCGCTACTGCGCGGGCGCCACGGCCGACGGGGTGAACACGTACAACGTGCTGGACGTGCGCCTGGCCCCCGGGGTCGCGCGGCCGGAGCCGCGCAACTTCTACACCACCTCCTCCTGCGGCGTCTGTGGGAAGGCGTCGCTGGAGGCGGTGCGCACCGTGGCCCCGTGGAGCGCTCACGAGGACCAGGTCACGCTGGCGCACGCGACCGTCACGGCGTTGCCCGGGCGGCTGCGCGCGGCCCAGCGGGTCTTCGACAGGACCGGCGGGCTGCACGCGGCCGGCCTGTTCACCGCCGGGGGCGACCCGCTGTGCGTGCGCGAGGACGTGGGCCGGCACAACGCCGTGGACAAGCTGCTCGGCTGGGCGCTGCGCGAGGGCCGGCTGCCGCTGCGCTCCCGCGTGCTGATGGTGTCCGGGCGGGCCTCGTTCGAGCTGGTGCAGAAGGCGGTGATGGGCGGGATCCCGGTGCTGGCCGCGGTGTCGGCGCCGTCCTCGCTGGCGGTGGAGCTGGCCGCGGCCGAGGGGCTGACCCTCATCGGGTTCCTGCGGGGGGAGTCCATGAACGTCTACGCGGGCGAGCGGCGGCTGAACGTCGCTCCGGGCGCCGGCGACGGCTCAGCCGGCGCACGACCACCGGGGTGATGGCGGGGGTGCCGTCCGGCGTCGCCTGGCCCCCAGCCGCCGTACGGCATCTCTTGCCGCGATTTTGACAACCGTTTTCATTTTGCGCCATACTGACTCACATGATGTCAGGACATTCCCGCCCACGTTCCGTCGGACTGCTGGCCGGCGCCGCCCTCCTGCTCGCGACCGCCGCCTGCGGGTCGGGCACGGCCGAGACGAACGCGAGCGGCAAGCCTGACGTGGTGGCCGCCTTCTACCCCCTGCAGTGGCTGAGCGAGCAGGTCGGCGGCCAGGACGCCCAGGTCACCGTGCTGACCGCGCCCGGCGTCGAGCCGCACGACCTGGAGCTGGGCGTGCAGCAGGTGAGCCGGCTGCGCAAGGCCGCGCTGACCGTCTACATCAAGGGCGTGCAGCCCGCCGTGGACGAGGCCGTCACCGAGGACAAGAGCTTCGACGCCGCCACCGCCGTCACCACCATCCCGGCCGGCGAGCACGCGGGAGAGTCCGAGGCCGAGCACGAGGCCCACGAGCACGAGGTCTCCTACGACCCGCACCTGTGGCTCGACCCGTCGCGCCTGGCCATCGTGGCCACCAAGCTCGGCGAGCGGCTGGCCGAGGCCGACCCCGCGCACGCCCAGGGCTACCGTGACCGCGCCGCCGCGACCGCCACCACGCTCGGCACGCTCGACCAGGAGTTCAGCAAGGGGCTGAGCGCCTGCGCGACCAAGACCATGGTCACCGCGCACGAGGCGTTCGGCTACCTGGCCGACCGGTACAAGCTCAAGCAGATCGGCATCACGCTCGACCCCGAGACCGAGCCGACCCCGGCCCGCCTGTCGGAGGTGGCCAAGCTGGCCAAGGCCGAGCAGGTCACCACGATCTTCACCGAGGCCCTGGTCAGCCCCAAGGTCGCCGAAGTGCTGGCGAGCGAGGTGGGGGCCAAGACCGCGGTGCTCGACCCGCTGGAGAGCAAGCCGTCGGGCGACTACCTGTCCGCCATGCGGGAGAATCTCCAGACCCTGCGAACCGCTCTGAGGTGTACGGCATGATCGAAACGGCCTTCGCGATGACCGGCGGCCGGGTCACGCTCGACAGCAAGCCGATCCTGCGCGGCATCGACCTGACGATCTGCCCCGGCGAGGTCGTCGCGCTGCTCGGCGCGAACGGCTCGGGCAAGTCGACGCTGGTCCGCGCGCTGCTCGGGCTCACCCCGCTGTCCGGCGGCCAGACCCTGCTCTACGGCAGCCCGCCGGCCAGGTTCCGCGAGTGGTGGCGCATCGGCTACGTGCCGCAGCGGCTCCAGGTGGGCGGCGGCGTGCCCGCGACGGTCCGCGAGGTCGTGGCCTCCGGCCGGATCGCCAGGCAGAGCAGGTTCCGCCGCACCAGCTCCGCCGACAAGGCCGCGGTGGCGAGCGCGCTGGAGGCCGTACGGCTGACCGACCGGGCGGGCGACCCGGTGCAGTCCCTGTCGGGCGGCCAGCAGCAGCGGGTGCTCATCGCCCGCGCGCTGGCCGGCGATCCCGACACGTACGTGATGGACGAACCCACCGCCGGCGTCGACGCCGAGACCCAGCGGCTGCTCGCCGACACGCTGTCCGAGCTGGTGCTCGGCGGCAAGACGGTGGTCCTGGTGGCACACGAGCTGGGCCCGCTGGAGCCGATCATCACGCGCGGCGTGGTGATCCGCGAGGGCCGCGTCGCGCACGACGGCGCACCCCCTCGGCCCGAGGGCGAGTGCGCCAGGCCGGGGCACGAGCACGTGCACCCGCACGCCCCCGAGAGCGCCGCCGGCGTGACGGTCGGGCCGCTCACCGGGTGGCAGGGAGAACCGCGATGATCTTCGAACTGCTGCAGGAGAACCTCTTCCAGCTCGCGCTGATCGCGGCGCTGCTGGTGGGCCTGTGCGCGCCGGCCGTGGGCACGTTCATCGTGCAGCGCAGGCTCGCGCTGCTCGGCGACGGCATCGGCCACGTGGCGCTGACCGGCGTCGCGCTGGGCTTCCTGACCGGCAGCGCGCCGGTGCTGACCGCCGTGGCCGTGTCGATCGCCGGGGCGGTGGCCATCGAGCTGGTCAGGGCCCGCGGGCGCACCAGCGGCGAGGTGGCGCTCGCGCTGCTGTTCTACGGCGGCATCGCGGGCGGCGTGATGCTCATGGCCGTCGCGCCCGGTGGCAGCAACGCCAAGCTGAACTCCTACCTGTTCGGCGCCATCGCCAGCGTCACCGAGCAGGACATCTGGATCATCGGCGGGCTGGCCGCCGCGGTCATCGGGGTGGTCGTGGTCTTCGGCAGGGAGCTGTTCGTGCTCTGCCAGGACGAGGAGATGGCCAAGGCCAGCGGCCTGCCGGTGCGCTTCCTCAGCCTGGTGATCGCGGTCACGGCCGCGCTGACCGTGGTCATCGCCATGCGCGTGGTCGGCCTGCTGCTGGTCAGCGCGCTGATGGTGATCCCGGTCGCCACCAGCCAGCAGCTCACCCGGGGTTTCCGCGCCACCATGCTGCTGGCCATGCTGTTCGGCGTGATCGCCTCCGTCGGCGGACTGCTGGCCTCGACGTTCTCGGCCAAGGTGCCGCCTGGCGCGGCTATCGTGCTTCTCGCGCTGTGCGGCTTCGTCCTGGCACTGGGTGTCGGTAAATTCGTACGGCGAGGCAGAATCCAGGGGTCAACCACCGAGAGCGAACGGCCGGGAGCACCGGCCGAGGAGGTCGCATGACGACGAGGCGTGATGCCGTGCACGACACCCTCCGCCAGAGCGAGGGTTTCCGCAGCGCGCAGGACGTCTACGCCGAGATGCGTCAGCACGGGGCGAAGATCGGCCTGACCACCGTCTACCGGGCGCTGCAGTCGCTGGCCGACGGCGGGAAGGTCGACGTGCTCCGCACCGACGACGGCGAGTCCGTCTACCGTGCCTGCGCCAGCGACTCCCATCACCACCACCTGGTCTGCCGCCGCTGCGGTCACACCGTGGAGGTGGCCGGGCCGGCGGTCGAGCGCTGGGCCGAGATGGTCGGCAGCGAGCACGGGTTCACCGAGATCACTCACACGGTCGAGGTCTTCGGCACCTGCTCGACCTGCTCAGTTAAAGACTGAGTGCGCCGCGAGCCGTAGAGCACGCCGAGGACGATCACCGCGCATCCGGCGAACTGCAGCGGCGAGGGGCGCTCGTCCAGCGCCAGGGCCGACAGCGCGACCGTGGTGATGGGCTGCACCAGCAGGAGCAACGCGGTGAGCGCGGCCGGCTGCCTGGGCAGCGAATACGTGATCAGCGACCAGCCCAGCACCTGCGGCCCGAGCGCGAGCACCAGCAGCCAGCCGTGCGCCGGCCACGACGGGGTGAAGTCGGCGCCGCCGAACAGCGGGCTGAGCGCCGCGATGGCCAGCGTGGCCACCACCGTGGCGTGGGCCAGCGGCGCCGCGCTGCGCGCCGAGCCGGCCTTCATCAGCAGCAGGAACGCGGCGTAGGACAGCGACGTGGCCACGCCCGCGAGCACGCCCATCAGCGGGTCCGAGCCGTAGGCGGCGCTGTCGAACACCCCGGAGATCAGCACCACGCCGGCGAACACCACCGGCGTGGCGATCATGAGCTGGTTCGACGGCCGCTCGCGGAAGACCGCCCAGGCGGCGAACGCCACGATGAACACCTGCAGGTTGCCCAGCACGGTGGCGAGTCCGGCGCCCACGTAGTCGATGGCGTGGTGCCAGAACAGCAGGTCGAGTGCGAACGTCAGGCCCGCGGCCCAGGCCAGCAGCATGCTCCGGCGCGGCAGCGGGCCCAGCCTGCGCCGCTCCAGCCAGGCCAGCACCAGCATCGGCGGCACCGCGTACGCGCAGCGGAACAACGCCGACGTCGCCGGTGACACCCCGGACAACCGGACCAGCGGGCCGGAGGTGGAGATGATCAGCGCACCGGCGATCGCGATCAGCACGATACGGCGATGTGCACTCATGGAAACCCCCGACCCCCCAAGGTAGAGATACGCTGCGACCACGCTAGAACCGGCCCGGACAGGAGTCAACATGCCGTTTGGCCATGACATGGTGCATTCGCTTGCCACCGTCGTCGAGTTGGTCAACACCTCGCCATCGACCGGCGGCGACGACGGCTTGGTCGACCTGGCCGAACTGCAGTCCTTCGTGGACTCGCGCGAGATCAGCGGCGTCGGCGCGCTCACGGCCCGCGACCTCGGCCAGGTCCGCCAGGTGCGCGAGGCCTTCCACCGCGTCTTCACCGCCCCCGACCAGCCCGCCGCGGTGCGGCTGCTGAACGGGCTGCTCACCGAGACCCGCATCACGCCCAGGCTGACCGAGCACGACGGGCACCCGCTGCACGTCCACTACCACGCCGCCGACGCCTCGCTGGCCGAGCACCTGGCCGCCGACTGCGGCGTTGCGCTGGCGCACCTGCTGGTCGAGGACGAGTGGGAGCGGCTGCGCACCTGCTCGGCGCCCGACTGCGAGCGGGTGTTCGTGGACGAGTCGCGCAACCGCTCGCGCGTCTACTGCGACAGCCGCACCTGCGGCAACCGCATGCACGTGGCCGCCTACCGGGCCCGCCGCCGCGCCTGAGCCCCGCCGGTCAGGGGCACCGTCGGTCAGCGGCGCCGTCCGGTCAGGAGCATGGTCGCTCAGGAGCGTGCTCGGCCGGCGGGGTCGTCGGTTAGCGTGGTGGCATGGACGTGCACAGCGGTGTGCTCGAGCCCGGCCTGCCCTGCTACACGCTCGGCTCAGGCCCGCCCCTGGTGGTGCTGCGCTGGTTCACGCCCGACCACGCCAACCCGTCGGGCTGGGAGCTCAGGAGCGAGCTGAAGGCCGTCGGGCCGCTCGCCCGGCATTTCACCGTGCACGCGGTGGGCCGCTCACCCGGCCTGGCCGACGGCGTCACCATGGCCGACCTCGCCGCCCAGCTCGCCGAGGCGCTGCGCGGTCGGTTCGGCGAGCCGGTGGACGTGCTGGGCATGTCCTCGGGCGGCTCGCTCGCCCTCCAGCTGGCCGCCGACCACCCCGACGTGGTGCGGCGGCTGGTCGTGGCCGGCGCCGCGGTCACGCTCACCACCCGCACCCGGGAGGCGCAGCGCCGCTACACCGAGGCCGTCGCGGCCGGCCGCCGCGGCGTGCACCACCAGGCGTCCCTGGTCGGCCGCACCCCGCTCAGCCGGGCGTTCTTCGGCACGCTGATGTGGCTGATCGATCCGCTGATGCGGCCGCGCGACCCGCTCGACATGCTGCGGTTCGCCCGCGCCGAGGACTCCTTCGACCTGCGCGGGCGGCTGTCCGGCATCACCGCGCCCACGCTGGTGGTGGGCGGGGAGCGGGATCTGGCGTACTCGGCGCCGCTGTTCGAGGAGACGGCGGACGGGGTGCGCGACGGCCGGCTGATCCGCTACCCGGGCGCGAGCCACCTGGGCACGTTCACCCACCCCCGCTTCGCCCACGACGTCGCGGAATTCCTCGGCCGCTGACCGCTCAGACCTGGTTCGGGATGGCGCCGCCGTAGCGGCGGTCGCGCTTGGCGTAGACCTCGCACGCCTCCCACAGGTCACGCCGGTCGAAGTCGGGCCACAGCCGGTCCAGGAAGACCATCTCCGCGTACGCCGACTGCCAGAGCAGGAAGTTCGAGAACCGCTGCTCACCGGAGGAACGCACGAACAGGTCCACCTCCGGGATCTCCGGTTCGTCCAGGTAGCGGGCGAAGACCTTCTCGTTCACCTTCGACGGCTTGACCCGCCCGGCCGCGATGTCGTCGGCCAGCTTCAGCGCGGCCTGCACGATCTCGGCCTGCCCGCCGTAGTTGACGCAGAACTGCAGGGTCAGCTTGGTGTTGCGGACGGTCATCTCCTCGGCCGTCTGCAGCTCGGAGATCACGCTCTTCCACAGCCGGCCCGGCTTGCCCGCCCAGCGCACCCGCACGCCCATGGCGTTGAGCTCGTCGCGCCGCCGCCTGATGACGTCGCGGTTGAACCCCATGAGGAAGCGCACCTCGTCGGGCGAGCGCTTCCAGTTCTCGGTGGAGAACGCGTACGCGCTGAGATAGGGGATGCCCAGCTCCAGCGCGCCCTCGATCACGTCGAACAGCGACGACTCGCCTGCCTTGTGCCCCTCGGTACGCGGCAGGCCCCGGGTCTTGGCCCAGCGGCCGTTGCCGTCCATGATGATGGCGACGTGCTTGGGCACCAGGTCACGCGGGATCGGCGGCGGAGTCGCTCCAGAAGGATGCGGAGACGGGGGTCGGACGTTCACTGGGCTCCCTTTCGACGTGTCGGAGAGAGCGTATTCCGTGTTCGAGGTGCCATTGCAGATATGCGGCCACGAGCCCGCTGCACTCGCTGCGATGGCGTGACTCCGAGGCGTCGGCCCTGGCCCAGTCGCCGCGCAGCAGCGCGGTCATGAGCCCCATCGTCTCCGCCGCGGGCACCGCGGACCCGGCCGGCCGGCACCCGCCGCACACCGCGCCACCGGCCACGATGGCGAACGCCCTGACCGCCGGTGCCTGGCACTTGGCGCAGGCGTCGAGCGCGGGCGCGTAGCCGGCCACGGCCAGCGAGCGCAGGAAATAGGCGTCGAGCACCAGCCTGGCCTCGTGCGCCCCCTCGGCCAGCGTGCGCAGCCCGCCCACCAGCAGCAGGAACTGCCGCAGCGCCGGCTCCTTCTCGCCGTGCGTCAACCGGTCGGCCGTCTCCAGCATGGCGCTGCCCGCGGTGTAGCGGGGATAGTCGGCGGCCAGGCTCTCTCCATAGGGTCTGATGGTCTCCGCCTGGGTGACGACGTCGAGCGTGCGCCCGGTGTGCAACTGCAGGTCGACGTGCGTGAACGGCTCCAGCCTCGCGCCGAAGCGCGAGGTGGTGCGGCGCACGCCCTTGGCCACGGCCCTGATCTTGCCGGTGCGCTTGGCCAGCACGGTGACGATGCGGTCGGCCTCGCCGAGCTTCTGCGTACGCAGAACAACGCCTTCGTCACGGTAGAGACTCACTCATCCATCTTATGGCCGCACGCTGGAACGGTTACGGGCATGCTCTGTTGACGCGACTTTGCGCAACCGTCACTAGACTTTGACGTCTGTCCCCGCGTTACCCGTTGTTCAACCCCCCGCCGTTCAACCCCCCGTACCAACCGCCTCGAAAGGGAGTCATGACCCGCGTGGTCCTGCTGGGCGCTTCGCCCGGCCCCGACATCTCTCCGACCGGCCTGAGGCTGGCCGCACTACCCGGCAATCCCACCGTGGGCGAACGGCTGCGCAGCCAGCTCGTCTCTCTGGATCCGCGGCCGGCCACCATCGATTCCGGCGACGTGGCCGCCGCTCTTCGCGCCTTGGCCGACGTCGCGGAGTCCGCAACGGAAAACCTCTTCATCATCCCGGAGAACTCGGTCGTCCACGACGAGCTGATCTACCAGATCACCAAGGCCAAGCGCGGTGCGCTGGCGCTCGTCGCCAAGGAGCCCCGACCTGAGATCACCGACGAGTCCCAGCCCCAGGAGGAGGTGATCCCGATCGAGGAGGCCGAGCCCGAGATCGGGCGCAACCGACTCGAAGGGCTGCCGGTCCGCTCGCGCGCGGGGAAGTCCAGGGTCATCTCGGTCGGCACCGCCGCCCACGCCGTGACCAGGCCCAACACCGCACTGCTCGGCCCGCTGCACATCAGCGCGCGCAACGCGCCCATGCTGGCGCAGACCTGCCGCGAGCTGGCCGCCCTGGCGCCGCTGTTCGGCGCCGACGACGACCTGGTGCAGCTCATCGTGTTCGGCCTGGTGCGCAACGGCGTGTCGGTCGGCATCAGGGGCCGCCGTGACCTGTTCTACCGCCGGGTCACCACCCAGGAAGAGGTCAACGAGGCCGCGACCGAGATGTCCGGCATGAACGAGGACCGGGCCAGGCTCGACAACGCGGTCAAGGGCGCCGACGGCTTCTTCACCACGTACTTCGTCTCGACCTACTCCAGGTTCATCGCCCGCTGGGCGGCCAGGCGGGGGCTCACGCCCAACCAGGTCACGCTGATCTCGATCGCGCTCGGCGTCGGCGCGGCGGCCTGCTTCGCCACCGGCGACCGGCCGTGGATGATCCTCGGCGGCGTGCTGATCTACTTCGCGTTCGTCTTCGACTGCGTCGACGGGCAGGTCGCCCGCTACGCGCGCAAGTTCGGCGTGCTCGGCGCCTGGCTCGACGCGACGTTCGACCGGTTCAAGGAATACGTGGTCTTTGCCGGTCTGGCGGTCGGCTACGTGGTGGCCGGCCACAGCGACGACATCTGGATCTTCGCGCTGGCGGCCATCGGCCTGCAGTCCGTACGCCACCTGCTCGACTTCTCCTTCGGCATCTCCAACCGGCGCAAGGCGCCGGCCCCGCTGCCGACGTTGCCGCTCGACGCGCCGTCCGACCGCGACCTGCGCCAGGCGCTGGAGCGCCGCCGGGTCGAGCGCAGCCAGGGCCTGCGCGGCGTGCTCAAGATGTGGACGAAGGCCGGCAAGTTCCGCGCCGTCCACTGGGCCCGCAAGATGATCGTGTTCCCCATCGGCGAGCGGTTCGCGGCCATCGCGATCACCGCCGCCCTCTTCGACGCCCGCATCACCTTCCTCACGCTGGTGATCTGGGGCAGCGTCGCCGCCGCTTACACTCTCACCGGACGCCTCATGAGGTCGCTCGTATGATCACGCAACCGCAGGCCGCCGCCACTCCGACGCCGGATCCCGACGAGGAACGCCGCCGCATCCAGACCGCCCGTCTGCTCGCCTACCGCGACGACGGCCCCCTCGTGCACGCCCTGGCCGGCCGGATCGGCAAGGGCCTGCCGCCGGTGCCTGCGACGCTCGTCGCGCTCCTGGCCGTCATCGGGCTCACCGTCTCGGGCGTGCTCGACTCCGGGCCGATCCTGCTCCTGCCGGTGGCGATCATGCTGGTGCTGGTGCTGCCCACCGCGCCCCGCGACCACCTGGGCCGCTTCGACTGGCTCACCCCGCCGCTGCTGCGCGGCACCGAGTTCCTGACCATCATCGTGCTCGGCCTGGCCGCGGGCGCGCCGAAGTGGCTGCTGTTCGTGCTGGTCTACGTCGTGGGCTACCACACCTACGACACCGTCTACCGCACCAGGCAGAGCATCTGGCCGCCGGCCTGGGTCTTCCACGCCGGGCTCGGCTGGGAGCTGCGCCTGGTCATCATCGGCGCGGGCGCGGCGCTCGACGTGCTGACGCCGGTGCTGGCGCTGCTCACGGCGTACCTGTTCGTGTTGTTCGCGATCGAGAGCGTGACGAGCTGGGTGCGTCTCGACAAGGCCTCCGCGCAGGCGGGCGCCGACGCCGAGCAGGACCTCGAGGCCTCTCCCGAAGACGCGCTGGAGCAGGCGACGGGCGAGGCGGAGAAGGGCTGAGCCCACTCCCCCGCCAGGGCCACGTACGGTTCTCGTACGTGGCCCTCGCTATGTCCGCAGGCCGCCGGCGAAGGCGTCGACGGCGGCGGTCACCCGCCGCAGCATGGCGGCGGACTCGATCGGGTCGTCGGTTCCCAGCCCGTGGTCGGCGTTCGGGAGCTCCAGGACTTCCAGCGGCAGATCGCGGATCGTGCCGGGCCGCCAGCTCGGGTCGGCGGTGCCGCCGACGAGCAGCGCGGGCGCCTTGGCCCGGGCCAGCCCCTCCACCACCAGCGGACGGTGCAGCAGCGGGGTGAGCCAGATCGCGGGCAGCCCGCGCTCGGCGGCCAGCGGCGCGGCCAGGCTCGACAGCGACTTGCCCAGCAGGAGCAGCGTGCTCGCGGACTCGGCCGCCAGCGCGGCGCCGACCTGGTCGTGCACCCAGGCGGGGTCGTCGTCCTCGGGCTGCGCCGGGGGCTCCCACCAGACCTCCTGGGTGGTCCAGCCGTGCTTGCCCAGCACCTGGGCGGCGAACTGGATGAGCGGGCGGGCGGGCACGCAGAAGCGGCCGTGGAAGAGCAGTGCGACGCGATCCGGGTCGCGTTCGGCCCGGGTGGGCCAGCCGTGCACGGTTTCCGGGTACATGCCGGCGGAGTCTAGGCGGCGCGGTGCCAGGGCGGCGTTCGCGGGAAGTGAGCGATTAGTCTGGATCGCAGGGACCACCCGGGCCGGGATGCCGGCCCGGCCTGAGCCGGGAGAGCGGATGGCGTTCTTGTCACGGCTGTTGAAGCGGGGCGACCCGCTGTCTGAGCGTGATGACGCGCATCGGCAGGGCATGCGCGACGCGCGCCGGCACCCGCTGGGCGAGTTCACCGACCCGGACTTCCAGCCCGCGTACGTGACGGAGGTCAGGGCCCGGGCCAGGGAGCGCATCACCGAGCTGGACCGGCGGCTGGCCACGACCAGGACGGCGCTGCTCGGCCGGGCCGTCGAGGCCAGGGAGACCGTGCTGCGCGAGCTGAGCCGCGCCGACACCCGGCCGGAACCGCCGGTGAACGGCCACGACCCCGCGCCGCGGAGCGAGTCCGACGACCCGTTCATCTCCATCGCCGAGGCCAGGCGGCGGCGGGCGGAGGCGCGCCGCCGGGTGCTGGTCGAGGAGGCCAACGCCGGCGTGCAGCGCGCGCGGGCGCACATCGAGCAGCTCACCCAGGAGTGGGAGAGCGCGCTGCTGGAGCGCGACCAGGACGTGGAGGCCGTGCACGCCAGGGCCGAGCAGCTCATCGCCGCCTATCGGGCGGGCGTCATGCAGGAGCATCCGCGCAGGGAGGAGATCCCGGCGTTGTGGAAGGGCGAGGTCGTCGCGATGGACCCGACCGGTGAGACCCCGGTCGGGCTGTCCGGCCGGACGGAGATCGGCCGGATCTTACGCGAGGTCGAGGACCGCATCCAGGTGTGGCACGCCGAGGTCATGCCCGCGGAGCTGACCCACGAGCCACGCCC
>NZ_JABCPZ010000560.1 GCF_013283785.1 Nonomuraea antri
AGGGGTATGTTCGGGGGCATGGCATCGCCGTTCATTGAGCTTGAGGTGGGGGAGCGGACCGTCAAGGTCACCAACCCCGACAAGGTGTACTTTCCGGAGATCGGGGCGACCAAGCGGGAGCTGGTCGAGTACTACGTGAGCGTGGGCGAGGGCGCGCTGCGGGCGTTGAGAGACCGGCCGACGAACATCAAGCGGCACCCCGACGGCGTGCAGACCGAGGCGATCTACCAGAAGCGGATGCCGCCCAAGCACCCCGACTGGCTGCAGTCCGTGACGGTGACCTTCCCCAGCGGCCGCACCGCCGACTCGCTGCGTGTCACCGAGGTGGCGGCGATCGCGTACTGCGCCAACCTCGGCACGCTCGACTTCCACCCCTGGCAGGTGCGCGCGGACGACGTGGAGCACCCCGACGAGCTGCGCCTCGACCTCGACCCGCAGCCCGGCCTGGGGTTCGACGCGGCGCGTCAGGCGGCGTTGCTGGCCAGGGAGGTGCTGGCCGACCACGGCATGACCGGGTTCGTGAAGACCTCGGGCAACCGGGGCGCGCACATCGCGGTGCGCATCGAGCCGCGCTGGGACTTCGTCCAGGTGCGCTATGCCGGCATCGCGCTGGCCAGGGCCATCGAGGCGCGTGACCCCAGCCTGGTGACCATCGCCTGGTGGAAGGAGGAGCGCGGCGACCGGGTGTTCATCGACTTCAACCAGAACGCCCGCGACCGCACGGTCGCCAGCGCCTACTCCGTCAGAGCCAAGCCGCACGCCCCGGTCTCGACCCCGGTGACCTGGGACGAGCTGCCCGACGTCGATCCCGACGAGTTCACCATCCGCACGGTCCCGGCCCGCTTCGCCAAGCTCGGCGACGTGCACGCGGCCATCGACGACGAGGCGTACTCGATCGAGCCCCTGCTCGAACTGTTCGCCGAGGACGAGCGCGGCGACATGCCCTACCCGCCCAACTATCCGAAGATGCCGGGCGAGCCCAAGCGGGTCCAGCCGAGCAAGGCCCGCTCCGACACCTAGACGAGTAAGTCCTAAGTCGCCGCAGTACGGAGTGCGTTCATGACGAAGGGTGTTGACGATCGGTTTGTGAAGACAGACCTCAACACCCTTCTCACCGCACTGTACGTCAGGATCGACGACTGG
>NZ_JABCPZ010000561.1 GCF_013283785.1 Nonomuraea antri
AAATGTGTATAAGAAACAGGCCCTCGAACCCGCTCAACTCCCCGACACGGCACCCGTCACACCGCTCGACAACCACGAGCCGAACACCCACAAGCCGCAATTCAAGAAAACGACGCCCACGGAACAGAGAGAACCTTCAACCTACAAAACCCTTGATGTTCAACGCCTTGACGCATCGACGTCTTCACCTCAACGTCTACACCTCGACACCCTCACCCCGACGTCTTGACCTCGACGTCCTGACCGCCCGGATGTCTTGGCGCCTCATGGAGTTGAGCCGGCGACACCCTCGCCCCTCACATCTCCCGCCGAGCCCGCAACGTCGCCCGGACGCTCTTCAAAGCCGACACGTAATGCCGCTCATCCGGCCGCATGGCCACCGCGATCGCCAGCGGCTCCTGAGCCCCCTCGACGTCCCCGGTCCGCCACAGCGACAATCCCAGCCCGAAGTACGCATAGTCCTCGGCCGGATTGGCGTTCACGATCTGCCGGAAACTGGCCGCAGCCTCCGCGTACTGCCGGGAATTGAACTGCGCCCGCGCCAACGCCTCCAGAATGCTCCGCGACTCGGGCTCGACCGCGGCCGCACGCTCGAGCAACGCCGCAGCCGCCGCCGGGCTGCCCTCCTTGAGCAACTTCATCGCGCGCTGGTACCAGTCGTAGACCCCGCCCCCCGGCGCGCCCGAGGACTCATCGTGAACGTTTCCATCCTCAGCCATGCGCGAGGCCTCCTTCACAGGCAAAGACGGATCCCGCCGCACCTCGTTTGCGGGACGGCTCGGCGGGAATGCTGGGGCGGCTACCTGAAGTCTCGAGCATTTATGGGAGCATGCCCGGTATGGGGAATCCTGAACTGCCGGTACCGGATGGACTGGTGCTACGGCCCTTTCGAGGTGTACGTTTCGCGGTCGAAGATCCCGCCAAGCTGACCTCCCCGCCCTACGATCTGATCTCCAACGGCGATGTCGGCGCCCTCTTGGATTCTCATCCCAACAACGTCGTCAGATTGATCCTTCCCTGCTCCAGCGCTCTCGATTCCCCCGGCGCCAACGCCTCCACCGCATCACCGCCGGACAACACCCCTGCCGCATCACCGACGGGCAACGCCCC
>NZ_JABCPZ010000562.1 GCF_013283785.1 Nonomuraea antri
TCCCAACCCCCAGCCGGCGTGAGCGCGGGCCCGCCCGCCACTCAGCCCCATGCGGCGCGTACCCAGGTTCCCTCGTCCTCGTCCAGAAGAGAGCCGAACTCCGCGTCCACGACGGAAACCCATCCCAGCTGCCCATAACCGACGAGCAGTCTCTCTCCGGCACGGTCGAAAGCGAGATCGGCCCAGGCCGGGTCCGCCAGGCGGTGTTCCCGCTTGAGCAGGAGCCGCCTGGCGCCGGTCCCCACCGAGACGAGGGACACGCAGAACGTGGCCCCTTCGTCGTCCGAATGCGCGGCCGCGAGCCGTGTTCCGTCAGGCGACAGCGCCGCACCGAGAATCTGGAAAACGCCAGGGACATGGTCCTGGAGGAGAGGCGTGGGGCCGGACAACGCACCGGACACCGTATAGCCGGCCACTTCCCTGTGCTGCGGCCCGCGCGCGGTGCCCACTCTCGCCAGCATCAGCCGATCGGCGGAACACAGCGTCATCGAGAAGACATGCGAGGTCGACGGCCGCATCGGCACGATCGACGGGCATGCACCGGGTTCGTCGATCCTCACCAGGTGGATCTGCTCAGCCAGGCGAACCGTTCCGACGTCGACCGCGACCGCCATGGTCTCACCGTCCGGAGACAGCGAAACGGCCGACACCCTGCCCTGATCGATCCGCCAGACCTCCACCGGCTCCGCCCCGGGCTCGGCCCTCATCACGTGGACGCGCGAGCCGCCGTCGAAGTCCGCGGTCGCCGCGACGATGGTCTCGCCACGCACCGCCACGTCACCGGTCCAGTCCTCACCCACCGGCGAGTTCACCTGCCAGGGCCTGGCCGCGCCGGCATCGGCGTACCACGAGAGCACGGGCGACGCATCGCTCGATTCCAACCCTCTGACCGCGACGAACGACTCCATGATTCCGCATGCCCCCAGCTTGTATCGGGCCCCGCATCCGCACCCCATCGCCGAACGCCTGCAGGACGCTTCGATGCTGCCGGGAGGCGCCTTGATAGGCGGACTGTCAGGCTGGGGACGTGGATGCAGGTCATCCAGCTATCCGTCTCCTCGCCGTGCACCCCGAAGCCGGTGGAACCGCCTCAGCGAGACCCGACCGCGGTGGCTGGGCGGGGTGGTGGGG
>NZ_JABCPZ010000563.1 GCF_013283785.1 Nonomuraea antri
TGTGTATAAGAGACAGGAGGTGGACGTGCTGCCCGGTGGCGCGTTTGCCTGCGCCACCCATGTCGGTCCTTATGACCAGATCTCCCTGACCGCGCACGCGTTGCTGGCCTGGTGCGCCGAGCGGCGTCATCCGGTGCGCGGCCCGCTGCGCGAGGTGTACGTCTCGGATCCGGCGGTCACTCCGCCTGACGAGCTCGTCACCCATCTGATGATCCCTTTGGAGGAGGAAGCATGAGTCCTGAGCTGATCACTTGTGGTCCGGTCACCTGCCTGAACGTCACCGGTCTCGGTGAGCCGGGTGGCGCCGAGCACGTCTCGGCCATCCGGGCGCTGTACGCGGTGGCGGCGGCGATGTGCGTCTCGGCGGGGCCGTTGGAGGGGCAGTGGTGGGTGGAGGACGAGCGTCCGCCGCTGCAGGTGCCGCGTGAGCTGTGGCGCTGGCATCTGCTGCTGCCGCTGGCGGGGGTGCCGGAGCCGGGTGCGGTGGAGCGGGCGCGCGAGGCGAGCCGGTCCGGCGGGGCGGCGGTGGATCGGGTGCGGGTGGTGACGCACACCGAGGGCGAGTGTGTGCAGGTGCTGCACGCGGGGCCGTTCAGTGAGGAGCATGTGACGCTGGCGGTGATGGAGGAGTTCATGGCGGAGCGGGGGCTGGTGGCTCGGGGGTTGCATCACGAGGTGTATCTGACGGGTCTGGACGACCCGGACCCGCGCACCCTCCTCCGCCAGCCGGTCCGCCAGGCAACCCCACCCTTGTGACCCACCACCCTTGTACCGCCCTTGTAACGACCAGGCGACCGCCTGACCCGTCCGCCTCCTGACCAGGCGGTCTCCCGACCAGATGCCGCGCCGCTGCGGTCTCCTGACCAGAGGTTCTCCTGATCCGGCAGCCTTCCACCCGGTGGCCTGATCTCGATGCCTGATCTCGACCGTGTGACACCAAGCGGGCTCACCCCAACGCGGTCGAGGTGCCTGGCCTGGCTGGCTGGCGACCTGACCTGTCGTCGGTCTCCCCCTCCGCCCGCGCCCCGCAATGCGCCCACTCCAACCGCCGACCTGGCCGCACGCATGATCCCCGCCGACCGTCCCCCAACGTCGGGTACTCCTGCGGCCGGACGGTCAGGGGG
>NZ_JABCPZ010000564.1 GCF_013283785.1 Nonomuraea antri
GCCTTCCCCAGGATGGCCCTCCTTTGGGCGGTCCTCCCCACGGTGGTCCTCTCCGCGTGGGTCCCCTCCGCGAGGGTCCTCTCCGGGGTGGCGGCCTTCCCCGCGACGGCCTTCCCGGGGACGGTCCTCCCCGAGGTGGTGGCCTTCTCCGGGCCGGCCTTCCCGGCGGGGGTCCTCTCCGCGTGGGTCCTCTCTAGGGTGGCGGCCTTCCTCGCGATGGGCTTCCCTGCGAGGGTCCTCTCCGCGATGGCCTTCCCCAGGGTGGTCCTCCCCACGAGGGTCCTCCCCGCGAGGGTCCTTCCCGCGAGGGCCTTCCCAGGGGTGGTGGCCTTTCCCGCGTGGGTCCCCGAGACGGTCCTCCCTGCGGCGGTTCTCGCCGGGGTGGCGGCCTTCCTTGAGAGGCCCCTCCCGGAGAAGAACCCCCGTGCCGCAGAGGGTGGCGAGGGCGGCTGGGGTGATGCGGTCGGCGGGGTCCTTGGTGGCGCACAGCGCGAGCAACCCGGCCAGCCCCGCCTCCACCCCCTCCAGATCCAGTTCCTCGTTCAGCGTGCGATACAGGATCGCCACGCCCTCACCACCCCCGAACGGCGGCCGCCCGGTCGCCGCGTAAGCCACCGTCCCGGCCAGGGCGAAGACGTCGGCGGCCGGTGTCACGGGCTGACGCCGCACGGCCTCGGGTGCGATGTAGCCGGGCGTGCCGATGATGTCCCCGCTCCGGGTGATCGTGCTCTGCCCGACGGCCCGCGCGATCCCGAAGTCGATGAGCCGCGGCCCGTCCGGGGAGAGGATCACGTTCGACGGCTTGAGATCACGGTGCTGCACCCCGCGTCCGTGCAGGTCGGCCAGGGCGGCGGCGAGCCCGCCGAGCAGTCGCAGGCACACCCCGGACGGCAGCGGCCCCCACCGGTCCACCGCCTGCGACACGGTCGGGCCCGGCACGTACGCGGTCGCCAGCCAGTACGGCGGCGCGTCCAGCCCGGCGCCGAGCAGCGCCGCCGCGTACGGGCTGCGCACGTCGGCGAGGGTGGCCACCTCCCTGCGGAACCTGGTGACCGCCTCGTCGCCGTCGAAGTCGTGGCGGATCACCTTGATCGCCGCGAGCCCGCCCTGCCACCCGC
>NZ_JABCPZ010000565.1 GCF_013283785.1 Nonomuraea antri
CCCACGTACGACAGCGCCGCAGCCACCCCGACCCCGCCGTACAGGCTGCCGAACACCCGGCCGAGCATGGCGGGATCGGCCGTGCGCTGGACGAGCGTGTTGGCCGCCACGTCCATGGCGGCGATCCCCAGCCCGCGCACCGCCTGCACCGCGAACGCCGCCGCGACCGCCCAGGCCAGGCCGGTGAGCAGGTTGCCCGCGCTGCTCACCGCGAACCCGGCCACCAGCAGCACCGCCATCCTGGCCCGGCCCAGCCGGGCGACCAGCGCGTATCCGGCGAACAGCCCGATGCCGACCGCCGACAGCACCAGCCCGGCATCGGACGCCGGACCGCGCAGTTCCTCGGTGACCAGGAAGACCACGGCGACGTCGTCGATGCCGTTGAACGCCACGACCCCGACGAATCCCAGCGCGACCGCCCGGACCGTCCGGGTGGTGACGATGTACCGCAAACCTCGCCAGGTCTCCCGCAGCAGCGCCCGTCGCGGCTCGGCCACGCCCGCCCGGCCAGTCGCGGGAAGGAAGGCCAGCAGCAGCGCGGAGACGGCGAACGTGGCCGCGTCGACCAGCAGCACCCCGCCGATCCCCAGCCAGGGCAGCAGCAGCCAGGCCGCCAGCGGGCCCAGCGCCTCGCCGCCGTTGGTGCCGAGGCCGATGGCGGTGTTCGCGCGAGCCAGGTCCCGGTCTTCGACCAGCGCGGGCACGACCGACCTGGACGCCGCCTGGAACAACTGCCCCGCCAGCGCCCGGACGCCCACGAGGGCCAGCAGCACAGGCAGTCCGGGCAGCCAGAGCGCGATCACCACGGTGACCAGGCCCTGCACCAGCTCGCACGCCACCATGACGCGCTTGTGGTCGTACCGGTCGCTGATCGCGCCGGTGAGCGGCCCGAACAGGCCGGGCACGAAGTCGCCGACCAGGAGCAGCAGCGCGACCGCGAGCGCCTGCTCGGTCTCGCCGGCGACGTGCAGCATCAGCGCGACCAGGCTCAGCGAATCGCCGAGGAACGACACGGACCGCGCGCTCCACAGAACGGCGAAGGGCCGATTGTCCCGTAGCAACTGGATCACGGACACGATCGTCCCCGATCCCCCACCTCCCGCCCACCGCTTTACCC
>NZ_JABCPZ010000566.1 GCF_013283785.1 Nonomuraea antri
TAGGAGCTGTTCGAGGTTCGGATCTTGATGAGGGCCGATGACGGGCTGGCCATCGCTGGTAGAACTCGGATGTGGCGCGCTTCGATGTGACCGATGCCGAGTGGGCGTTGATCGAGCCGCATCTGCCAGTGGCGGCAACCGGACCATTGCCGCGGCGGGTGCGTGATCAGTTCAACGGGATCCTGTGGCGGTTTCGCACCGGATCCGGCTGGCGGGACGTGCCGGATCGCTACGGGCCTTGGTCCACGCTCTACTCCCGCTTCAACGGCTGGGCCAAGACCGGGGTGTTCCAGGCGCTGATGGACGCGCTGATCGCCGAGGCCGCGTCCCGGGGACAGGTCGGGCTGGAGTTGGTCAGTGTGGACTCCACGATCGTGCGGGCGCATCAGGACTCGGCCGGGCTGGCGGT
Organism: Nonomuraea antri; assembly: GCF_013283785.1. Classification (GTDB taxonomy): domain Bacteria; phylum Actinomycetota; class Actinomycetes; order Streptosporangiales; family Streptosporangiaceae; genus Nonomuraea; species Nonomuraea antri. Next base: position 410 of record NZ_JABCPZ010000566.1, read on the forward strand.
GGCCGGGGAGACCTTGGACGCGCTGGAGCAGGCGCTGACGGAGGAAAAGGGGGCGCCACTGCCGCAGCAGCCGCCGGTGCTGCGGGTGATGCGCCGCAGGTCACACCCGCAGTCGGCGCGCCGCCGCCAGATCGCGCGGCCATCCGGCGACGGCGTAAGGCGCGGGCGAAGGCCGCTGCGCTCGGCCGATCCCGGGGCGGGCTGAGCAGCAAGATCCATGCCGCGGTCGATACCGCCGGGTTGCCGCTGGTCTTCGTGCTCACGCCGGGGCAGGCCGCCGATTGCCCGCGTTTCACCGCGGTGCTGGACAAGATCCGGGTGGCCGGGCCGGTGGGCCGGCCACGGACCCGTCCTGCTGCGGTGGCCGCGGACAAGGCCTACTCCTCCAAGGCCAACCGCGCGCATCTGCGCCGTCGTGGGATCGGCGCGGTCATCCCGGAGAAGAGTGACCAGCAGCTCAACCGGCGTAAGAAGGGCTCGGCCGGTGGGCGGCCGGTGGCTTTCGATCCGGTCCGCTACCGGCAGCGCAACACCGTCGAACGCTGCTTTCAGAAGGTCAAGGCCTGGCGTGGCCTGGCGACCCGCTATGACAAAGCTCCGGAGAGCTACGAGGCCGGGCTCTACCTCCGTGGCTCGATCATGTGGTTAAGACTCCTCACCTCAACCACATGATCCAAACTTTAAACAGCTCCTA
>NZ_JABCPZ010000567.1 GCF_013283785.1 Nonomuraea antri
GTCTTGCTGGGTGTGGGTCTTGAAAGGGGGCGGCGGGAGAGCAGCAGGCCTGCGGCGGCGGCCAGGAAGGGCAGGAGTATGGCCAGCAAGGGGAGGGTTGTCACCGGGTGCCCCCTCGCTTGACGGGGTGCTCGTCGTCGCCACGGTCGTCCTCGGTTTGGCCGTTCTCGGGCTGACCATTCTTCGACTGACCGCCCTGGGTTTGCCTGTCCCGGGCTTGAGTGTCCGGGGCCTGCCTGTCCGGGGCGTGCCCGTCCGAGGGTTGCCTGTCCGGGGCCTGCCTGTCTGGAGGCTGGCCGTCGTCGGGGTGGTCGGGAGGTGCGGTGTGGGCCTTGGGGGCGGGCGAGGTGGCGGTCTGTGGCGCGGCTGAGCGTGGAGTGGCTGAACGTGGGGCGGTGGTGGAGGCTGCGCTGGTGGCGAGGACGAGGTCTCGGTCTGGCCGTTCAGGGGGTGGTGAATCGGTGGCCGTCCGGCTTGTGTGCGATCGGTCGGCGGGCGGTGGCCCCTCAGGTGGTGGGTCGGTGAGTGGCTGGTCGGTGGGTTCGGCCAGGTCGCGGAGGTGGTCGATGTCGACGGTGCGGCGGTTGCGATAGAGGGCCAGGACGATGGCCAGCCCCAGGCCCACCTCGGCGGCGGCGATGACAATGACGAAGAGCGTGAGTACCTGACCGCTGTGCAGGCGGTCGCGCAGCCAGACGTCGAACGCGACCAGGTTGAGGTTGACGGCGTTGAGCATCAGCTCGACCGACATCAGCACCAGGATGGTGTTGCGCCGGGCGAGCACGCCATAGACGCCGACGGAGAACAGGAGCGCGGAGACAACCGCCGGGTAGACGATGTGCACTCAATTACCCCCGGTCTGATGGGGTGGCGGGGTATCGCCAGCCTGACCGTGCTGTGGGCCGCCATCGGGCCGGTCCAGGCCCGAGGCGTTTTCGTTTTCAGGTTTGACGCGTCGTGTCTCGTCGTCCTCGGTCTGCGTGCGCCCTTGGTCGTCCTGCGGCTGGGGCTGCCTCTCGTCGCCCTCGGACTGCCCCGGGCGCGAGCTGGTCTCGGCCTTGGCATCGTTCGTACGTTCATCGGGCTGACGGGGGGTCGGG
>NZ_JABCPZ010000568.1 GCF_013283785.1 Nonomuraea antri
GGTCGGGGGCCGGCGGGGACGGGGGTTGTGCCTGCTTGTGCCGGCGCGCCCGGTGTCTGGTGGCCTCCTGCGCCAGGTCCGCGCCGTAGTCGTCGGGGCCGCCGTTGCGGGTGACCTCGCGCATGACGGTCGACGCGGGACGCCCCAGGCGGCGGCCGATCTCCGCGTAGCCGAGCCCTTCGGCCAGCCCGGCGGCGATGTGTCGCCGGTCCTCGGTGGTGAGTCTGCCTCCGGGCATCGGTGCGGGCCTCCCTGTTCTCATGTCGTACGCCCGCTGCACAGTATGCATTCACCTGGTCATCATTGCAATGCAGCGCTCTGGTCGTCCTTTGCGTTCAGTGGCAGCCTCATTGCAATGAAGGCGTTGCTTGCCTTGCTGACAGGCAAAAGAGGGCGCAAATTGCATGTTGACGATGATGTGAACGCAATGTACTGTCTCCATCGTTCAGAGATTGCTGAACGTCAACGAATGACGCGAGGAGATGTGTGATGAGGCAAGGCAATGACGGCTTCTCGGCGGCCGGGCTGCGCAAGTTGCGTGACGTGCTGGACCGGCATGTCGATTCCGGGCGGATCCCGGGCCTGGTCGCTCTGGTCAGCCGGGGTGAGGAAACCCACGTCGAGACCATCGGGACGTTCCGTCACGACGGCGGCCCGCAGATGAGCCGCGACACCATTTTCCGTATGGCGTCCACGTCCAAGCCGGTCACGGCGGCCGCGGCGATGGTGCTGGTGGATGAGTGCCGGTTGCGGTTCGACGACCCGGTTGACCGGTGGTTGCCGGAGCTGGCCGATCGGCGGGTGCTCGCCCGTATCGACGCCCCGCTGGATGAGACGGTTCCGGCGCGCCGTCCGATCACCGTGCGGGACGTGCTCACCTCCACCTTCGGGCTCGGCATGGACATGACCTCGATCGGCACCCCGATCATGAACGCGGTCTTCGAGCAGGGCCTGACCCCCAACCTGCCGGTGCCGATGCCCGAACCCGATGAGTGGATGCGCCGCCTGGGCGAACTGCCCCTCATGCACCAGCCCGGCCAGCGCTGGCAGTACCAGATCAGCAACGACCTGCTCGGCGTCCTGGTCTCCCGCGTCACCG
>NZ_JABCPZ010000569.1 GCF_013283785.1 Nonomuraea antri
AGATATTTATAAGAGACAGGGTTCCAGGTGTGGGTGTGGGTGGGGTTGGTGGGAGCTCCAGGCGAGCGCATAAGTGGATTTTTTAGGTCATTTCCACTCAAGTCAGACCAGCAAGTTCGGGTTTCTGTACGGTTTTGTCAGCAGAGCTTGCTGGGTCGTGTCAGCATCGTTGGCATGTATGCCGCAAATGGGTCTGTCTCTAATGCCGTGCTTCGTCGCCGCCGTGGTCTGACCGGCTGAGCTGTCGTGCGCGGTCGTCCCGGGCGGCGTGTGCCCGGGTTGCGGTGTGTCGTCCCCCTCTCCCCCGGTTCTTGGTGAAGGAAGTTCCGCGTTGCGTATCTTGCTGCTGTGTTCGTCGTTCAACGGTCTGTCTCAGCGGGTGTGGCTGGAGCTGCGCCGTGCGGGGCACGAGGTGAGTGTCGAGCTGGCCGTGTCCGAGCAGGTGATGGTGGAGGCGGTCGAGCTGGCGGCGCCTGATCTGGTGATCTGCCCGTTCTTGAAGGAGCGGGTGCCGGAGCGGGTGTGGCGGTCGTATCGGACGGTGATCGTGCATCCTGGTCCGCCTGGGGATCGGGGGCCGTCGTCGCTGGATTGGGCGATCGCGGAGTCGGCGCCGGAGTGGGGGGTGACGGCGTTGCAGGCGGTGGCGGAGATGGACGCCGGGCCGGTGTGGGGGTTTAGGACGTTCGCGATGCCGGTGGAGGCGCCGCGTAAGTCGGCGTTGTACAACGGGCCGGTGGCCGATGCGGCGGTGGAGCTGGTGTTGGAGGTGGCGGTCCGGGCGCAGGATCCGTCGTTCGTGCCGGTGCCGGTGGAGCGGGTGGGTGCGCCGGTGGTGGGGCGGTTGCGGCGGGCGATGCGGCATGCGGATCGGGAGTTCGCGTGGTCGGAGCCGACGGCGGAGATCGTGCGGCGGGTGCGTGCGGCCGATGGGGCGCCGGGTGGTCGTGCGGTGCTGGCGGGGTGTCGGGTGCGGGTGTTCGACGTGCACGCGGGTCCGGAGGCGTCCGAGCTTCCGGAGGCGGGGGTGCCGGGTGAGGTGGTGGCGCGGCGGGAGGGTGCGCTGCTGGTGCGCACCGGTGACGGGTCGGTGTGGGTG
>NZ_JABCPZ010000056.1 GCF_013283785.1 Nonomuraea antri
GTTGTGGGAGGGGCTGGGGGCGTTGGTCACCGGGTTCGCGCTCTGGCGCGAGGACCGTCTGCTGCCCTCGCGCCAGTGACGCGTCAGGGCATGCCGTCGTCTCTCCGTCCGGCCACCAGGCGGTCGCCGGGATCGTGCTCCTCGCGTTCCAGCTTGCGTTCCAGCTCGCGCTTCTCGTCCTCCAGCCGCGCCACCTTGCTGGAGGCCTCCGCCCTGGCGCTACGCAGCCTGCGGCGGCGCCTGGCCATGCGACGGGAGCCGGAACCGAGCATCCACAGCCCGGCGATCAGCAGCGCCGCCGTGGCGGCCCCGGCGAGGAACATCTGCACGTGGTTCAGCTCGAACGTGTAGCCGAACAGGATGTACCTGGTGGTTTCCTCGGTCAGGACCAGGGCGACAGCGCCGCCGGCGAGCAGGACCAGGATCAGACCCAGTAACGTCATCCAACTCACCCCTTGTCATCAGAGGTGGTCTCCACTGCCCGGACTCCGGCGGGATATGCGTTACTTTCGGTGGTACAGGTACGTCTGGCGTGGTGCGCGTGGGCGGCCGCCTATGGCCGCCGCCCCGGTCACTTGGCCAGTGCCATCTCGGTCCGCGGCGTCACGGCGGTGCCGCGGGAACGCTCGCGCATGATCGTCTTCAGCACCCGCCAGCCGTCGCGGACGGCGTGCAGGTTGCTCTCGCCGTGGATGCGGGAGCGCTCGTGGCTGGGCACCTCGCTGATGACGAGCCCGGCCTGCGCGGCGCGGACGTTCATCAGGGTCTCGATTTCGAAGCCGTCGCAATCGAGCTCAAGTGCGTCCAGGTGGCGGGCCCAGAAGGCGTTGTAGCCGTAGCACAGGTCGCTGTAGCTGGTGCCGTACAGCAGGTTGGTCAGGCCGGTGAGGAACTTGTTGCCGAGCGAGCGGATCGGGCTGATGTCGTCGGAGCCGCCGCCGGGGGCGTACCTGGAGCCCTTGGCGAAGTCGGCGCCGTTGACGAGCGCCTCGACGAACAGGCGGATCTCGTGGCCGTCGGTCGAGCCGTCGGCGTCGATCATGACGATGATGTCTCCCAACGCGGCGGCGAAACCCTCGATGAGGGCGTTGCCCTTGCCGCGCCTGGTCTGCGTGACCACACGCAGGTCCGGGCGCAGCCTGCGCGCGACGGCGACGGTGTCGTCGGTCGAGTTGCCGTCGACCAGGATCACCTCGTCGATCCAGTCGGGCAGCGTCGCGAAGACATGGGGGAGGTTGGCGGCCTCGTTCATCGCGGGGACGATGACACTCACGCTGGCGGCGAAGGGCTGCTTGTTCATGGGACCAAGGTGGACCATGGCGCATGCAGGTCACTTGATTTCGCCTTGCATCCTCACTTGATGAGGTGATCAGCGGCCTTCGCCAGGATTTCGTCGACGGTTTCCGCCGGCGTCTGACCTGCGGTGTCGAGCCACAGACCGAGCCGCGGGGTGTCGCGGCGCAGCGCCTGGTCGAGTTGTTCGACCGTCCAGGCGCCGTAACCGGTCTTGGCGCGTTCGCGCTCGCGTCTCGCGACGGTGGCCGCGTCGGGGGCGAGCACGACCACCAGCAGCGGACGGCTGCGGATCCACCCGGCGAACCGTTCCAGGTCGGGCCCGAGCACCACGTCCTGGACGACGGCCGTGAACCCGGACTCGGCGTACAGGTCGGCGGCGCCGGCCGCGATGCGGTAACGCAGGTGGAGCTGGCGCACCGCCTCATCGGAGGGCTCGGGTGTCATCTCGGCCGCGCCGTTGACCACCATGCGGCGGAAGGCGTCGCCGCGCACGTGCGCCGAGCGCGGCAGCCGCCGGGCCAGCTCCTCGGCCACCGTGGACTTGCCCGAAGCCGAGATGCCGGTGATCAGAACGACCGCCCGCTCGGGCAGGGGGGAGGTCACGCGCCCATCAGCTTGCGCACCCGTTCCGCGCCCACCGCGAGCAGCAGCGTGGGCAGCCGCGGGCCGGTGTCGCGGCCGACCAGGAGCCGGTAGAGCAGGGCGAAGAAGGCCCGCTGGGCCGCCTTCAGCTCGGGCGTGGCCGGCGCGTCGACCGCCAGCCCGGCGCGCAGCTTGGGCACGCCGTAGACCAGCGTGGTGAGCCCGTCGAGCGACCAGTGCTCGTCGAGGCCGTCGACCAGCAGCCGCAGCGACTCGCGCTCGGCCTCGCCGAGCGAGTCGAGCAGCTCGGCGTCGGGGGCGGCGCGCACGTGGGTGCGCTGGTCGGCGGGCACGTGCGTGTCGATCCAGCGCTGCGCCCGGTCGAGCCTGGGCCGCGCCTGGTCGAGGTCGCTCACCCCGTCGAGGTCGCGCAGGATGCGCAGGGTCTGCTCGGCGTGCCCGGTGGTGATGTCGGCGACGGAGGCCAGCGTGCGGTACGGCAGCGCGTGCGGCGTGACCGGCAGCGGGCCGCGCGAGGTGCGCACCGCCCGGTTGTAGGCGGCCAGCTCGGCCGGCTGGGCGTCGCCCTGGGCCACCTTGCGGCCGAGCGCGTCCCATTCGTCGTAGAGCCGCTGGATCTCCTGGTCGAAGGCGATCTTGAAGGACTGGGCGGGCTTGCGCCTGGCGTACAGCCAGCGCAGCAGCGGCGCCTCCATGATCTGCAGGGCGTCGGCCGGGGTCGGCACGTCGCCCTTGGAGCTGCTCATCTTGGCCATGCCGCTGATGCCGACGAAGGCGTACATCGGGCCGATCGGCCGGGTGCCGCCGAACACCTCCCCGACGATCTTGCCGCCCACGATCCACGCGGAGTCGGGCGAGTGGTGGTCGACGCCGGACGGCTCGAAGATCACGCCCTCGTGGGTCCAGCGCATCGGCCAGTCGACCTTCCACACCAGCTTGCCGCGGTCGTGCTCGGCCAGGCGCACGGTCTCACCGAAGCCGCACTCGCAGGTGTAGGCCATCTCGGTGGTGTCGTCGTCGTACGCGGTGACCGTGGTCAGGTCGCGTTCGCACAGCTCGCAGTAGGGCCGGTAGGGGAAGTAGCCGTCGACCCGCCTGGTGCGGTGTTCGGCCAGCACGGCGTCGATCGCGCCCCTGGCGGCCACGGCCCGCAGGATCGGCTCGCGGTAGACGCCCGAGGTGTAGTGGGCGGTCTGGCTGATGCCGACGTAGTCGACGCCCAGCTCGTCGAGCGCCTTGATCATCGGGGACTTGAAGTGCTCGGCCCAGTTCGGATGCGGGCTGCCCGGCGGCGCGGGCACCGAGGTCAGCGGCTTGCCGATGTGCTCGGCCCACGACGGGTCGATGCCCGCGGGCACCCGGCGGAAGCGGTCGTAGTCGTCCCACGACAGCAGGTGCACGCAGTCGATGCCGCGCCGCCTGATCTCGTCGGCGACCAGGTGCGGGGTCATGACCTCGCGCAGGTTCCCCAGGTGGATCGGGCCGGACGGGCTGAGCCCAGACGCGCAGACGATCGCTTTGCCCGGCGCGCGTCGTTCCGCCTCGGCGATCACTTCGTCGGCGAACCTGGAGACCCAGTCGGTCTCGGCCCGGTCGGTCGGGGAATTGTCGGCCATCGCGCCATTCTCGCGGGTCGCGGACGGTCAGGCCAACGAATACGTCAATCCAGGGTCACCGGCCCCCGCGGTGTGCCCAGCACGGCCCGTAGCCCCGTTTCCGCCCCGCTCGACACCTCCAGCTCCGCCGACACCGCCGCGAGACGGCGCGTGACCGCCTCGGGGTCGGGGTCGACCGCGGCCAGCGACAGGAGTTCGAGCTGCGGGAGTCCGGAGGCGGCCGGGTGCGCCGCCGCGCCCCAGTCGATGAGGAACGGCACCGGCCTGACCACCGCCGGATCGTCCCAGCCGGTGAGCCGCCATTCCAGCAGGGTCCCGTCGGGGGTGCGCCTGGACAGCGGCTGGACGTCGCCCGGGTCGTAACCCAGCTCGCGGGCCCGCTCGACGCACTTGTCCAGATCGTCGGGCCGGATGGCCCAGGTGACCAGGCGCGGCCGGTCGAGGTCCAGCGCCGGCGGCTCGACGTCCGGGTTGTCGGGGTCGGGGCCGATGATCTCCAGGTACGCGGACGGGCCCAGCCCGACCAGGTAGTTGGCCGTGCCGCCGGGATGGCAGCCGCCCAGGACCGGGGACACGCCGGTGCGTGCGGCGAAGTCGGCCACACCTTGACGCAGGTCAGGCACCGCGTACACGAGGTGGTCGACACGGGGGTCGGTCATCAGCCCTCCTTGCTGATCCGCTGGCTCATCCAGTCCTACCGCGCGCGACGCCTCGATGGGATGCCTGCCAGCTTTCTTCACATGCAGTCGAGAAGCAGGTCATTCCGGGCGGTTCGCATGGAGGGGGGTGGAATCAGCTCTCGGACTCGCCGCGCACCCGTTCGCCGACGGTGGCGAAGGCCGGGTAGAAGTCCCTGCCGCACTCCAGGTCGTCGAGCGCGACCTTGACCTCACGCTGCAGGAAGGCGCGCTTCTCGCCCATGGTCATGTGCTTGGGCAGGTACATGCCGCCGTTCCGCACGTCGGGGATGCTCTTGTCCTCCTTCTGGGCGATCTTGTGCATCTCCCTGGAGAACAGGTCGCTGCCCCAGCTGACGACGTCCGAGGGTTTGGTCGAGGTGAACCGGTAGCCCTTGGCCGTCATGCAGTCGGCCATGGCCGAGGCCAGCGTGACCAGCTGGGGGTCGCCGTCGATCTCGCGGTTCTCGCGTTCGAGCATGGCGACGTGCCGCTGCTCCTCCCACTCCTGGTAGGAGCGGACGTCCTCGCCGGTGATCTGCTTGATCGCCTTGACGCCGCATTCGCCCGAGGCGACCGAGTAGGCCTTGCGCTGGGCGGGCGAGAGGTCCTTGATGATGGCGATGTTGGGGTTCCTGGGCGGTTCGGCGCCGCCGCCGAGGTCGCCTCGGGCGTTCATCACGGCGGCGGCGATGCCGAAGCCCTCCTTGGCGCGCTGGGCCTTGAGCGCCTCGTAGTCGCCGGCCGCCTGCTTCTTCTGCTCCTCGGTCATGGGCGGCATGGGCGGGGACCAGGGCACGTACTTGAAGCCCTTGGCCTTCAGGCAGTCGGCCTTGGCGTCGTCGATTCTGCGTGCCACGTCCTTGGACGGCCCGACGGACTGCGCTGCGGACGGGGTCGCGGGCGCGCCCGACGGCGTGCCCGGGCCGCTCGCGCAGCCGGCGGTGACGACGAGGACGAGTGTGGCCAGAGCCAATGATCTCGTGGACATGGCGCTGGACCATACTCCGTTGAACGTAGTATGGTCAATCAGGGACTCGGCGGCGTCGGCCGAGCGGGAGGAGGGCCGGCGCCGCCGTCATCACGGCCAGCAGGCCCCAGTAGGCGAGGTGCTGATGAGTCAGTTCGCCGAGGTGCTCGACCAGTTGGGCGGAGGTCGCCGCCAGGTACAGCGCGGCGGCCGGCGCCCAGCGCGGGTCGCGGGTGAGCCGGGCCGCCCACGCGGCCGACGCGAGCGCCGTCAGCTCCAGCGCCATCCTGCCCAGCCCGATCGGGTACGGCGTGCCGTCGGCCATCCAGCCGGGACCCGTCCAGGCCGCCAGGGGCACGGCCGCACACCACCACCAGGACCTGGCCCGGGTCACCCCCTTGATCGACAGGATGGCCAGCCCGAGCAGGACCACCCCGTGGCCGAGCAGCACGCTGCCTGGCCCGCCGTCGGCATAAAGCGGCCGATCAGCCAGAAAATCTGGATAAATCGGAAGTATCGTGACGTCGAACGGCTGCCACCCGGACGCCAGCGCCACGGACTTGGCCGCGACCGCCGCCGCGAGCGGCAGCGCCACCCGCACCCGTCCGCGCAGCACCGCGACGAACGCCAGCGCGGACAACGCCACCCAGAGCGGGAGCTGCCCGGCGAACGGCAGCAGCACCGCCAGCTGCACGGCCATCACCGCGCTCACGCCCAGGTGCAGCCCGTCGCGCCAGGCGTCGCCGCGCGCGGCGTGCCTGACCCGCTCGCGCAGCCCGCCCGCGAGGAGCCCCGCCACCTGCCCGGCCTCCGGCACCGTGCGGCCGGGCGCGGCGCAGTCGAGCAGCACGCCGAGCAGTTCCGACCCGTGCGCGGCCCGGTAGGCCCGCGGGTAGGCCAGCAGCAGCCTGCGGTAACGGCGTTCGAGCGGGTCCATGCGGCGTTCGGGTGGGTCCATGCGGCGTTCGAGCGGGTCGACGCGGCGTTCGGGCGGGTTCGCGCGTGAGCGGTCTTCGCGCGGGGTCATGCGGGGGCGGTGCGCTTCATGACCAGCGTGGCCGCCCGCAACATGCGCTGGGCCTCGGACTCCACCACGGTCGTGCCGGAGTCGGTGATGCGGAAGTAGCGGCGGTTCCTGCCGCCGACCGGCTCCTCGCGGTCGACCGCGATCATGCCGCGGTCGCTGAGCCGCTCCAGGATGCCGTAGAGCGTGCCGACCGAGGGCTTGACCCGGCCGCCCGACAGCTCGGTGACCACGCCCATGATCGCGTGCCCGTGCATGGGGCCGTCGAGCAGCGCGGCGAGCACGTAATACATCGGCTCGCTGACTTCGTCGGTGCCTCTGGGCATGGTGCAGAACATAACACGCGGGCCGGGAGACGCCCCTGTGACGAGAGCGCCCCCGGCGCCGGGTCACAAGGTGGACCGCATCGGGTCCCAGTCGTCCGGCAGCGGCTCGGGGCTGTGCGCGGTGGAGGCGAGCGTCCGGTACTCCGCGTGCTCGCCCGACTCCGTGATGGCGGTCATCAGGTCCAGCACGTGGAAGGCCAGCTCGCCGGACGCGCGGTGCGGCGTGCCCGCGCGCAGCGACCTGGCCAGGTCGAGCACGCCGAGTCCGCGCCCGGCCGTGGTCCCCGTGACAGGCAGCTCGCGCCAGTCGCCGTCGCGCCGCCCGCGGGCCAGCAGCGGCCCGCCGAAGGTGTTGGGGTCGGGCAGCGACAGCGCGCCCTCGCTGCCGATGATCTCGATGCTGCGCCTGCTGATCGGCGAGTCGAAGCTGAACGTCGCCGCCGCGCTGGCCGCGCCGAAGTCCAGCAGGGCGTGGACGTGCGTGGGCACCTCGACAGGGAAGACGTCCCCGGCCTTCGGCCCCGAGCCGACCACCCGATGCTCGCGGGCGCGCCTGGTGGCCGCGGCGACCGTCGTCGCCGGGCCGAGCAGCGACACCAGCGTGGTCAGGTAGTACGGGCCGAGGTCGAACAGCGGCCCGCCGCCACGCTGGTAGAAGAACTCCGGGTTGGGGTGCCAGGACTCCGGGCCCAGGCTCTGCACGGCCGCCGCCGCGGCGACCGGCGTGCCGACCACCCCGGCGCGCACGGCACGCAGCGCGGACTGCAGTCCCGCGCCGAGGAACGTGTCGGGGGCGCCGCCGACCCGCAGGCCCAGGTTCGCGGCCTCGGCCATGACCTTGGCGGCCTCGTCCAGGTCCAGCGCCAGCGGCTTCTCGCCGTACACGTGCTTGCCGGCGCGCAGGGCGGCCAGCGCTACGGACGCGTGCGCCGCCGGAACGGTGAGGTTGACCACGATCTCCACCTCGGGCAGCGCCAGGACCGTGTCCAGGTCGCCCGAGACCGGCACGCCGAACTCGGCCGCGACCGACGCCGCCCGGTCCTGGTCGAGGTCGGCCAGGCCGAGCACGCGTACGTCCGGGAAGGAGGTGAGGTTGCGCAGGTACTCGCCGCTGATCACGCCCGCGCCGACGATCGCGACGCCCACCGGCCCGGTCACGACGACTCCAGCTCGGTGAGGTAGGCGTGGCTGTCGGCGAGCGCGGCGAAGACGTCGCCGGCGCAGTGGTCGAGCTCGACGATTCGCCAGGCGTCGGGCGCGGCGGCCAGGATCTCCGGCACCGGCATGACGCCCGCGCCCACCGCCGTGTGCGGCTCGTCCTTGACGCCGGGACCGTCCTTGACGTGCAGCGCGAGCGTGCGTGCCGCCTGCCGGCGCAGCAGCGCGGGCACGTCGGCGCCGCCCACCGCGGCCCAGTACGTGTCGATCTCCAGGAACACCTCGGGCGCCAGCAGGTCCGCCAGCGCCTCCAGCGCGTGCCTGCCGTCGATGCGCGGCTCGATCTCCCACCAGTGGTTGTGGTAGCCGATCCGCGTGCCGTGCGCCGACGCCTGCTCGGCCAGGTCGTTGAGCAGGCCGGCGGTGCGGGCGAGCCCGTCGGCGGTGGTGAACTCCTCGTGCGCGATGCCGCCCGGGATGATCGCCAGATCGGCGCCGATGGTGGCGATGGCCTCGAAGACCTCGGCAGGCTCCTGGCCGAGCAGGGCGTAGGCGTGCGTGCTCGACACGCTCAGCCCGAGGTCGTCGATGACCTGGCGGAAGCCCTTGGGGTCGGCCATCGGGTCGAAGGGCTCGACCGCGCGGTAGCCGAGGCCGGCGAGACGGGTGAGCGTGCCGTCGCGGTCCTCGGCGAGCTGGTGCCGGACGGTGTAGAGCTGGACGCTGATCGGCCTGGTCATCCGCGTACCCCCAGAAGGTGCTCGAGCGCGAGCTGGTTGAGCCGGGTGAAGTGGTAGCCGCGGGCAGCGGCCGCTTCCGGGTCGAACTCGTCGTTCCACAGGTCGGCCAGGCTCTCGCCGGGGGCCAGGGTGGGCTGGGCGAGCTCGTCCACGCGGGAGGCGCGCAGTGCGTCCTGGACCTCGGGGTCGGCGCGGAACTGCTTGGCCTTCTCACGCAGGATCAGGTACGTGCGCATGTTCGCCGCCGCGGATGCCCACACGTCGGCGGCGTCCTCGGTGCGCAGCGGCTTGTAGTCGAAGTGTCTCGGGCCGTCGTAGCCGCCGTGTTCGAGCAGGTCGACCAGGAAGAAGGCGCTCTTCACGTCGCCGTGGCCGAAGATCAGGTCCTGGTCGTACTTGGGGCCGTGCTGGCCGTTGAGGTCGATGTGGAAGAGCTTGCCGTGCCACAGCGCCTGGGCGATGCCGTGGACGAAGTTGAGCCCGGCCATCTGCTCGTGGCCGACCTCCGGATTGAGCCCCACCATCTCCGGGTGTTCCAGCTCGCCGATGAACGCCAGCGCGTGGCCGATCGTGGGCAGCAGGATGTCGCCTCTGGGCTCGTTCGGCTTGGGTTCGAGTGCGAAGCGCAGGTCGTAGCCGCGGTCCAGGACGTACGAGCAGAGCAGGTCGAGTGCCTCCTTGTAGCGGCCGAGCGCGGCACGCACGTCCTTGGCCGCGTCGGACTCGGCCCCCTCGCGCCCGCCCCAGCACACGTACGTCCGGGCGCCGAGCGAGGCGGCCAGGTCCAGGTTGCGCAGCACCTTGCGCAGCGCGTACCGCCGGACGTCGCGGTCGTTGCTGGTGAACGCGCCGTCCTTGAAGATCGGGTGGGTGAACAGGTTGGTGGTGGCCATGGGCACCTGCATGCCGGTCTCGTCCAGCGCCTTGCGGAAGGCGGCGACGGCCGTGTCCTTGTCGGGCTCGACGGCGAGCAGGTCGTCGTCGTGGAAGGTGACGCCGTACGCGCCCAGCTCGGCCAGCCGGTGCACGCTCTCGACGGGGTCCAGCGGGGCCCGGGTGGCGTCGCCGAACGGATCACGGGCTTGCCAGCCGACCGTCCAGAGTCCGAAGGTGAAGCGGTCATCAGGAGTGGGGGTGAACTCGGCCATTTACCGCCCTCGGTTCTTTAGTCCATAATCTGCACATAATCCTGAGGAGGCGGGCATGGCAGCGTCAAGGGGGGTACGGCACGATTCCATGCGCGCCAGGAACCTCGCGGTGGCGCTCGACGTGATCCGCCACCGGGGCCCGCTCAGCAGGGCCGCGCTGGCCGAGGCCACCGGGCTGACCAAGACCACCGTCTCCAAGCTGGTGTCCGACCTGCTGGAGGCGGGCGCTGTGACCGAGCTGGGCGCGATGCGCGACGGTGAACGCGGCCGGCCGGGCGTCGCGGTCCGGCTCAGCGGGCACCGGGTGGCCGCGCTCGGGCTGGAGGCCAACATCGGCTACCTGGCCGCGTGCGTGGTGGACCTCACCCGTTCCGTCCGGGTGCGCAGGACGCGGGCGGTCGACAACCGCAACTCCAGGCCCGAGGCGGTGCTGGCGGCGCTGCGCGACCTCGCCGAGGAGACCATGGCCGAGGCGGGGCGCGCCGGGCTGCGCCTGACCGGCGCGGCACTGGCCGTGCCGGGACCGGTGGCCGACGGGCTGCTGCGCAACGCGCCGCATCTCGGCTGGCGCGACGTACGCGTGTCCGACCTGCTCGGCCTGCCCGTCCAGGACGGCTGCTTCGAGGTGGACAACGAGGCGAACCTGGCCGCGCTGGGCGAGCTGTGGTTCGGCTCCGGCGCCACGGACTTCCTGTACGTCTCCGGCGAGATCGGCATCGGCGCCGGCCTGGTGGTGGACGGCCGGGTGTTCCGCGGCACGTACGGGCTGGCCGGCGAGCTCGGCCACGTGGTCGTGATGCCGGAGGGCCCGAGCTGCCGCTGCGGCGGCCGGGGCTGCCTGGAGGTGTACGCGGGCAGGGACGCGCTGCTGGGCGCGGCGGACACGATCGACGACCTGGTGAGGCTGCTGAAGGACGGAGACGAGCGGGCCCTGGCCGGCTGCGAGCGGGCCGGACACGCCCTCGGCGTGGCGCTGACCTCGGCCGTGCACCTGATGGACCCGGGCAGGATCGTGCTCGGCGGCATCTTCGCGCCGCTGTCGCCCTGGCTCGAAGACCCGGTCGGCCAGGCGCTCACGGCCAGGCTGGGCGGGCTGCGCGGCGGCACGCCCCAGGTCACCGTGTCGGAGATCGGCGCGGACGCCGCCGTCCTGGGCGCCGCGGGGCTGGTCATCCAGCGGCTGCTGGCCGACCCTGCTCGGGTGCTCGGCCTCTGACCCGGTTCAGCACGTTCTGCGCCTGCTGGTCGACGAAGTGGGTGAACACCTGCTGCGCGTACCCGAAGATGACCGCCCAGGCGATGACCTGCGCGGAGGAGTCGAGCGCGCTCAGCCCGGGGATGAACTGGCCGCGCATCAGCAGCAGCCCGAGGAACGCGGTCAGCGCGCCGGTGGGCAGCTTGAGCACGGCCAGGGCGACCGGCAGGCCGAAGGGCACCGAGCTGCCGCGCAGCTTGCGCAGCCCGGTGGCGGCGGCGATGGCGGCCGCGACGAGCCCGACCACCTCCACGGTGACCAGGTCCTGGGCCGCGGCGGTGGCGCGCACCACCTCGTCGATGTCATGCGGCGAGCCGACCCGGCCGAGCGTGGACTGCGCCGTGGGGCAGACGACCAGGACCTCGCCGCCGCGCTCCGGGGTGAAGCAGAGCGGCACCGCGGTCGGGTTGAGCGCGCCCAGGACGCCCACGGCGACGGCGAGCAGGACGAGGAAGGCCGTGGTGATCGTGAGGACGTTGCGGAAACTCCTGACCCGCGACTGCTCACGCCCGGCCTCCGAGCTGGCCCCGCGCACCGCGGAGACGATCGTGGTGCGCTCGCGCTCGCCCAGCGGCTCGACCCGGCGGCCGAACCTGGTCCATCGCGGCCCGTTCTCCCGCCCGGCGGCGATGCGGACCAGCGCGAGCAGCCGCGCGTCGTCCGGCGCCAGGTGCCGGCGCACGTGCGTGACCAGGCTGGGCAACTGGCCGAGCAGGTAGCCGTCCGGCGCCACGCGCAGCAGGTGCGCCTCGGCGGCGTCGCAGTTGCTGCTGACCCGCTCGAAGGCGGCGCCGGTGAAGGACCGGTACGGGTTCCTGGCCTGTTCCGCGGCGGCCGCCGCCTGGTCGAGGTGCCGCCTGATGTCGCCGGTGAGCGACGCCGCGCCGAGGGCCGGCGGGGCGGCCAGCATCCAGCGGTACAGGGAGTCGAGCTCGTGGATGCGGGTGATCGCGCCTTCGCGCCAGGCGGCGGTCACCGGGGCGCCCCAGTCCAGCGGCTCAGGTTCCGGCATGCCCGCACGGTAGGCGAGCGGCGGGCCCGTCCGCGTCAGGGCCCGCCCTGGGGAAACCCCCGGCCTGCCGGAAAGCTACAGCGGACCCCGGTGCCAGGGGCCGCGGATGGCGTACGTGCGGCCCGGCGGGTCGAGCGCGGCCGTGCTGCCGAGCTGGTTGACGAACAGGGTCGAGCCGTCCGGGCTGAAGCAGGCCCCGGCGAACTCGCTGTCGTCGGCGATGTTGACCGCGAACTCGAACGGCTGCCCGCGCCGCGGGTCCAGCCCGATCAGCCGGTTGACGTTCTCCAGCCCGGGCGCCAGCGGGTGCGGGTCGGCGTCGGCGTCTGAGGAGTCGTCCTCGCACAGGACGATGCCGCCGCGCGGGGTGAAGGTCAGGTTGTCGGGCGAGTCGAGCTCCTTGCGCCCTGGAGACTCGTAGACCAGGACCAGCGTGCCGCCGTCGCGCCGGCTCGGGAGGTACTGCCAGACCTGGCCGTAGCCCTCCACGAAGCCGTCGGCGTTGGGCGGGTCGCCGTTCTTGGCGTCGCCGCCGCTGGTGGAGTTGAAGAAGATCGAGCCGTCGCCGTACCAGCAGCCCTCCAGGCGGTTGAACTTGGCGCCGCCCTTGGCCAGGCCCTGCTTGGTGCAGGTGAGCGCGCCGCCCTCCAGGTCGGGGTCGGGGTCGTCGATGCGTACCCATTCGACGGGCAGGCGGACGCCCATCGTCTGGCCCTCGCGGCAGTCGTAGCCGCTGACGCCGCGGATCTTGAGCATTTCCAGTACGCCGCCGGCCGCGAGGTTGCGGGGGTCGTGCGGGCGGAAGCGGTAGAAGCCGTCGGGTTTGCCGGAGTCGTCCTCGGTCTCGTACACGTAGCCGGTTCGCGGGTCCACGGCGACGGCCTCGTGCGAGAAGCGTCCCATGGCGGTGAGCGGCTGCGACGGCGCCGGATTTCCCGGCGACGGGCCGTCGAGCGGCACCTCGAAGATGTAGCCGTGCTTGCGCTGCCAGCCCTGGTTCGGCCCGGCGGTCGTCTCCTCGCAGGTCAGCCAGCCGCGCCTGCCGAGCATCTGGCCGCCGGCGCAGTTGACGATGGTGCCGTTCAGGCTGACGAAGTGCCGGATCACCTCGCCGCTGCGCAGGTCCACCTCCAGCGTGGTGGTGCCGGCGACGCCGAGTTCGTCGTAGCGCCGCGAGCCTTCGACGTGCACCCGGCCGACCGGGGAACCGGGGGTGGTGCGTACCTCGTGGTTGCGGATCAGTCTGGCGGTGTGGCGGCGGGTGCCGTGGAAGGCGGCCATGCCGTCGTGCGCGATCGGCGTCGCGACACCGTCGCTCATGGGCGTGCCGGTCTTGCCGAGCACGACGTAGGAGAACCCGGCGGGCAGGGCGAGCAGTTCCTCGCCGGTGTTCCTGGTCGGCATGCGGCGCAGCGGGCCGTAGCCCACCTGGTGCGACTCCGCGACGGGACGGCCCTGGTCCGCCCACGCGGCGTGCGCGGTCAGGGTCTGGACGGCGACGCCGCTGGCCAGCACGCCACCGGCGGTGGCGAGGCCACGGCCGAGGAAGGAACGTCGATCAAGCTCGGTCATGTGCTTTCCCTCGCATACTTGGACCTGTTGTCTGAACA
Organism: Nonomuraea antri; assembly: GCF_013283785.1. Lineage (GTDB taxonomy): Bacteria > Actinomycetota > Actinomycetes > Streptosporangiales > Streptosporangiaceae > Nonomuraea > Nonomuraea antri. The sequence continues at coordinate 13,436 of NZ_JABCPZ010000056.1, forward strand.
TGCGGTGAACCGGACCTTACGTCAGACTAAACGGCTTCCCGGCGGCTGAGGGGACCCATTTGTGCAGCCTTGATCGACTTCTCCGTTTTGTGCCCGCTAAGGTGAGGCGCCCCGAACCCCCCGGCTGCTCACTGGAATGGTGTCGTGCATCGTCATCGGTCAGGCTTCCTCGCCGTGCTCGCCGCGGCGGCCTATGCCGTAATGCTCCTGGCCACCGCGGGAATCGCGCTGGCCCGCGACGACCTCAGGGCCCTGTGGCGGCTGACGCTCTTCTACGACCTGGACGAGGCCGACTCGGACGGCTGGCTCACGTCCCTGTTCCTGCAGGAGATCCAGGATTCGCCGTCCTGGCCGCGGGTGGCCGTCCTGGTCGCCGTGGGCGGCCTGTTCGCCTGGGCGCTCTGGCAGATCCTGCGCGGCCCTGAGTCCGGGCCCAGGCCGCCGGCCGGCCGGGGCGTGCGGCTGCTGCGCTGGACCCTGTACGCGCAGGTCGCGATCTGGCTCGTGTACGTCGTCCTGCCGATCTGGCCCTGGTGGGCGGTGGTGCTCGAACTGCTCCTGGTGATCGCGGCCGTGGTGGCCTTTCACCGGGTGCTCGGCCCGATCCTGGGCGCCGGCGGGCTCGCGCTGTTCGCCGGACTGACGGGCGGCGTGCTCACGCTGGCGAGCGAGGTGTTCGACGCGCTCGACTGGCGGGCCGCCGAGCGCCTGGTCGACTCCAGCCGGGTGGCTTCCTGGGCGACGCTGATCTGGACCGTCCTGGTGCTGGCGGGCCAGTGGGGCGACGGCCGCTGGCGCCGCTCGACCGTCGGGTACGGGATCGCCGTGCTGGCCGCGCCGGTCGGGCTCGCGATCGTGGGCATTCCGCTGCGCAACGTGGGCGGTGTCGGGTTCGTCTACGGGGAGGCGGTAACCGCGTCCGCCGCCATCCTGACGATGGTCTGGATCGCCCGTTCCGCCCACGACCTCGCCGACTCGGACAGCCGCCAGGCCCCGCCGCGCCCGGCGCCGCTGCCGCTGCCCGCCCGGCCGCTCGCGCTCGCCGTGACGGCCTGGTCGTCGGTGGCGGCCCGGGTGGCCGCGTGCGTGCTCCCGGTCGTGCCCGGCCTGGTCAATCTGGCCCATGACCGGGTGTCGTGGCTCACGCCGCGCCGGTTCGAGGAGGACCTGCCGGGTCTCTGGTGGGCCGTCGAGGTCGCCGCCGGGCTCGGCGGTGCGGCGGTGCTGGTGCTGGTCGCGGCGCATCGCGGGACCAGGCGTACGTTCCTGGCGGCCGTGACCGCGCTGCTGGTGACCGCCGCGGCCGGGCTCGCCGGCACGGCGCTGCTGATCGCCGGCTCGTCGCGCCGGGAGACGGACGACGGGGGCTTTTCGTTGAACGCGCATTCCGTCCAGGAGATGTTCGTGAGCGGGCCGGAACCGGTTGTGTCTCCGCTCTGGTTGACCGCCGCCTGCCTTGCCTCGGCCGCGCTCCTGTGGTGGGCCAGGACGGTTCGCGCCGTGCCGCTCGACCACGGTCACAGGCTGCCGGCCTGATCCTTGTGGCTCAGACCGAGCAGGACGTCTCAGACGGAGCAGGACGACTCACACTGAATACACGGCGACAAGGCCGACGACGATGCCGGTGAGTGAGACGACGGTCAGCACCCCGCCCGTGATCGCCGCCACCCGCAACTGCCGCCTGGTGGCCCAAGAGGTCCAGTAGAGGAGCACGTACGGCAGGAAACCGAGCCCGCCGAGACAGAAGAACGGCAGGATGAGCGTGCTGAGCACGCCGCGCGCCCCCGCCAGCGCCGCCCGGTCGCCCTCGGGCGTGAGCTGGGCCGTCACCCGGTCGCCCGCCTCGAGATCGGCGGGCGCGGACACCTGGACGGGACCACCGCCGCCCCGCGGCACGAAGACGCCCTCGCAGTCGTAACGCCCCCGGCCGAGCGCCACGCACGACTCGACCGTGAGCGTGCCCGGCGTGCCGACGGCCCCGGCCGCGAGCTGGATCCACGGCACCGAGAACGGCAGCGGCACCAGGCACGTCCCCGCCCACATCAGCACGATCAGCACCCGGCCGAACCAGCCGGGGCCGCGCCTGGCGGGAGCGGTGGCCGTCGCGGCGGGCCGCCGGGTGCCGCTCGGCATGCGGATGGGCCCGGCCTCCCTGCGACGCGGTCTGGTGGTGCCTTTGCGGCGGCCTTTCCTCATGGCCACCACGATGCCGGTCCCCACTTGGACCCGACTGGAGACCGGCGTGGAGACCGATCGGGACGCCCGCCCCCGGCTTCCCGGGGGCGGGCGTCCGCTGGATCAGTTGCAGGGGTTTCCGTTGATCTTGCAGTTGGTGATGCCGGGGAAGTTGCCCGGAGCGCCGCCCAGGCCGAACGTCACGGTCTGACCCGGGTTGATCGAGCCGTTGTACGACTTGTTGGTGAAGGTGTAGTGGGTGCCGGTCTGGGTGCGGTTGGCGTCCCACGTGCTGTTGATGGAGAAGCCCGCGGGCACGTCGAACTCGACCGTCCACGAGGTCACCGCGGTGGAGCCGGCCTTGACGGCCACGCTCGCCTCGAAGCCCGTGCCCCAGTCGAACGTCTTGGTGAACGTCGCCGTGGGGTTGGTCGGGCTGGTCTGACCGACGCCCCAGGTGAGCGTCTGCGTCAGGTCCGGCTTGAAGATCGGGTTGCGGACCATCGGCGTCGAGTCGGTGACCGTGGCCTTCAGCGCGAAGCTGCTCTTGCCGGTCGAGGTGAAGTCGGCCGGGGTGAGCGTCTTCTTGCCGTCCCAGGCGGGCACGTCCACGTTGTCGACCTGCCACTTGATGGTCAGCGGCACGTCCACCGTCTGCAGGGTGAGCGACTGGGCCGGGTTGTGAGTGCCGCCGCTCGGCGTGGAGGCCGAGTCCACCGGGTCGGCCTCGGTGTAGAACGACTGCACCAGCTTCTCCCGGTTGACCAGGCTGAACTCCCGGCCCAGGTTACGCATCAGCGAGTCCTGGCTGGGGCGCCAGATGCCCAGCCGGCTGTACTTGGCGCCTTCGAACGCGCCGATGACGCCGCCGTCCGGGGTGGTCTCGCCCAGCCACACGCCCCACTTGGCGCCTGTCGAGTTGATGGTGACGTTGACCTCGGTGGGCTCGTCGGTCGACGGGTACTGCTCCGGGCCGTCGTAGTCGTACTCGTCGGCCAGGTCACCCTGGGAGTGGCCGAGCTCGTGCAGGACGACCTCCCTGGAGGAGGGGTTGCGCGAGAACGTGCCGACGTCGTCGGTGTAGTAGCCGGCGCCGCCGTACTTGGAGCTGTTGGCCTGCACCAGGAGCTGGTCGGCGCCGGGCACCAGCGCGCTGGCGTACTCCCAGGCCTTGGCGGTGTCCACGCAGAGCAGGCGCTCGGTGTTGCCGCACCAGTACGTCATGGCCAGCGGGCTGTCCACGTGGACGTCCGCGGTCGGGTCGCCGCTCACGCCCGACTGCGGCGAATCGATCTCGACGCGCCAGACGTTGAACAGCTTGCGGTACGTCTTGTACGGCTCCCGCTCCACCATCGTGGCCCAGGCGGCGTCGATCTCCGTGCCGTACGCGGTCTGTTCGGCCGCGGTGTAACCGTCGCCGAGGAACACCAGGTCGATGCGGTTCTCACTGGGGCCGTTGATCTCCACCTGCTTCAGCCTGGACGGAGCGGCGGCCAGCGACTTGGGGACCTTGGGCAGGTCGGCGGGGTCCACTTCGACGTGCTTGATCGTCCCGTCGGGGGAGAAGACCTCGTGGGGGACGTCGGGCTTGGTCGGCTCGGCCAGCGCGGGCGCCGATACGAGCGCCACGGACATCGTGGCCGCGGCGAATGCAGCGGCTAACGCACGCACGTTCAATTGATCCTCCCTGTCGGTGAACACGGAGGATGAGAAGGGGGCCCCCGGGATTCCAGGCTTGTTCCGGCCTGGAAACTCCCATCCCTTATGGCGATCGTATGCGGCGCATCAGGCATACGCGCAAGCGTTTTTCGGGGGATATCCGGTGTCCGGCGGGTGGCGGGCGAGAAAAGCCCGAGCTGAACGGGGACGTTTTCGTAGCGTGACCTTCTGGGGCGATTTTCCGCACCATTTGGGCCCCCGGTCGCGTAAACGCATGTGTGCGAGTCGGGCTCGTAATACGCGAGCCGGGGAATTGCTCGACTACCGAGGGTCAGCAGGCGCCGAGGTCGGTCCAGACCCACCAGGCCGACGCCGGGTTCTCCAGCTGGGTCCACCAGCGTGCCTGGTACACCCGGCCGTCCCGCGAGACCCGCTTGCCCTCGACGTAGACCGTGTGCGCCTGCCAATCGGGTGCGGTGCACATCGGCGGGTAGGGCCCGCCGGTCACCGCGGGCAGGTCGAACTTCCAGCCCGCCTGCTGCCACTGGGGCAGCACCTGCTCGTAGGCGGCCAGCGTGGGACCCCGGTCGCCGCCGCCGTCGTGCGACAGTGCCACGGCGGTCGGGTGGAGCTGGGTGTTGAGCCGCTCGGCGAGCACCGCGCTCGGCGAACCATCCCAGTCGGCCGGGTCCATGTTCCAGGCCAGCGCGGTCATGCCGAGGCTCGCGGCCACCTGCGGGGTGGCGCCCCAGCCGCCGTACGGGGCGCGGAAGTAGCGGATGGGCAGGTCCGGGTCGCCGGCGGCGGTGCGGATGGCGTCGTTGGTGGCGGTCAGGTCGGACCGAATCTCCTCCGGGGTCCGATCGGCCAGGTAGTCGTGGTTGAAGCTGTGGTTGCACAGGGCGTGGCCCTCGGCGACGATGCGTCGTACCAGGTCGGGATGGGCCTTGGCCTGGCTGCCGAGCAAACAGAACGTCGCGCGTATCCGCCGGCCGCGCAGCAGGTCGAGCACCTTGGGCGTCCAGGCGGGCGAGGGGCCGTCGTCGAAGGTGAGCGCGACCACCTGACCGCCGGTCCGCGTGGTCTGGACGATCTCGCCGGTCGGGCCGGCGGTGTCGGCCTGGGCGGGTGCGGCCATGGTGAGGGTCAGTGCCGTGATGACGCCGGACGCGAGTATGCGAAGTCGCATGGAAGAGCCTTTCGATGGGGGGAGTCGAGGCACTTCTAATAGGAAAGCTTCCTAAATATAAGCTCGTGCCCCGCACTCTGGCCAGGTGCTCTTCCGGCGGCGGGCGCCACGGGTCCTTCGGCGCCCTCCCGCGAACGCCGGCGTCGCCGCCCGTCCGCGCGCCCACCTGGCACGATGCGTCCCGCCGCGGCCGAAGAATGGCCCGCTCGTTTTTCTATTCGCGATTTTCTGGCCGCTGAATAAGACGGGGGTTGCATGTCGCCGGTAATTACGTATCGTCCCCAGCAGAGATTCCGTTTACCCCGAGGAGTGAATGGCATGTCCGATGACGCGGCACGGCACGTTTTTCAGAAGGTCGACTCGTTCGACCCGGAGGAATTCGTCCGGCTTCTGGCCGACGACGCCAGGCTGGTGTTCGGCAACGGCGAGCCCTTGGTGGGACACGAGGCCGTCACCGCCTTGCTGCGGGCCTTCTACGCCACCATCGCCGGTCTCCGGCACCGCATCGTCAGGACCTGGCAGGCCGGCGCCGACATCATCGCCGAGACCGAGGTGACCTGTCGGCGGCTCGATGGCAAGGACGTCAGTGTCGCGGCGGTGACGATCTGGCAGACCCGGGACGACGGGCTGATCTCCGACTACCGGATCTTCGTCGACCTGGCCCCGGTCTACGCGACCTGAGACGGGCGGGGTCAGCCATCGTCCCCTGGGCGTGTCGTCCCCCTGAGCGTGTGGCCCCCTGAGCGTGTCGTCGCCGTCGGGTCGGGCGTCGCGTCGGGTATCGGGCGTCGCGTCGGGTTCGGGCGTCGCGTCCGGCGTCCGGCGTCCGGCGTCCGGCGTCTGGTGTTGGGTCGGGCGTCGGGCGTCAGATGTCGCGTCGGGCGTCGGGCGTCAGGCGTCGCGTTGGGCTCGGGCGTCGCGTCTGGTCGGGCGTCGGGTCGGCTGTCGGCTCAGGTGTCGTCTCCCAGGGTGAGCAGGCCGCGGCGGAAGGCGGTGGCGACGGCGGCCGCGCGGTCGTTGACGCCCAGTTTGGCGTAGATGTGCAGGACGTGGCTCTTGACCGTGGCCTCGCTGATGAACAGACGCCCGGCGGCCTCGCGGTTGGTCGCGCCGTCCGCGATCAGCCTGAGCACCTCCAATTCCCGCTCGCTCAGCGTGTCGGCCGGCGTGCGGACCTGGGTGAGCAGCCGGGTGGCGACCGACGGTGAGAGCACGGCCGCGCCGCGCGCCGCCGTGCGCACGGCCTGGACGAGTTCGTCGCGGCCGGTGTCCTTGAGCAGGTAGCCGGTGGCCCCGGCCTCGATGGCGGGCAGCACGTCCCGGTCGGTGTCGTAGGTGGTGAGCACCAGGACGCGGGCCGGGACACCGACCCTGGCCAGCTCCTTGATCGCGGAGACGCCGTCCATCCTGGGCATGCGCAGGTCCATGAGGACCACGTCGGGGTTCGACACCCGCGCGAGCTCGACGGCCTGCGCGCCGTCGCCGGCCTCGCCGACCACCTCGAAGTCCGGGTCGCCGGTGAACATGCCCTTGATCCCGTCGCGAACGATCGGGTGGTCGTCGACGATCAGCAGCCGGATCGGGCGCTCAGCCACGTGCCACCGCCGGGAGGCTCGCCGAGATGGCGGTGCCCGCGCCGGGCTCGGACTCGATCTCCAGCGTGCCCGCCAGCCGGTCCACGCGCTTGCGCATGGCGGTCAGGCCGAAGGCCGTCAGCTTGGGGTCGAATCCGACGCCGTCGTCGCGTACGTCCAAAGTGATCACGTCCTCCATGTACGACAGGGTCAGCCCGACCCGTTCGGCCTGGGCGTGCTTGGCCGCGTTGGCCAGGGCTTCCTGCGCGGTGCGCAGCAACGTCTCCTCGACCTCCGGATGCAGAGGCCGGACCGGTCCGGTGACGGTGAGGTCCGCTCGTGTGCCGTTCAGCTCACGCCACTGGGCGACGATCTCCGTCAGGGCCTCGGGCAGTGGCGCCGACTCAAGCTGGCCGGGCCCCACCGCGTTCACCGAGCGCCTGGCCTCGGCCAGGCTCTCGCGTGCCAACCGTATCGCCAGATCCACGTGCCGCTGCCAGTCCTCGCCCCGCTTGGCCGCCTGGAGCTGGGTGACGATGCCGGTTAAGCCCTGAGCGAGGGTGTCGTGGATCTCGGCCGCCATGCGCTGGCGCTCGTCCAGCACGCCGGCCTCTCTCGCCTGCACCAGGAGCTGCGCCTGGAGTCCCGCGTTCTCGCGCATGGCCTCTTCGAGCCGCGTCACCATCCGCTTGCGCTCGGCGCTCCGCTCGGCGGTGATCTCGCCGACGAAGCTGAACATGCCGACCGCGGCCACGATCGCGCCGGTGAAGAACAGGAAGGTGAGGACGGCTGACGGGGTGGGCTCCGGCAGCCCGCCGCCGTAGGCCGCGACGCTGATCGCCGCCGTGGCGGTCACCCCGGCGAAACGCCACTTGCCTGTCAGGTACTGCCAGGAGTGCAGGTAACCGGTGAAACCGAAGAAGCTGGCGAACCACATTCCCTGCGTGCAGAGCGCGCCGATCAGGACCACCAGCCCGGTCACGTAGAGCCCGCCACGCGGAACCGCCGGCCGGGCCCGGCGGAGCGCACTGCCCGGCACCACCGGCTCGGCCGCCTGGGGCACGCTGCCCGGCTTGGCCGCCTGGGGCGGGCTTTGCGGTTCGGTGGCTTGAGGTGCGCTGCCGGGCTCGGCCGCCTGGGGTGGGCCTTGCGGTTCGGTGGCTTGAGGTGCGCTGCCGGGCTCGGCCGCCTGGGGTGGGCCTTGCGGTTCGGTGGCTTGAGGTGCGCTGCCCGGCTTGGTGGCCTGGGGTGCGCTGCCCGGCTCGCCGGCTTGGGGTGCGCCGTGCGGGTCCACCTGATCGGCCGCCTGGGGTACGCCGCGGGGCACCAGCCACAACCATGCCGCGGCGAGCACGGCCAGGCCGATCGTGATCCCCGGATGGCCACCGGTGAGCAGGGACAGGACCGTGGAGATCAGCAGCAGCACGTACGGAGCGGCCGCCATCTGGCGCTCCAGTAATCGTTCCCAGCGGTCGAGCCTGCCGGTCATTCCTTACTCCCAGCGGAAGAACTTGGCCGCGGTGGCGCTGATGACCAGGGCGTAGGCGGCCATCACGCCGAGCAGCAGCGGGCTGGGAACACTGCCCGCCCAGACCTCCCGCAGGCTCTGCCCGAAAGCACCCAGAGGGGTGTACGTCCCAATCGCGGCCACCATATCGGGCATCTGGTCGGTCGGCTGAATCAGCCCCGCGAGATAGGCCATCGGGAAGTACAGCAGCACCCCGAGACCGTTGGCGGCCCGGCCGTTCGGCGCCAGAGCGGCCACGAGCAGGCCGATCGCGAACATACTCGCCGTACCGAGGAGGAACGTGAGCACCCCGGGCAGCACCAGGCTGGGCAGGTGGGCGCCGAGCACACTGCCCGCGACCGCCATCAGTAACCCGCAGGCCGCCACCGCGAGCACGAACTGCAACAGCAACTGCACCGCCAGCAGGCTCCCCGGACGGACCGGCGTGGTCGACAACCTGCGCAGGATGCCGCGTTCGCGGTAGGTGGCCAGGGTGGTCGGCAGCAGGTACAGGCCGACCAGGCCCACGGCGATGGCCAGCGCCATCGGCAGCAGCACGGTGTCGCCGGGCTCGATCGAGCTGCCGAAGACGACCAGGATGAACAGCGGGATGAGCAGCGAGAACAGCGCGCCGGGTTCGCGGGTCAGCAGTTTGGTCTCGACCAGGGCGAGCTTCATCATGATCAGGTTCCTTTGTGTGGGGGGCGGGCGTGCGTACTGAACGTGCACGCGCGCGCGTCAGGTTGAGCGGTCGGCCAGCCGGGGACGGTGAGATGCGTGCGGGTCAGCCAGCCGGTCGGCCGGTCGGGGTGGATGAGACGGACGCGTGCGGGTCAGTCGAGGGGGCGGCCGGTGAGGGCGGTGAACGCGTCCTCCAGCGTGCGCTTGTCGATGCGCAGGTCGCTGACCAGCACCTGGTGGCGGGCCAGATGCGCGGTTACTGCGGTGGCGAAGTCGCCCCGGCCCGTGACCACCACCCGGTCGCCCGTCCTGGTCACGTCGCTGACCCCCGGCACCCCGCTCAGGTCGGTCAGCTCGCCGGCCATCAGCCTGAACCGCATCCGGTGCTCGCCGCCGGCCAGCCCCGACGGCGTGTCGACCGCCACCACCTTGCCGTGGTTGAGCACCGCCACGCGGTCGCACAGCTCCTCCACCTCGTCCATGAAGTGGCTGACCAGCACCACGGTCACGCCGCTCGCCCGCACCTGCTTGATCAGCTCCCACGTGGTACGGCGGGCCTGCGGGTCGAGCCCGGTGGTCAGCTCGTCGAGAAACGCCACGCGCGGGTTGCCCACCAGCGCCAGCGCGATGAACAGCCGCTGCTTCTGGCCACCGGACAACTTGCCGAACCGGGCGTTGCGTTTGTCGGCCAGCCCCCACTCGACCAGCAGCTCCCGCCAGTCACGGGACTCGGCGTAGAAGGAGGCGTACAGATCGAGCGCCTCCCAGACCTTCAGGTTCTCCGGCAACTGGGTCTGCTGGAGCTGGACGCCGATCTGCTCGCGGAGCTTGCGGCCGTCCTTGGCCGGGTCGAGCCCGAGCACCCTGATCGTCCCGCTGTCGGGACGGCGCAGGCCCTCCACGCACTCCACCGTGGTGGTCTTGCCGGTGCCGTTCGGGCCGAGGATGCCGAAGATCTCGCCCTCCTCCACCGAGAACGACACGCCGTCCAGGACCGTCTGGCCCGCGTAGCCCTTGCGGAGATCAGTGACTTCGATGACTGCCATGCCTCAAGCATGGTTTTTGCGCGGCCGCGGCGAATCGACCCGCCGGCCATGATCGGCGGTGCGAGCTGCTGATCCTCGAATCAACCGAACGGTGGATGGTGCCGACCGGGGTCAGTGTGATGCATTGGCGGGAAGGGGCCAGACGTCGGCCGGGATCAGGGTGATGTATCGGCGGGGAGGAGCTGGGCGCTGGCCAGGATCAGGGTGATGCATCGTCCAGGAGGAGCTGGGCGCTGGCCGGGATCAGGGTGATGCATCCGCCAGGAGGAGCTGGGCGCCGGCCAGGATCAGCCTGACGCGTCCGCCCGGAGTCGGGTGTCGGCCGGATTCAGTGGGATGCGTCCGCCCGGAGTTGGCTGAGCCATTCCGCGGCCAGCAGACGGCCGTTCGGGAGCTGGTCGCCGCGATCCCAGCGCCAGGAGGTGATCATCGCCAGCGTCAGCATCCGGCACTCGCGCAGCAGCTCGTGATCGACGCCCGGGTAGTGCCGGGCGACCTCCTCCGGCGCGTGGGCGAGGTCGAACTCGACCGGTCCGCGGCACACCGTCTCGAAGTCGATGAACAGCGGCCCCTGCGCAGTGCTGAGCAGGTTGCCCGGATGCGGCTCACCGTGCAGCAACTGCTCGGCGCCGCCACGCTCGCCGATCACCCGTCTCGTACGGCGCAACGTGTCGCCGAGCAGCTCGCGGTCGGCGTCCGCGAGCTCCGGCGTACGGTCGCGGTCCGCGACGAGCCGCTGAGCCCGCTCGACCCGATCCGTGAAGTGCTGCGCGGGGACGTCGACCGTACGCATACCGGCATGCAGCCGCGCGAGCGCGTCGGCGTACTCGACCGGCGAGACCTCGTGAGACGTCACCGGCGCGTAGTAGGTCCACAACGTGACCACGAAGCCGGCGCGCTCATGGACGCCCGGCTCCACCCGGGGATCGAGCACGCCCACCGGACACCCAGACTCGGCCAGCCGCTGGGCGAGCCCGACCTCGAACCACGCGGCCGACTGCGGTGCGGCCTCGTCCTCGATCCACGCGGCCGACTGTGGAGCGGCTTCGTCCTCGATCCACGTGGCCGGCTTCGGTGCGGCCTCGTCCTCGATCCGCGCGGAGGACTGCGGTGCGCGCTCGTCCTCGTTCCACTCAACCGACTGCGGGGCGGGCTCATCCTCGACCCGCGCGACGGGCACCACCCGGGCCAGGACGTCACAAGGCAGCAGCCGCAAGGTGAGCGCGTTCGAGTTGTGCAGCACGATCGCGTTGTCGGCCATCAGCCCGAGTGACGCGGCGATCGACCTGGCCGCCGCCTCCGCCCGCGCGATTTCCGCCATCCGCATACCGCCTACTCCTCGCCGTCGAGGTCTTCGGCTCGGATGACCTGATCGTCCGGGGGAGGAGTGATGTCCGTCTTCGCGCCCCAGCCGGTGAACAGCGTGTCCATGACATGCGTCTCCAGCAGTTCGCTCACGCCGGAGGGCAGCGAGCGCGAGCGATACGAACTCCACACGCGGCGGGTCAGCTGGTCGCTCCCGACCCAGATTCGCCAGGAGACTTCGCGCTTCGCGTCCTTGGCCGTGGGCTTGCCCCCATTGTTCCGCGGGGAGGCCGCGTAGAGCTCACCGAAAGTGATCGTGCCTTCGTACAGGGTGGTACGCGTGCCGTCGTACACGCCGGCCGGTCGCTTCACCTTGGCCTTGGCGAGCACGGCTCTCAGCACGGCCGGCTCCGTGACCCTGATCGGCCCGTTCGCCGTCGGGACGAACTCCTTCCCCTCCTCCAGCACCCAGCGCTTGCCCTCCGGCAGCCGCTGGTTCTTGTCCTGCATGTAGTGGCGGCCGGGGAAGGTGAGATAGCGAAAGGCGCCGTTGCCGGCGTGCTTGTTGCCCCCGCGGTACCTGGTGTCGGTCGCGACGACCTTGCCCTTGCCGAATTCGACCAGCTTCTTGTACAGGTACACGTAGTGGATGTCATCCCCGACGTACCCCCTGGTCCAGCGGTCGGACACGGTCACGCCGCGATGCTCGACGAGCTGCCGCTCGAGCGCCCGCACCGCGTGGGAGACGTCGCCGGCCGAGCCGTACACGGGAGCACCGTGCGCGGGGGCATCGGCCACCGCGCTCGTGATCGTGATCATCAAGCTGACCAGCACAGTGGTGGCGGCGCGGCGCTTCATGGCTGATCCTCCCGCATCGTGACGACCGCCCGATTGTCCCACCGAAACGATCGTGGGGCTCAACCCGTTTTCGCGGATCGAGCCCCTTGATCTGTTCCGCTACGCCGGCTTCCCGGGACGAATCACCACGTCATCGATCTGGAAGGCGGGCCCGGCCGCGCTCGCGTTCCAGACGAAGGCCCAGTCGACGCGGGTCGCGCCCGCGGGCGCGGTGAACGTGCCGGACGCCTCGGTCCAGTCGGCCTTCCTGGCCAAGGACACGGCGTCGGTACGCAGCACCGTCCCGGACTCGTCGCGCCAGCGCACGTTCCAGGTGACGGCGGGCATGGTCGCCGCGGCCTCCCGGTACCACAGCGACACCTGGTAGCTCGTGCCGGCGACGACCCCGCTGTACCCGGGGTAGTTGTCCAGCGCCACCGCGCTGCCGTACGCCTGGCTGCTGGTCATCAGCAGCGATCCGGTGCCGCCGTGCGCGTCGCCGGTCCGGTGCGCCAGTTCGGCTCCGTACCACGGGCTGTAGGGCGAGGTCGTCGTGCCGGACTCGAAGTCCTGCTCGGTGATCGCCGGCGGGACGGGCGCGGCGCCGTCGAACGTGCTGCCCGCGTCCTGGGCGTACTGGGGTCCGGCCCACTGCCCGGGCGAGACGTGGTTGCCCATGTCGCCGACCCTGAACTGCCACGGTCCGGTGTAGGTGTTGTCGTGCCAGGAGTTGTTCGACTCGCGGACGATCGACTTCTGGATCACGTCCCCCTTGTACGGAGACCAGTCCGGGTAGGTGCCCCAGTTGGACAGCAGGGCCATGTGCCCGCAGTACTGCGTCGGGCAGCCGCCGTCGACGGCGGCAGGGTCGAAGGTGAACGTGTTGTGGTGGACGTCGACGTTCTTCGTCCACCAGCGGCAGTCGGTGTAGAGCGGGTTGGTGGCGATGGCCGGGGCCGCGCACTGTGCGGTGTTGGTCGGACCGACGATCAGCGTGCAGTCACCGGTCGTCGAGGCCGGGCTGTTGCAGTACCGGTCGGCGTTCGCCCACGCGGTGATGCCGCCCCAGTTGTTCTCCAGCACGTTGCCGGTGATCTCGATCTTGCTGGTCCGGGCCGGCACGCGGGGCTCGCCGTCCGCCTCGGACAGGTAGATCGCCGCTTCGGGGAACGGGTCGCCCTTCGTCGCCCGCTCGGCACCCGAGTCCCAGGCGTTGCGGCGGATGGTGTTGTTCCTGATCACGGCGTTGTAGCTGATCTCATAGAAGATCGCCAGCGACTCGTTGTCCTCGACGAGGTTGTTCTCGATGAGGAAGTCGTTGTTGTTGGTGTCCGCCCAGATGCCCGGCCCGTGGTTGGCGTGGACCCAGTTGCCGGTCACGTCGGCGCCGTTCACGGCCCAGAACTTCATGCCACCGGTACACCCGCAGCCGGGCTCCTTGGTCTCCCAGTCGTCGGTGTTGTTGCCGGTGAACTCGTTGTCCGCGACGACCAGCCCGGTGATGGTGTTGCCGGCCTTGTACGCGTTCAGCCCGTACTGCCCGTTGTCCTTGAAGCAGTTGCCGCGGATCTTGTTCCTGGCCCCGGCCATCAGTCCGGCGCCGGAGTTGTCGCGGATCGTGTTGTGCTCCACGACCCAGTCGTCGCCCGAGTCGTGGTTGACCACGCCCTCGTCGCGGGGCGCGACGAACCCGGTGATGGTCAGGTACCGGATCGTGACGCCGGTCGCGTGCTGACCGAAGGCGTACCGGTTCAGCCGCTGCCCGTCCAGCACCGCGCCGGGCGCGCCGATGAACGTCGCGCCGTCGCCCGGGACGATCTGCGCGTACTGCTCGGGGGCCAGCGTGTGCGTGCCGGTCTCGAAGTAGTACGTGGTGTTCGGCCGGCGTAAGTCCACGCCGCTGTTGTCGCCCGCGGGCACCACGACCGCGCCCGGGGGCGGCGTGGCCGGCCCGTTCAGCGACGAACTACCGCAGACCGCCGCCTTGGCCGCCGTAGCAGCGCTCGCCGCGCCCTTGGCCGCTGTGGCGGTGGCCGCCTGATCGACTACGGCCTTGGCCGCTGTCGCGGTGGCCGCCTGATCGACCGTGGCGCCGCTCGCCGGCGTCGCACCGCCTATGACAACCGTGGCGAGGGCGGCCAACGCCACCGGCCAGGTTCTTCGCATTACTGATTCTCCTCCGGTTTCGACCAACCTTGACAGCACCTGACCGCCAAGCGTCGACACTGTAGTCGGAGCTCACCTCACCCTCAAGATCGAACACCGCGAGCGGGCTCGTATGACAATCTCTGCCTCATGACCGACGCCCCCTTCGTCCCCGACGACTTCGCCGTCCCCGCACACCTGGTCAAGCCGGAGTTCCGGCTGGAACCCCTGGGGCCGCAGCACAACGTCGCCGACCACGCCGCCTGGACCGGCAGCATCGACCACATCCGCGCCACCCCCGGCTACCCGGACGGAAAGTGGCCCCCCGTGAACGGCATGACCCTGGAAGCGAACCTCGCCGACCTGGAACGCCACGCGAACGACTACGCCCAGCGCCGCGGATTCACCTACACCGTCCTCGACCCGGCCGACGACGACGTGATCGGCTGCGTCTACATCTATCCCTCGCGCGACCAGGACCATGACGCCGACGTGTCCTCCTGGGTACGAGCCGACCGCGCCCACCTGGACGTGCCCCTGTACGAAGCCGTGACAGCCTGGCTGTCCACCGGCTGGCCCTTCAAAGCAGTCGACTACCACTCGCGCTGAAACAGAAGAAGCCGCTTCCGAAAACCGGAAGCGGCCTTCTCGCCGGTCGGGATAGCGGGATTTGTGATGCAACAACGAGCTCTCGGCGTGATCACGTCATGCATGCAGGATCCGTACCGGCCGGAATGTTCTTACAGCCATCATCCACGTCCGGCCCGAGGTGACGGACTGCAGGTGGGCCTCCTCTCCTGCAGCCATTACGTCTAGGCTGTGCAGCAGGCCTTGAGCTTCGGCGGTGCGAACGAAGGCACATGTGAGGGTGGCATGGACTTCTCACTCCTCTTCAACATCTTGGCACTGATGCTATCTCTGACGGCTTTGGTGATATCGGCGCTCATTGCGCTAAGGCAGTCCACTACCATGCACCACGCAAACGAGCTGAGTGTCCTGGTGGACCTTGCTCAAGAGTTCAGAACTGTCGAATTCCAGCGCGCTGAATCCTATGTCATCGAATCTCTCGCCAAGGAGCAAGATCCCAGCTTGGGCTGCTCTCGGCTGCCAGAAGAAGCGCGGATCGCCGTTAATGCCGTGATGACCTTCTTCAGCAGTATCGGCACCCTCGTCGTGATGAACATGGCGGATGAGGTGCTGGTTGTCCCCCTTTTCGGCTATCGCGCGAACAGGGCATGGAAGGCGCTTGAGCCATTTGTCATGCGAGAACGTGAATTGCGTGGGCCCAATGATGGGTTCGGCACATTCTACGAAGACTTGGTGTGTCGGATTCGTGATAAATTTCCGCTCGACAAGAGCTATGGGCTCGTCCTGAGAAGGCTGCCGGCAGATCCACCGCAAGAAAGGCCAGACGACCCGACCGGCGAAAGTGCTCCGACTCCGGATGATCGCTGAACGTGCGTTGCACGGAAACAACAGGTGCAGGCTGATCGCCGTGCCATCAGCCATCGAAGGCGATGTGCGCCGGAGACAAGAGGCTGACCGTCTTCAAGCCCGACTGCCGTTGGTTCTGTCTGCGGCGTCCACCCAAAGAACCGCCGGTTCATGGAGCCGTCTCTCCGATCCGGCGCAGAGCATCGGCGCAAGCTGCCCGCAGGTCCTCGTCGGGGGCGATCGTGTCGGTCCCGCCTTCCTGCCCGGGCTGGTGACGGCGGATGCGGGCCTGCTCCGCCCGCAGCGCCGGTACGGCTGCTCCGGCCGCCGCTCCCATCTCCGCGAACACGCGGGCGGCCGGGAGCCTGCAGGCGACGTGACCTTCCCATGCGTCCAGCAGAACCGGCAGGGCGCTCCGGGCGTCCGCGGTGGCTCGCCACAGCGCTACAGCCGCCCGCCAGCGCACGTCCGGCGAGCGGGCGTCAAGCCACTCGCGCAGCCTTCCAGCGAGCGGAGCCGCCGCCGGTCCCAGTTCGGCCACCGCTGCCACCACGGTCGCGACGCCAGGACGGTCATGGTCGGCCTCGGCCAGGTGACGGGCGAGGAGCGGGAGCGCCCGTCCGGCGTCCTGCTCGATCCGCCACAGCGCCGTCGCGGCCGCCACGGCGAGGTGGGGGTCGTCGCTCTCCAGCGCACGACGCAGTGCGGGCACCGCCGGCTGCGCCGACGGGCCGATCCGCCCGAGCGTGGTCACAACGTCCAGGTCGCCAGGCAGCGCGAGGAGTTCGGGCACCGCAGCGGCGGCGGCCTCACCGAACTCGCCGAGCGCGCGCACGAGCCCGGCCCGCTGCTCACCCCCCGCCAAGTCATGCAACCGCCGCCGGACGACCGGTACGAGCCCGGCGGCGACAGGTCCCATCGACCCCAGCACGCGGCCGATGTCCTTCGGCGGGTCCTCGCGCTCCAGCGCCCAGCGCACGGCGGGCAGCGCACGCTCGTCACGCAACCCGGCCAGGGCGACGAGCGCATAGCCGGTCATCGGCGGATGGTCGGGCCACACCGTGATCCAGCCGAAGTGCTGGTCCAGCCGTGGCCGCCCCTCGCGCGGCCCAGCGGCGACGTACGCTGCCAGGTCGTCAGCGGCAGGAGCGGCCAGGCGCCCGAAAGAATGCAGGGTCACCGCGGCTGCGGCGGCCAGTTGTGGGTCGGGATGGGACAACTGCGTGCCCAGTAGCGCTGCGAGTCGCCGGTAGTCGCCGCGCCACCCGTCCACCAGCGCCGCCGCCGGTTCCATCACCATCAGTCTGCGCCCGGGATCGGGATCGCGGAGCAGAGCCGTGATCAGTTCCAGGCGCTCGGCGACCCGGTCGCCCAACCCGTCAGACAGGCGCTCCACGAGCCACTCAGTCAGCTCGACGCCCAGCGCGGCGGGGACGACACCGGCCGGCAGCGACTCGGGCACCCACTCGACAAGGCAGGACACCGCCTCGCCACGCACCTTCGGATCGCGGTCACCGGCCGCGACCTCCGCAAGCCACCGCCGCACACTCGTCGCGTCCGCCATATCCGGCCCGCCCTCGCCATCCACCTCCCGAACGTCCGCCACATCCGGCATGTACGGCGCCAGGGCACGAACCGCCTCCGCCAGCCCGACCCGCACAGCCGGATTCGCCTCCTCACCCAGTCGCCGACGCAGCACCGACATGACCGTCCCGCTGTCGTCACGACACGTCGCCACGGCCCTGGCCGCCTCCAGCCGGATCTGCGGGTCTGGATCGGCCAGCAGCCTGACGAAGACCTCCCCTCCGTCCCCCGGCCACGGCGTGGCCGCGAACTCCTCCGGGAAGTCGTTCAGGCTGTCGCAGATCTCGCCCAGGAGGGCCACCACCTCGGCCCGGCCAGGCGTGCACGCGTCGGCCACCACCGCCAGCAGGAACGGCACGCAGGCCAGCGTGGCGTCGTAGACGCTGCCCTGGTGCAGGACGTTCCCATACAGGTCCACCAGCGCGGCGCGCCTCACCTCGCCGTCACCGGAGACCAGATCACGCAGCCGTCCGGGCACGTCGGTCGCGGGCCCGTACGCATGGTTCAGCGACGCCCAGTCGACACGGTCGATCAGATCCGCTCGCCCGGAGTGATCAAGCATGCCGGGCACCCTCCCGGCAGGCCTACCTCGCCGCTCCGGTCTCGCGCTCTCCCAGTTGAACCGCCAGAGCTTCCGGCCTGCCGCTGATTCGACGATCAAGGCGCCGAGGAGGACCTTTCGGCTGTGCCGTCGTTCACCGACCCATCGACTGACCTGCCCTTGCTCGCTGAGCTGCCTGCGCAGCCGACGGGGTCGCCACTACCGGCTCGCCCCCTGCTGGCGTTATCCCTGCTCGCTGTGCTCGGCGGAGCAACCTCCCTGGCCAAGATCGTGGTTTCGATCACTTGAGTCATCGGGATTTCGACGCAGCCGGCTCGGCCATCTCACCCTGTGTCCGAACCGATCAGACGGTTCACGCTTTGGCACACGAAATGAGGGCGGTGTCCCGAGAAGCCGCGACCGAGAGCTTGCCGAAGCACGAAACCGGAGGTCGCCGCACTCACTCGTGCGGCGACCCCCGGAACGGTTCATCAGCCGCAGTTGCCCCACTGTCCGCGTCCGCCAGAGGCGAGCGAGTAGTCGAGACGGGTGTCGGCGATTTTGCCGGCGAAGTCGACGCACTTGCCCGCGGCAGCCTTCACTACGGCGGCGTAGTACTTGTATTTTCGGTCGGTGAGCAACCGCGGGTCGCTGTAGCTTCCGACGCCTTGGATCTTGAGTGTGGCCTGCGTGAAACTCGGCACCCCGTCGAAGGTCGTCTTGATCGTGGCCACACAGTTGGTGCCGCGCGAGCCGTTCCACATCAGGTAGACCCTGCCCCACGTGCTGGAGCCGATCTTGACGGGACGGCTGTCCAGGTTTTTCCAGCTGCCGTAACCCGCTGTCTCGGCGCAGGCGGTCTCCGCGGTGTAAGCCGCTGCCTGCGCCGGTCCCGGGTTGGCGAGGACGGCGGCGGAAACGAGGGCGGTGGACAGGATGAGGGTTTTCGCAGGCTGCAACTTGCGTGTGCGCATGAATACCCTTTCGATGGGCCATTACGCGCTGCCATATGATCACAACTCATAGGAGCGCCTCCATGTCCAAGCTCCCAGGTCGGGTGTGCAGAACTGCTGCAAGAAATCTGCAGTCGCTCCACCCCCATCCGCCGAGCCGATAGCGGCGACCCCGCCGGCTGCGCGGATCCAAGACGGTTCCCAGGAGTTCAGCGACCAAGAGCAGGTCAGCCGGCGGGACGGTGCCGGTGACGTGCTCCAGGCGGCGTAGACACCCAACGATCTTCAGGGGACACGTTCGCCATCTGCCCGCCGTGGTGCCCTCAACCGCCCGGCTCCATCGAGCCCGTGCGTGTCCCGCCAGACGAGAACACTTCGGCCCTGGGTTGGGACTGGACCGCTTGATGACTACGACTCGGAGCTGGAGCGAGATGTGTAGCCACGCAGTTGGTCACCCAGGAAACAGAAGAGGCCGCTTCCGAACTTCAGAAGCGGCCTTCTACCTGCGGCAATACTGTCGGGGTGGCGGGATTTGAACCCACGACCTCTTCGTCCCGAACGAAGCGCGCTGCCAAGCTGCGCTACACCCCGGTGCACGCCCGTCTTGCTCGTGCTTGGGAAAGTCTAGCGGACTTCTCGCGTGCTTGTGACCGCGTTATCGGCGTGGCACGAGCGTCAGGAGCGACGCCTCGGGGAAGCAGGCGAAGCGGACCGGGGCGTACGGCGAGGTGCCGAGGCCGGCCGAGACGTGGAGCCAGGCGTCGTCGTGGCGGCTGAGGCCCTTGACGCGGGCGCGGTCGATGCCGCAGTTGGTGACCAGGGCGCCGTAGAACGGGATGCAGAGCTGGCCGCCGTGCGTGTGGCCGGCCAGCAGGAGCTGGTATCCGTCGGCGGCGAAACGGGTCATGTTGCGCGGCTCGGGTGAGTGCATGACGCCGAGCCGGAGGTCGGCGTCCGCCGGGGCCGGACCGGCCACCAGGTCGTAGCGGTCGCGGGAGATGTGCGAGTCGTGGATGCCGGCCACCGCCACGTCCAGGTCGCCGATCTTGATGCGGGCCGTGGTGTTGTTCATGTCGAGCCAGCCCTCGGCCGCCATGCCGGCGCCCAGTTCCTCCCAGGGCAGCGACGGGATCTTCTGGCGGTGGTCGTTCTTGGACGTGCGCCAGAGGTAGCGGGCCGGGTTCTTGGGGACCGGGGCGTACAGGTCGTTGGAGCCGTACACGAACAGGCCGGGACGTGACAGCAGCGGCTCGAGCGCGTGCAGCAGCGCGGGGACGGCGTCGGGGTGCGCGATGGAGTCGCCGGTGTTGACGACCAGGTCGGGCTCGAGCGCGCCGAGCGAGCGCACCCAGTTGATGAGCATGGTGCGGCGCGGCGTCAGGTGCAGGTCGGACAGGTGGAGGATTCGCACGGGACGCTGCCCACGCGCGAGCACGGGCACGTCGAAGCGGCGCAGGCGGAACGAGTTGCGCTCCACCACGGAGGCGTAACCCAGTCCGGCCAGGCCGAGACCGAGTATGGACAGGGGCACTGCGACGGCTTTCCTCACGTACTCATGATGCCCGACAACGGGCACGAGGCGTCCGCGCAGACGGCAAGATGGACCGCATGAGCGCATTGAAGGACAAGCTGAAGGCCGACCTCACGGCCTCGATGAAGGCCAAGGACGAGGTCCGTCTGCGGACGATTCGGATGGCACTGGCCGCGGTGAACGTCGAGGAGGTCGCGGGCAAGGAGGCCAGGCAGCTCAGCGACGACGAGATCATCAAGGTCCTCACCAAGGAGGCCAAGAAGCGGCGCGAGGCCGCCGAGGCGTTCTCGAACGCCGGACGCGCCGAGCAGGCCCAGGCCGAGCTGGACGAGCAGGCCGTGCTGGAGGAGTACCTGCCGGCGCAGCTGTCGGACGAGGAACTGGCCAGGCTCGTCGACGAGGCCGTCGCCGAGACGGGCGCGGCGGGGCCGCAGGCGATGGGTCAGGTCATGAAGGTCGTCAACCCGAAGGTGGCCGGACGCGCCGAGGGCGGGCGCGTGGCGGCGGCCGTCCGGGCTCGCCTGGCCGCTTCCTGATCCTCCAGACCCTCCAGACCTTCCTGGTCCTCCTGACCCTCCGGAGCTTCTCAACGCTCCGGAACTCCTCAAGGCTCCGAGGGCTGTGAGGCCGGCTCTAGGCTGCGGGGCCGCGGGACCGGCTCAGGGCCGCAGGGCTCGCTCCGGGCATCGAGACTCCTCGATGGTCTCCGCGGGGCTCTCAAGTGCCTCTCAGGGCTCTCCTGGGGCCTTTATGAGCGCATGACCGGTAGGTGTCCCGTTCGAGAGGCCTCCGCCTGCCACAGGCGGAGGCCTCTCGCGTGTCCGGTCAACGACTCCGAGCCCGGCCGTCACCAGCCCCCAGGGCCGTCGCCCGGCCCAGGGCCGTCATCGGGGCCGGGACCGTCGTCCGGGCCGGGCCCGTTGTCGGGGCCGTCGTTGTTCGGGTCGTAGTCGTCGAACGGCCCTCCGTCGGGCGGCCCGTCGCCGTCGCGGTCGCCCTTCTTCTTCTTGGGCGGCTTGGGCGCGCAGTTGTCGTCGCAGCCGCCGAAGCGGTCCCGGTCGTAGCCGACGAAGTCGACGGGCTCGACCCCCTTCAGCGCCGCGAGCATGGAGTCCTTCCAGATCGGGCCGGAGATCGAGGCGCCGTAGACGTAGGAGAAGTAACGCCCGCCGATGGTGACGCCGGTCAGCGTGTGCTTGAACGCGCCGCGCGGGTCGCCGAGCGAGACCGCGGAGGCCAGGTTCGGCGTGTAGCCGGCGAACCAGGCCGACATGTAGCCGTCGGTGGTGCCGGTCTTGCCGGCCGCGTCACGTCCGATGCCGCCGACGCCGCTCATCGTGCCCTTGGTGAACACGCCGGCCAGGATGCCGTTGACCGCGTCCGCGACCTCTTCCTCCATCACCTGGTCGCACTTCGGCTTGTACTGCTTGGCCTTGCCGTACCTGTCCTTGATCTCGGTGATGGCCAGCGGCTTGCAGTACTGGCCGCGCGCGGCGAAGACGGCGTACGTGCTGGCCACGGTGACCGGGTCGACCTCGTTGATGCCGAGCGTGAACGTCTCGAACTCGCCCAGCTTGCCGCCGTCGGCCCGCTTGAGCCCGATCTTCTGGGCCAGCTTCACGACCTTGCACAGGCCGACCTTCTCCTGCAGCTTCATGAAGAACGTGTTGACCGAGCCCCAGGTGCCGGTCTGCAGGGTCTTGAAGCCGCCGCCGCCCTCGCTGGAGTTACGCACCTGGTGCTTGGGGTCGCCGACCCGGTTGCCCTTGCAGTCGCGGAACGAGCTGGTGCTGGCCGCGTTGTAGCCGGCAGGCGAGGGGAAGCCGTCGCCGTACTTCATGCCTTCTTCCAGCGCCGCGGCCAGGGTGTACACCTTGGCCGTCGAGCCCTGCTGGAAGCCGCGGCCGCCGCCGTGCGCGGCGTCGGCGACGACGTTGTAGCTGATCTCGTTCTTCTTCTTGCTGGTGCCGTACTTGCGCGAGGCGGCCATCGCCTTGATCTCACCCGTGCCGGGGACGACCATGGCCTGCGCGGCGACCGGCTTGTCCTTGCTGCTGACGTACTTCTTGATCGCCTTCTCGGACGCTTCCTGCATCTTCGGGTCGATCGTGGTCTTGATGCGCAGCCCGCCGCGCTGCAGCAGCTTCAGCCGCTCTTCGGGCGTCTTGCCGAACGCCTCGTTGTTGAGTATCTCGTGCTGGACGTAGACGCAGAAGTAGGCGTACTTGCTCTCGTCGCAGCCGCCGGGGACGTCGACGTCCTTCCAGCCCAGCTTCTTGGCCTTGGCCTCGTTCGCCTCCGCCAGGGTGATCTTCTTGAGCTCGTGCATCCTGTCGAGGACGAGGTTGCGCCTGGCCTGCAGCCTGGCCCGCGACTCGGGGCCGACGTTCGGGTCGGTGCGCGCCGGGTTCTGCACGGCGCCGGCCAGCGTGGCCGACTCGACGAGGTTGAGCTCGGAGGCGGGCTTGTTGAAGAACCGCCTGGCCGCGGCCTGGATGCCGTGCGCGCCCGCGCCGAAGTAGGCGATGTTGAGGTACTTCTCCAGGATCTCGTTCTTGGAGTACTTCTTCTCGATCGCCATGGCGTAACGCAGCTCGGCGAGCTTGCGCGAGAGCGTGGGCGCGATGGCGGCCTGCCGCTCCTCCGGGGTCTCGGCCTTGTTGACCAGCACCTGCTTGACGTACTGCTGCGTGATGGACGAGCCGCCCTGCATGACGCCGCCGGAGGTGAAGTTCTTGACCAGCGCTCTGGCCGTTCCCTCCACATCGATCGGCCCGTGCTGGTAGAAACGGAAGTCCTCGATCGACAGCAGCGCCGTCTGCATCATCGGGGAGACCTTGTCCAGCTGCACCGACTGGCGGTTCTCGAAGTAGAACTGCGCGAACCGCTTGCCGTTGGCGTCGAGCAGTTCCGTGCGTTCAGGGAGCGGGGGTTCGTCCAGCTGTTCGGGCTTGAGGTTCAGACCCTCCATCGCGCTCTTCGCGGAGACGCCCGCGCCGCCGACCGCGGGCAGCCCGATGGCGGCCACGAGCACTCCCGCCGCCGCGCCCGCGATGATCAGTCGCAGGACGTTCAGGATCGGAGATGAACGATCTTTACCCTGAGCTTGCACGCTACCAAGAGTACGTCGAAAGACTGGCGGAATCGGTAACGCGACACCATTTCGCCTTGACTGGCGGGGGTGACTAGTCATTCCCGGTCAAGACTGCTGCGAGAAATTGGTCCTCTGGGGTCTGTCGGCCCGAACCGGTCGTTGCGTACGTTCTCCTCTGCGGCAACTGAATACGGAGGCTCGGCGCCCGCGCCCGTCGGCCCCAAATGACGACTGACCACCTAAGGGGAGTGGGGTCGAAATGTGGATCACGGATTGGACCTCCCGTGCCGCCTGTCGAGGTGCGGACCCGGACGCTCTGTTCGTCCAGGGCGCCGCACAGAACAGGGCGAAGCTGATCTGCCGAGGATGCCCGGTCCGTACCGAATGCCTCGCCGATGCGCTGGACAATCGCATCGAGTTCGGGGTGTGGGGCGGTATGACTGAGCGGGAACGGCGAGCGCTGCTGCGGCGGCGCCCCGACGTGGACTCGTGGCGTGAGCTGCTCGAGTCCGCCAAGGAAGAGTACGAACGGACCAATGAGCTGATCGCGGGCTGACCGAGCCCGCGCGGATACGGCCAGGCGGTGAGGCGCCTGGCCGTATCCGCGTTCGCTGTCGGTTCCCGCGGGGCTAGTGCCCGGCGGCGAGCAGTTCGCCGATCTGACGGAGCCCGGCCAGGTCGTGCACGTCCTGCGACATCGCCTGGACCCTGGCGACCGGCACCGTCGGGTGAGCGGAGACGAAGTGGTCCTGCTCGCGTCCTTCTCTGGCGGCCAGCTGCATCCGTCCGGTGTGCAGCCGCAGCACGGCGGCGGTCAGCTCGTGCTCGCCCCGGGACTCCAGGTCTTCCGCGGCGGCGGCGCTGCGTGCGGCGGAGAGCGTCGCGGCGTTCGAGACGTGCACCCGGTTCACCACCAGGCCGGCCAGCGGCATGCGCTCTTCGGCGAGCCGCTCGACGAAGTACGACGCCTCGCGCATCGCGTCGCGCTCGGGCGCCGCCACCACCACGAAGGCCGTGCCCGGCGCCTGCAGCAGCTTGTACGTCATCTCCGCGCGCTGCCTGAACCCGCCGAAGACCGCGTCGAGCGCCGACACGAACGTCTGCAGATCCTTGATCACCTGCGCGCCGAGCAGTTTCGTCATGGCTCCGGCCATCAGCCCGAACCCGGCGTTCAGCAGCCGGAACGCGCTACGTCCTCCGGCCTTGGCCGGCGCGGTGAGCAGCCTGATGAAACGTCCGTCGAGGAAGCGGCCGAGGCGTTCCGGCGCGTCGAGGAAGTCGAGCGCCGAGCGCGACGGCGGCGTGTCGACGATGATCAGGTCCCACTCGTCGGAGCGGCGCAGCTGGCCCAGCTTCTCCATCGCCATGTACTCCTGCGTGCCGGAGAAGCTGGAGGACAGCGACTGGTAGAAGGGGTTGGACAGGATCTGGCGGGCCCGCTCGGGGTCGGCGTGCGCCTCGATGATCTCGTCGAACGTGCGCTTCATGTCGAGCATCATCGCGAACAGCTGGCCGCCGTTCTCGTGCTCGGTGACCAGGCGCGGGGTGTTGTCCAGCTCGGTGAGCCCCATCGACTGCGCCAGCCGGCGCGCGGGGTCGACGGTCAGCACGACCGCGCACCTGCCGCGTTCTGCGGCCCGCAGGCCCAGCGCGGCGGCCGTGGTGGTCTTGCCGACGCCGCCGGCGCCGCAGCAGACGATGATCCTGGTGCCCCGGTCGTCGAGTATCGCGTCGACGTCCAGTACGGCGGGCTTCTTCACGCTGCTCCCTGGGTGCGGATGCTCTCGGCCAGCTCGTACAGTCCGGCCAGGTCGACGCCGTCGGCCAGCAGCGGCAGCTCGTAGCGCGGCAGCGTGGCCCCGGCCAGCGTCTCGCGCTCGGCGTGCTCCAGCTCGGTGCGGCGGGCGTGCTCGACGACCTCCTCGGCGAGCGACTCGGCCAGCGCGGTGGCGTCGGCGCCGTCGGACAGCCCGGCCGCCTTGAGCCCCAGCACGAGCTCGCCGACGTCGAAGCGGCCCTTGACAGCCGTGTCAAGAACGGCCTGCGGAAGCAGTGATTCACGAACCATGTTGATGAAAACGCCGCCGGGCGGCAGACCGGCCGAACGCAATTCGGCGATGCCGTCGAGCGTCTCCTGAACCGGCATCTCCTCCAGCAGGGTGATGAAGTGCACCGCCGTTTCCGGAGATTTCACCACTCCGCTGACCAGCTCGGAGTGGTTCTTGATCGGTCCGACCTTGGCCAGGCCCGCCACCTCCTGGGTGACGTTCAGGAAGCGCGTGATGCGGCCGGTGGGCGGCGCGTCGAGCACGACGGCGTCGTAGACGCGCCTGCCGTTCTTGGCGCGCCTGCGCACGGCCTCGGTGGTCTTGCCGGTGACCAGCACGTCGCGGAAGCCGGGCGCGACGGTGGTGGCGAAGTCGACGATGCCCATCTTGGTCAGCGCGCGGCCCGCCCTGCGCATCCCGTAGAACATCTCCATGTATTCGAGCATGGCCTCTTCCGGATCGATGGCCAGCGCGTACACGTCACCGCCGCCCGGCGCCACCGCGATCTTGCGCTCCTCGTACGGCAGCGGCGGCAGGTCGAAGATCTGGGCGATGCCCTGCCTGCCCTCCACCTCGACGAGCAGCACCTTGCGCCCGCCCGCGGCCAGCGCGAGTGCGAGGGCGGCGGCGACAGTGGTCTTGCCCGTGCCGCCCTTGCCGGTGACGACGTGCAGGCGTACGCCGTCCCAATCCGTGTCCCGAGAGTCCACGTTTCGAGGCTACCGAACGGTCACTTGTCGAAACCCTGCGAGCACCCTTTGAGATTGCTCACACTGGCGCGGTTCCGAGCCTCGGCGCTGGTGGAGTCGCGTGTTGTGAGACGCTGATCCCCATGAAGAAATGGGAGTACCTCACGGCCCCCGTGCTGATCCACAACACCAAGATGATCCTCGACAACTTCGGCGCCGACGGCTGGGAACTGGTCCAGATCGTGCAGGGCGCCTCGCCCGAGCAGCTCGTCGCCTACTTCAAGAGGGAGAAGCCGTGACCCCCGAGCAGAAGATCGCCGAACTCGGGCTGACGCTGCCCGAGGTCGTCGCCCCGGTGGGCGCGTACGTGCCGGCCGTGCGCACCGGCAACCTCGTCTACACCTCGGGCCAGGTCCCGATGGTGGAGGGCAAGCTGCCGCAGACCGGCAAGGTGGGCGCCGAGGTGAGCCTGGAGGAGGGCGCGGCGCTGGCCCGCATCTGCGCGCTCAACGCGCTGGCGGCCGTCAAGTCGGAGATCGGCGACCTGAGCAAGGTGAACCGCGTCGTCAAGGTCGTGGTCTTCGTGGCCAGCGACCCCGCGTTCACCCAGCAGCCCCAGGTCGGCAACGGCGCCAGCGACCTGCTCGCGGAGGTGCTCGGCGAGCCGGGCAAGCACGCGCGCAGCGCGGTGGGCGTCGCCTCCCTGCCGCTGGACGCCCCGGTGGAAGTGGAGCTGATCGTCGAGGTCTCCTGACCGCGGGGATGTGTCACCATGACCGAGTGACGTTCTAGAGGAGGTCATGTGGCCGGTCTTCCGCTACCAGAAGAGCTCGCCGAGCGGGCGAGGGACATTCTCGCCGGACGCGTCGAGCCGGTGCCCGCGCGGGACGCCGCCACGGTGGTGATCCTGCGCGGCGGCGGTCGCGGTCCCGAGGTCTACCTGCTCAGGCGGAAAGCCACGATGGCCTTCGCGGCCGGGGCGTACGTGTTCCCCGGCGGCTCGGTCGACCCGCGCGACACCGACCACGCCGTGGCCTGGGCCGGTCCCTCGCCCGCCGAGTGGGGCGCGGTCTTCAACGCCGACGAGCGGGTGGCGCGCGGGCTGGTGTGCGCGGCCGTGCGCGAGACGTTCGAGGAGTCCGGCGTGCTGCTGGCCGGCCCAGGCCCTGGCTCGGTGGTCGCCGACACCACGGGTGACGACTGGGAGTCCGACCGGCTGGCCCTGATCGACCGGAGTCTGGCCTTCGCCGACTTCCTGGCCAAGCGCGGCCTGGTGCTCCGCTCCGACCTGCTCAAGCCCTGGGCGCACTGGATCACGCCGGAGATCGAGCACCGGCGCTTCGACACGCGGTTCTTCGCCGCGGTGCTGCCCGCGGGCCAGCGCACGCGCGACGTCGGCGGCGAGGCCGACCACGTGGTGTGGCGGCGTCCGGCCGAGGCCGTCGAGCTGGCGCACCGGGGCGAGATCTTCCTGATGCCGCCCACTTACCAGACGCTGA
The DNA here is from genome assembly GCF_013283785.1 of Nonomuraea antri. Taxonomy (GTDB): domain Bacteria; phylum Actinomycetota; class Actinomycetes; order Streptosporangiales; family Streptosporangiaceae; genus Nonomuraea; species Nonomuraea antri. The sequence continues at coordinate 40,927 of NZ_JABCPZ010000056.1, forward strand.
GCGAGCTGTCGGCGTACGCGGACGTGGCCGGCGCGCTCGCCGCGCACCGGGAGATCGTCACGATCATGCCCAGGGCCGTGGAGGTCGAGGGCGAGATGCGGCTGATGACCTCATGAGCGGGCTGCACATCCCGATCGGCACCCCCGACGGCTCGCGTACCGAGCACGCGGAGAACCTGCTCGCGCCCAACCCGTCCGCGATGACGCTCGACGGCACCAACACCTGGGTCGTCGGCGCGGGCGAAGAGGTGGTCGTCGTCGACCCGGGTCCCGACGACGAGTCGCACCTGCGGCGGTTGCGCGACCACCTGGGGGCGCGGCGCGTGACGGAGGTGCTGCTCACGCACGGGCACATCGATCACAGCGGCGGCGCCAAGCGCTTCGCCGAGCTGGTCGGCGCGCCGGTGCGGGCGCTCGACCCGCGCCACCGGCTCGGCTCGGAAGGGCTGGCCGACGGCGACGTGGTGACCGCCGGCGACGTGGAGATCCACGTGTACGGCACGCCGGGCCACTCGTTCGACTCGCTCTGCTTCTGGCTGCCCGCCGACCTGGCGATGCTCACCGGCGACACCGTGCTCGGCCGGGGCACCACGGTCATCGCCGACGACGGCGACCTGGGCGACTACCTGCGCAGCCTCGACCGGCTCAGGGCCGCGGCGGAAAGCCTTGGCGCGCTGGCGCTGCTGCCGGGGCACGGGCCCGTGCTGAACGACCCGATCGCCGCGCTTGACGGCTACCTGGCGCACCGCAGGCAGCGGCTCGACCAGATCAGGGCCGCGCGTGCGCGGGGCGCGCGCACGCCGCGCGAGATCGTCGAGATCGTGTACGCGGACGTGGACGTGTCGCTCTGGCCCGCCGCCGAGATGTCGGTGCGGGCCCAGCTCGACTACCTCGACGGCCGCTAGGCGACTACCTGGAGCGGTTGTAGAGCCGGTCCATGTCGAGGATGACCACGGCCTTGGCCTCGATGCGCAGCCAGCCGCGCTGGGCGAAGTCGGCCAGCGCCTTGTTCACCGTCTCGCGCGAGGCGCCGACGAGCTGGGCCAGCTCCTCCTGCGTCAGGTCGTGGTGCACGCGCAGGCCGTCGTCGGTCTTGGTGCCGAACCGCTCGGCCAGGTCGAGCAGCTGCTTGGCCACCCGGCCGGGGACGTCGGTGAAGACCAGGTCGGCCAGCACGTCGTTGGTGCGGCGCAGCCGCTGGGCGAGCGCGCGCAGCAGGTGCAGGGCCACCTCGGGGCGGCCGGTGAGCCAGGGGCGCAGGTCGTCGTGGCCGAGGCCGGCCAGGCGCACGTCGGTCAGCGCGGTGGCGGTGGCCGTACGCGGGCGCGGGTCGAACAGGGACAGCTCGCCGAACATCTCGCTCGGACCGAGCACGCTCAGCAGGTTCTCCCGGCCGTCCGGCGAGGTGCGGGAGAGTTTGATCTTGCCTTCGAGCACGACGTAGAGCCGGTCGCCGGTCTCGTTCTCGTGGAAGAGCGTCTGTCCCTTGGACAGCTGGACCTCGGTGATGCTCGTGCGCAGCGCCGCGGCGCTCTCACGGTCGAGCGCGGCGAACAGGGGGGCCTTACCCAGCACGTCTTCGGTGTTCACTCTGCCTCCTCTGCTGCCATTGTGACTCACCCCACTTCGGGCGGCACACACAGGTTAGGGGAATGCCTGAGTGGTCCGGGCTTGTCCCCGCTTCGCCGCGATCTCCTTGGCGAAGTTTACGGACATACATGGACAGATGCTTACTTCTACCCCTTTTGTCGCCGGGGCGCGTTCGTGCCGGTGACGGGCTCAACGGGATGCCGGGCGTTCTAGTCTTGGCGGCATGGCGACGAACGTGGCAGGCCGTCAACGCAAGCAGGAGACCCAGCTCGGTCTGGTACGACGCGCGCGCAAGATGAACAGGATCCTCGCCGACACCTACCCCGACGCCCACTGCGAGCTGGACTTCCGCAACCCGCTCGAACTCCTGGTCGCCACCATCCTGTCCGCCCAGTGCACGGACAAGCGCGTCAACATGGTCACTCCCCACCTGTTCGCGAAATATCCGGACGTGGAGGCGTACGCCGCGGCCGACCGGACCGAGATGGAAGAGATCATCCGCTCGACCGGCTTCTTCCGCGCCAAGACGAACAGCATCATCGGCATGGCCCAGACGGTCTGCGAACGCTATCGCGGCGAGGTGCCGAACAAGCTGAAAGACCTGGTCACACTGCCAGGCGTGGGCCGCAAGACGGCCAACGTGGTGCTCGGCAACGCCTTCGGGGTGCCCGGGCTGACCGTCGACACGCACTTCCAGCGGCTGGTGCGCCGCTTCGCCTGGACCGAGGAGACCGACCCGGTCAAGATCGAGCACGTCGTCGGCGACCTGCTGCCCAAGCGCGAGTGGACGATCTTCTCGCACCGCGTGATCTGGCACGGCCGCCGCATCTGCCACGCCCGACGTCCCGCCTGCGGGGTGTGCCCGCTGGCCGCGCTGTGCCCCTCGTACGGCACCGGGCCGACCAGCGAGAAGGAAGCCGCGAAGCTCGTCCGATCGGGTCCTTTCTCTTGAGCCGGGGAAGTCACCTGGACCCCGGTGTGTTGGAGGATGCGTGACCCAAGTGCCCGACTGGCTCGACCGACTGGCCGAGCAGGCCCAGCGGATCCGCGTCCCCCGGTACCTGCGCCCGCCCGCGCGCGGCGGACGTCCGGCCGCGGTCCTGATGTTGTTCGGCGAGGGCCCGCTCGGCCCCGACGTGCTGCTCATCCAGCGCAGTTCCCGCGGACGCAGGCACGCGGGCCAGCCCGCCTTCCCCGGCGGCGGCGTCGATCCCGACGACGGCGGGCCGATCCAGGCGGCGCTGCGCGAGGCCGAGGAGGAGACCGGCGTCGTCCCTGGCGGCGTGCGCGTGCTGTGCTCACTGCCCGAGCTCTACCTCGACCACAGCGACAACCGGGTCACGCCCGTCGTCGCCTGGTGGCAGGAGCCGTGCGAGGTGCACGCGGCCTCGCCGGACGAGGTCGAGTCCGTGGAGCGGGTGCCGCTGGCCGAGCTGGTCGACCCCGGCAACCGCATCGCGCTGCGCCACCCGAGCGGGTTCACCGGGCCGGCCTTCCGGGTGCGCGGCATGCTGGTGTGGGGCTTCACCGCGATGGTGCTCGACACCGTGCTGCGCGCGGGCGGCCTGGAGCGCCCGTGGGACCCGGGGCGGATCGAGGAGCTCCCGCAGGACGTGCTGAACCTGGCCGCGCGCAACGGCGCCTGAGCCGGGGCCGGAACGGCGCCTGCGCCGCCGCTGGAACGGCGCCCGAGCCCGCGGCTAGAGCACGCGTCCCGTGGTCAGGGCGACGCCGAGCGCGGCCCAGCCGGCCACGTCCGCGTCGCTGTCGACGGCCAGCATGCGCAGCGCCTCCAGCCCCGCCCTGTCGGGCGGGTTGCCCAGCACGTGCTGCAGCGCGTACGCCGCGCCGTACCTGACCCTGGCGTCGTCGTGACCGGCCAGGTCGATCACGGACGGCAGCGAGCGCGGGTCGGCCAGGTGCCCGAAGGCGATCAGCACCGAGTACAGCACCATGGCGTCGCTCTCGCTGGCCGCCAGGTAGCGCAGGACGGGCAGCGTGCGGTCGACGAAGGGCGAGAGCATGCCCATGATGTCGACCCCGAGCAGCCGCTCGGTGACGCTGTCGGCCGCGCACAGCCGCCTGGCCTCGATGAACGACTCCAGATCGCCCCGCTGCCGGAGCGTGGAGATCACCTGCCAGCGCACCGGCCCGTCGGGATCGGTGTCGCGCAGAGCTGCCTCGATGAGACCACGCACTGTTCGCTCGATCGGCGGCATACCGCCCAAGATAGTCAGCAGGGTGACGCCGTCCTGGCGGAAGACGTGCACACTTGACCGTATCGCTGGTTACCTTTGAAGCGTGCGCGGTGATCTGCTTGACCTCATCTTGATCGGCCTCGTGATCGCCTTCGGCATCTCCGGGTACCGGCAGGGTTTCATCATCGGCGCGATGAGTTTCGTGGGGTTCGTCGGCGGAGCCGTGCTCGGAGTCTTCATCGCGCCGCCGATCTCCAAGGCGGTCGTCGACGGCGACACGCCCCAGGCGCTGCTCGCCATCGTGATCGTCTTCCTGGCGGCCACGATCGGGCAGTTCGCCTCGTCCACGCTGGGCGCGGTGGTGCGCAGCCACGTCACGTGGGAGCCGGCCAAGGCCGCCGACGCGGTGGGCGGCACGTTCGCCAGCGCGCTGTCGGTGCTGGTGATCGCCTGGCTGATCGGGTCGCTGATCGTCTCGACGGCGTTCACGCCGCTGGTCGACCAGGTGAAGAACTCCGCGCTGCTGACCACCGTCGACGAGGCCATCCCGCAGGCCGCGCGCAACTGGCAGGCGCCGTTCAAGAAGTTCATCGACCGCTCCGACTTCCCGCCCGTCTTCGACGCGATCGGCGCCGGCCAGCTCATCGACGTGCCGCCGCCCGACCAGAGCATCATGCAGGGCGCCAAGCTGGAGCGCGCCCGCCGGGCCATCGTCAAGGTCCAGGGCAACGCCGAGAGCTGCAACAAGCACATCGAGGGCACCGGCTTCGTCTACGCCAAAGACCGGATCATGACCAACGCGCACGTGGTCGCCGGCGTCACCAGCAACCTGCAGGTCATCGACGCCGACATGCGCAAGCATCCGGCCACCGTGGTGCGCTACAACCCGCAGCGCGACATCGCCGTCCTGTACGTGCCCGGCCTCGGCCTGCCGTCACTCGCCTTCGACGACAGCGGCGAGCGCGGCGACAACGCGATCATCGCCGGGTTCCCCAAGGGCAAGGGCTTCACCGCCGTGGCCGCCAGGATCGGCGGCCGCCTTGAGGCCGACGGGCCCGACATCTACCGCGGCTCGAACGTCCGGCGCAACGTCTACCAGATCCGCGGCGAGGTCCTGCCGGGCAACTCCGGCGGCCCGCTGCTCACCGTCGGCGGCCGCGTCTACGGCGTGATCTTCGCCGCGGCGATCAACGAGAAGGACACCGGGTACGTCCTGACCGCCGCCGAGGTCGCCCCCGACGTCGAGCAGGGCAGGAACGACACCACCCGGGCCAGCACCCAGGAATGCGACTAGCCGGGCAGCCTGCCCAGGATCGCGGCGACGGCCGCGGCCGGGTCGCTGTCGTGGCTCAGCGCGGTCGCCGCCTTGCCGACCTCGTCGTACGGGGCCCCGTAGCCCTGGATGCGCGCGGCGCCGCGGCTGAACAGGGTCAGCGCGCCGCGTCCGTTGCCGCGCTGGAGGTGGGTCAGGCCGACGCAGATCTGCGCCAGGCCCTGCCACAGCTCACGCTCGTCGTCGGGCGCGCACTTCCAGCGGCCCTCGAACACCTCGTGCGCGTTGAACGGCAGGCCCTCGGCCAGGAACCGGCGCGCGTCGGCCAGGGCCTGCTCGGTGGTGGGGGCGTAGTCGTCGGGGACCCGGGCCACGCCGGGCGAGCCGTAGGGGAGCGGCCTGCCGTACGCGTCGCGCGGCCTGGCGTTGCGCGGACGGCCCTCGGGGTCGCGGTCTCTCATCGGTCGGGCTCTGGGTCGGCCAGCCAGCCGAGCAGTTCGGCGTCGAACACGTCGGGGATCTCCTCGTGGGGGAAGTGGCCGGCTCCTTCGAGCAGCCGCCACCGGTAGGGCGCGGCCACGTACCGGCTGGAACCCTGCGCGGTACGCGGCAGTATGCACGGGTCGAGCGCGCCGTGCAGCTGCAGGGTCGGCGCTTCGACCTCGGTGTGCATGGCGCGGGCGAACCGCAGCCCGTCAGGACGGAACTGGGAGCGGCCGAACCAGCGGTGATACTCCAGCGCCGAGTGCGCCACGGCCGGGATCGCGAACGCCTCGCGATACGTGCGCGCGGTCTCGGCGTCGGGCCAGCCGGGCCGCGACCACTCGTAGATCAGCCGGCCGACGAGCGCGGCGCCGTCGCGGGTGAGCCGGCGTTCCGGCAGGATGGGCAGTTGGAAGCCCACGCCGTGACCGCTGGCCCTGAGCTGGCCGAACGGGTCGGTGAGCAGCGCGCTGCGCAGCCGCAGCGGGTGCGGGGCGGAGACCGTGACCAGCCGGTGCACGCACTTGGGGTCGAGCACCGCCATCGTCCAGGCCAGCAGGCCGCCCCAGTCGTGGCCGACCACGATCGCCCCGGTCTCGCCGAGCGCGCGGATCAGCCCCGCCGCGTCGGCGGCCAGCGTGGGCAGGTCGTAGCCGCGCGGGGGCTTGTCGCTGCCGCCGTAGCCGCGCAGGTCGGCGGCGACCGCGCGGTAACCGGCGGCCGGCAGCGATTCGAGCTGCCTGCGCCAGGTCCACCAGAACTGCGGGAACCCGTGCAGCAGCAGCACCAGCGGGCCCTCGCCGGCCTCGACCACGTGGAAGCGGGTGCCGCCCGCGTGGACCGCGCGATGCGTCCACGGCCCCTCGATCTGGACGAGCGATTCGTCAGGTGCCATCGCGGGTCACCGGCTCGCGATCCGGTGTGGGAACGGGCAGGTTCTGCCCGTTGGGCGAGGCGATCTCCTTGAGCCCCTTGATCGACCTGGCCGTCCGCTTCATCCCGGCGAGCCCCTTGAGCCTGCGGACCCCGATGAGCACCAGCAGCCCCGCGACCACCAGGTAGAAGACGGTCACGATGAGGAAGGCCGCCCAGTGCGGCAGCCATTGGGCCAGTACGTACGCGATCGTGAACGAGGCGAGGATCAGGCACAGGTGGGCCATGAAGGCGGCCGCGGCGAACAGGCCGCCCGCCATGCCGACCCGCTTGGCGTCGAACCTGAACTCGGCCTTGGCGAGCTCGATCTCGGAGCGGACCAGGGACGAGATGTGACTGCTCGCCTGGGCGACCAGCGAGCCCAGGGATTCTTCCTCGGGAGTCTGCGGCATGAACGTCTCCTATCGAGGCCTGGTGGCCCTGTCAAACATCATCCAGTGCAAGACGGCGCTTGCGTACCCGCAAGTGAAGCAGCACCGCCGCCAGGATCGACGCGATGACGCTGGCCGCGAGGATCCCCGTGGTGACGGCTACGGCGCGCTGCCGCTCGGCGCCGTACGCGAGGTCGCCGATCAGCAGTGACACCGTGAACCCGATCCCGGCCAGCAACGACACCGCCGCCATGTCCCGCCAGTGGAGCTCTTCCGACAGTCTCGCCAGGCCGAGCCGCACGGACAGCCAGGCGCCGCCGAACACGCCGAGGAACTTGCCGAGTACGAGTCCCGCTATCACTCCCAGAACTACCCGATCGGAGAACATAGCGCCCAGGCTTGATCCGTCCAGCTTCACCCCCGCCGACAGGAACGCGAAGACCGGCACCACGAAACCGGCCGAGACCGGGCGCAGGTAGTGATCGGCGGCCTCGGCCGGCGAGGTGCGCTCGAACTCGGTGGACCTGACGCGGGTCAGCAGGCCCAGCGCCACGCCGGCGACGGTCGCGTGCACACCGCTGACCTCGACCGCGTACCAGGCCGCCAGGGCCAGCGGCAGGTGGATCCACGGCGACCTGACGCCCTTGCGCTGCAGCAGGCCGTAGCAGGCGATCAGGGCCGCGCCGAGCGCCAGCATGGGCAGGTTCACGTTGTCGGTGTAGAAGATGGCGATGATCGTGATCGCGCCGAGGTCGTCCACGACCGCGCAGGTCAGCAGGAAGGCGCGCAGGGCCGCGGGCATCGCGCTGGCCGTCACGGCCAGCACCGCCAGCGCGAACGCGATGTCCGTCGCGGTCGGGATCGCCCACCCCCTGGACGCCCCCTCGG